>JBNLAU010000138.1:0-11727 GCA_050302295.1 Roseibium sp. | reverse complement strand
GCTGAAATGGGTGGTTATGCTCGCCCCGCTCGGCATGGTGTTCTGGCTGTCCCTCCGCATTCAGTCCATGAGCGCGGGTTCCGCCCGCGGCCTGTTCATGGTCTATTCTGCGGTAATGGGCATTTCGCTTTCGTCGATCTTCCTGGTCTACACGCCGGGTTCGATTGCGCAGGTGTTCTTCATCACCGCCGCCAGCTTTGGTTCGCTGAGCCTGTTTGGCTACACCACCAAGAAAGACCTGTCCGGTTGGGGTTCCTTCCTGTTCATGGGCCTGATCGGCATCGTGATCGCATCGATCGTGAACATCTTTGTCGGCTCTTCCGCCCTGCAGTTCGCAATTTCCGTGATCGGCGTTCTGGTCTTCGCTGGCCTGACGGCCTACGACACCCAGCAGATCAAGGAAATGTACTACGAAGGCGACAGCAGCGAGGTTGCCACCAAGAAGTCCGTGATGGGCGCCCTGCGCCTCTACCTCGACTTCATCAACCTGTTCCTGATGCTGTTGAGCCTGTTCGGCAACCGCGACTAAGCCTGAGCCGACAGTCAAGAATAATGAAAAGCCCGGGAATCGTCCCGGGCTTTTTGTATGCTCAATGGCACAAACAAACAGCGCTTTAAATTACGCGTCGACGAGACGCAGATGCTTTTTCTTCTCCAGAACACGCAGCACCTGGGCCAGATCGTGCCCGCGCTTCAGGATCATGCCGCCGGTAGCAACGACCGAATAGGCGCCCTGGCGCCGGGTGAGTTTCGGATCTTTCTCGATCCGGAAAAGCGGCATTTCGGAAGAACGGCGGAATACGGAGAAAACGGCCCTGTCCTTCAACAGGTCAATGGCGTAGTCCCGCCATTCGCCATCGGCGACCATGCGGCCATACAGCCGCAGAATAGTGTTGAGTTCACGCCGGTCGAAAGCAACAACAGGTTTGGTAGGGGGAGCCGGGTGGCTTTGCGGTGAAGGGCTTAACCCCGCACCGCGCTTGGACGCGCTGTCATCGGCTTCGCTCATTCCGCCTCCATTCCTGTTCGCGGTTTCGCACTTGTCGAGATTCGCACCGGAATCCGGCTGTCACCTGCCTGATATGATGCGTTGGCAACGGGTGCATGGCAACCCCACAATTATCCAAGGGCGCTGCCCGGTTTGTTTCATGACATTTTTGACAAGTAATTTTCTGAGGAGAACCCGAAAATCCGACGTAACGGCACTTTGCCCAGAAAGAATGCGCAAAATTCCATGATTTTGCCGCATTCCAGCCCTTGGCGAGCCATTTTGAACCCCCATATTACCATCATACCCTGATGGGTATGGCCAGTACGGACTGCGGAATGCATTAGCCCCCCAGCCCCCGTGGTTCTATCCGGCCTACCAGATTTTATGAGTCAAACATCAGGGCAACTGAAGGGCCGGCTACACGCCGGCCCTTTTCATTTTGAGCACGCGCGCTTCAAACTCCCAACATCGTCAAATCCTTTAGGGTTCAAAGTCATGAATTTAAACGCCCTTGTTGAGCGGTGAATTTTTTGGGCCCATATCCTGAAGCCCGAAGCCGGATTTGAAAGTTTTCGCGCTCGCGCATGCAATTGCCTCTTTTAGAAACAGGTTCATGTTGTATCCTTTTTGAAGGATGACTACGGACCTGATCGATCTCAGGGCGGCACGGCCCGCCGATTGCGAGGCGCTTGCCGGCATTCACAGCGATGCCTGGCTTGGCGCTTACCGTGGGGTTATGCATGGCGTCGACCTGCAGAAGATGATCTCCCGCCGGGGAACCGGATGGTGGCGCGGCGCGCTTTCCCGCGGGGTCGATATCAAGATCCTTTCCATTGCCGACATTCCGGCCGGATACGCAACCTACGGCCCCTGCCGCCTGCGCAACACGGGCATGGACGGCGAGATTTACGAACTTTACCTGAAGCCGGAATATCAGGGCCTCGGTTTCGGCCGCATGTTGTTCAACAACGTCAGGGAAACGCTCGCGTCCAGAAACATGCCCGGCATTGCCATCCAGGTATTGAGCGACAACGAGCCCGCCCGCGCCTTCTACAAGGCTGTCGGAGGTCGTCTCGCAGCCAAGTCCTGGTGCCGGTTGGGCGGACGGCGGCTGGAACTGTCAATCTACGTCTGGCCGCAAAAGAGCGCATAACAGCCGCTTCGCCGGCACGGCCCGATTTCCTCTCGCCACCGACGTTTACCAGCCACAACAGACAAGAACTCTTCAGTAAAGAATGCCCGGATTTCCGAGGATTTCGGGCTGGTTTGCGCAATCGAAAGTCCCGGCCATATTGTCCGCCGCGTGCCGGGCCAGGTCATTGGCGTTCTTGTTGCTCTGCGCGTCCACCATGGCGATCTGGCAGGTTCCTCCGCCCGGTTTCAGCTGCGTCACGATCAGGACGCTGCCGGTCCTGCCGCCTTCGTCCAGGCTTGGGAACCAGCGCAAGATGGTCGCGAATGGCACGCCGTCACGCAGCCGCCATTCCAGCGTCTCGTTGATCGTATTGAAATTCGGCAGGGTCTGACCGGCAGCCGGTTCATCCGCCGCGTACGGGCCGAAGGAGACGAACATGCGCAGATCCCCTTCCGCCACATAAACCGCTTCTCCCTGATAACCGGGACATTCCCAGGCACCGCCAAATGTGCCTTCCTCGGAGGCAGTTCCAATTTGCGTGCAGTTCTGCAGCCGGACTTTGGTATAAGCGCTGCCGAGATCCGCCGCTGCCGCAACCGGGCCGAAAAACAGCATCAAAACAGAAGTCAGAACCGCTAACCTCTTTGAGAACCGTCCGATTTTCCGCCGCATGCTCTTCCCCCGTTCAAATTGCTTCGAATTAGAGGCACGTCGGGCGATTAGGTGCAACGCAAAATTAAAGGCTTGAACTTCTCCGGCTGGATTGCGATAGACCCTGCAGAGATCAACAGGAGTGTTCCAATGCGTATCGACGCTGTGCCGATTGGCAAGAACCCGCCGGAAGACATCAATGTGATTATTGAGGTCTCCGTTGGCGGTGAGCCGATCAAATACGAAATGGATAAGGAAGCCGGTGCGATGTATGTCGACCGTTTCCTCTACACCCCGATGCGGTACCCCGGGAACTACGGTTTCGTGCCGCACACGCTTTGCGGTGATGGCGATCCGATCGACGTCGTGGTTGTCAACCAGCGTCCGATTGTGCCAGGTGCGATCATGAGCTGCCGCCCGATCGGCGTTCTTCTGATGGAAGACGAATCCGGCCAGGACGAAAAGATCATCGCCGTGCCGACGCACAAGCTGTCCAAGCGCTACGACGATATCAACGACATCACCGACCTGCCGGAAATCACCGTGCAACAGGTGAAGCATTTCTTTGAGCACTACAAGGATCTGGAACCCGGGAAATGGGTAAAGGTCACCGGTGTCGAAGGCAGAGACGCCGCCAAGCGGCTGATCGTCGAGTCGATCGACCGCGCTCAAAAAGAAGCGGCTGAATAAAGCCCATCCACGTGACTTCTGTTGAGGCCGCGGGCCGCCTTTACCGGCTGGCCGCGGCCTCAATGCGTTCCATGTCCTGGTCGGACAGACCGAAATGATGCCCGATTTCATGGATCAGGACATGGGCAACGACGTCGCCCAGGGTCTCGTCCATGGCCGCCCAGTAATCCAAAATGGGCCGCCTGAACAGCCAGATCCGGTTGGGCATCTGCCCGGTCAGGCCCGCATCACCACCATGAGCCAGACCCAGCCCTTCGAACAGCCCCAGAAGGTCGTGCGGGTCTTCGATCGACAATTCGTCCAGCACATCGTCAGGTGCATAGTCGGCCAGGCTGATTTGCAAATGCCCGCAGCGCAGCAGAAGGTCGTCGGGCAGTCCGGCCAGGATCTCGCTCGCCATCGCCTCAAAGTCGGACAGATCAGGCGCCCTGCACTCTGACCAGTCGCTCCGGCTTATCGGATTGATTGATGCCATTGTCTTTTCCTTGGCCGCTCGGAATGTGTCCTGCGGCAGGTCGGGATACGGATTGGTATTACTTGCCCATGACGTAGGTAACGTAGAGATAAATCACCAGCCCTATGGCAAAAACAATGCCTAGAGACCGGCCGATGCGCGTGCCCAGAACCTCGATCCGGTCGTCCGGTTCCTCGTCCGCCGCGCTCAGATGATTTTTGGCTCGGTCAGCCATGCGCACGAACGTCGACCCGACAATGGTCTCGCTTTCGGCCTCGACCCGGTCGATGGCCCTGAGCGCCTCGTCACGTCGTTCGTCCTTCGGATTTTTCGGTCCGCTCATGCGTTTATCGTCGCTTCCTTTTCGCCCCGTTTCAACAGGAAAGCCGCGAGAAGAGCAAGGCAGGCTAGACCGGCCGAGGCAACCGCGTTCCAGCCGGCAAAGGACAATCCGAACATGCGCCAGCTGGCTTCCGTGCAGCTGACCACCCGGATCGACTGCAGGGTCTGCAGCATATTGGCCGCGGACGACGGCGCGGCGCTGCCGCCGCCACAGTCGTTGGGCCCGTCCCAGAACTGCCACTCCGCGCCTGCCTGATAGATGCCCAGGCCCGAGCCATAGGCGAATATGACGGCAATGCCCAGCAGCGCCAGCAATGCCCAGCCCTTGCGTCCGGCACTGATCAGGATCAGCGCCAGTACCGTCAACGGCAGTCCGGCATAATAGGGAATGCGCTGCTCAAGGCAGAGTTTGCACGGCACATAGCCGCCGATCAGCTGAAAACCCCAGGCGGTCAGAATGATCGCCAGCCCGCCCAGAAACACCAGGCCTGTCAGATTGCGTGCTGTCCGGTCCGCCGTCATGGCACCCTCACTCGATCTAAATGTATCTGATAAGAACAAAACCGCCGACCAGCAGCACCACAAATATGGTGAACATGAGACCGAGGCGCTTCTCGATAAAGTCCCTGATCGGCGGCCCGAAAACGTATAGCAGACCGGCGACCGCGAAAAACCGAAGCCCCCTGGAGACGATGCTGGCCAGAATGAAAACCGGCAGGTTGAGGCCCGCAACGCCCGACGCAATGGTGATCACCTTGTACGGAAAGGGCGTCAGCCCGGCGATGAAGACAAACCACCAGCCCCACGTGTTGAACACGGCGCGGAATTCATCGAACGCATCCATCTTGCCATAGAAGGACAGGATCGGTTTCGCCGCCTGCTCAAACAGGAACATTCCGATCAGATACCCCAGTATACCACCGGCAACCGAAGCGGCGGTGCACAAAACCGCATACCACCAGGCCCTGTCCCGGCGGGCGATGACCATCGGGATCAGCAGAATATCCGGCGGGATCGGAAACACGGAGCTTTCAACAAAGGAAACCGTGCCCAGCGCAGCAGGCGCGCGCGGTCCGGCGGCAAGGGACAGGGTCCAGTCATAAAGGCGTCTGATCATGGCGCCTCCCATAGCCGTTGCGGTGCAAAAAGTCACCTGAAGAAATCGACGGCATATCCAGAAAGTGAGCGCCTGCCAGCCCAAGCGATCGAAAGGCGGTGGCCTAAACAGAGACGGCGCAGGTGAGAGGAGAAACCGCGAACCAAGCCCGCGCTCAAGTAGCCCGAAGGGCGGTAGCATAAACAGAGACGGCACAGGTGAGAGGAGAAACCGCGAACCAAGCCCGCGCTCAAGCAGCCCGAAGGGCGGTAGCGCAAACAGAGACGGCGCAGGTGAGAGGAGAAACCGCGAACCAAGCCCGCGCTCAAGTAGCCCGAAGGGCGGTAGCGCAAACAAGAATGGTGCCCCCCGCCGGAATCGAACCGGCACTCCCGAAGGAACGGGATTTTGAATCCCGCGCGTCTACCAGTTCCGCCAGAGGGGCAACTGACACCGGAGAGGGTGCCTATCATGCAGCTTTTCAGGATGCAAGCAGTTAGGCGCCTCAGATAGGTAGACAATCCACGAAAGTCGGTGGCCGGCAGGCAGGCCGGACGGTGCGAACCGGATAATTTGACTGATCGCGTTTACGCTCTCTTTGCCCTGCTGCCGGAAACACGATCCAGCCGGCACAAAAAGGCCCAAACCCCGGCCACAATTAACAGGACTTCAATTGCCGCCCTGGAAGGTATGCCCCGGACATCAGGAAGGGGCGGTCGATGACTTTGATTGACAACTCACAGAAGACACAAGACCGCGGTGCCGGCCAGATCCGGAAGAGCAATACCGCAGACCTGCTCGGGTTTACCGACACCGCGCAGAGCGCCGGATTGCCGTCAACGGCGATCTTTGCGCTGCAGAGCCTGGACAAGTCGGCACTGGAGCCCATGCCCATCGACCCGGACTGGATTCTGGAAGGTGCGCCGCAGGCCATGTGCAAGAACCTCTCGCGCATTGGCAATGACTGGACGGTCGTCGATCACTGGTCCTGCACCGCGGGCAAGTTCCGCTGGCACTATTATGTCGACGAAACCATTCTCATTCTGGAAGGCGAAGCCTTCATCCGGGACAGGAACGGCGTCGAATATCATGCCGTTCCGGGAAAAACCCTATCATTCCCCGACGGGTCTTCGGCGGACTGGCACGTACCCGATTATATCCGCAAGATTGCCTTCAATCAGAAATCCGTTCCGGATTATCTGCACTGGTTCTGCGACAGCATCAACCGGATACACCGCAAGTTGTTCAAGTGATTTTCCACGCTCGCGGAAACGGGTGACAATGGGCAACATCCGGAACCTGAAGGCAAATTTCCTTAGCCAACAAACAAAGGCGCAAATTGTGCGCTTATTCTGGACAAGCTCTCGGGGCTTGGTTAGATAGTCAGCATGAGCAAGTCAGGACGAGAAATCGAGCTCAAACTCGAACTGGATCCGGTGGCGCAGGACGCCCTGAAACGGGCCGGGGCCATTGAAGGTTTTACCGCCAGCCACGCCGTCACCAAAACCTTGCAATCGATCTATTTCGACACGCCTGACCAGGCCTTGCGAAATGCCGGGATCTCCTTGCGTGTCAGGAAATCAGGCCGCAGCTGGCTTCAGACGGCCAAGCTCGGCACGGGCGTGATGGGCGGCTTGTCATCTCCCGTGGAAGCTGAACATCCGGTCAAGACCCGGGCGCTGGACTTTTCGGTGATCGAAGATCCCGCCGTTCGCGAAAAACTGACGGCCACCATCGGAGACGCCCCGCTAAACGAGTGTTTCGAAACGGTGATGAAGCGCACGACGCGCCAGCTCACGCGCGAAAGTAACGGCGCCCATATCGAAGTGGCATTCGACACCGGCGACATTCTTGCCGGCGCCGGCAGCCAACCGCTGGCCGAACTGGAACTGGAACTGAAATCAGGCCCGGCACTTGCCGTTTTCGAAGTGGCCAAAGCTCTTTTGAAGGACGTTCCCTTCCGTTTCTCACCCCACAGCAAGGCCGAGCGCGGCTTTCGCTTCGCGGAAGGCCGGGAAGCAGAGCAACGCAAGCCCTATTTTGCCGAGCCAGTCAGGTTGTCCTGCGGCGCCAGCGTGGAAATGGCCTTCCGGGACATCCTGAGATCCTGCCTCACCCAGATTTCGGAAAACCGGCTGGCGGTTCTGGCCTGTGACGATCCCGAAGGGCCGCATCAGCTGCGCGTGGGTCTGCGCCGCCTGCGCAGCGCGTTCCACCTGTTCAAGCCTGTCCTCAATCCGGCAACCACGGCGCCGCTCGATCAACAGGCCCGCACGATTGCCTCGGAAGCTGGATCCCTGCGCGATCTTGATGTGCTGATCGGCGAAATTGTCGAACCGCTGAGCGGCAGCGCCCCACAATGCCTGTCGTTGGACACCCTTTTGGAACACCTGAACGCGGTTCGTGCGCGCAGCACGCTCACCGATCATCTGAAGTCGGCGGAAGTCAACGCGTTTCTCCTGGATCTGGCCGCCTATACAGAAGGCCGCGGCTGGCTTGATCCGGCACGTATCGACCAGACGGTGCTTCTTGCCCAGCCGATCGAATCCTACGCCAGCCGCGCGCTAGCGAAACAGTGGAAGAAGGTGCTGAAATACGGCAAGCGCCTAAACAAACTCACCATTTCCGAACGCCACGAGATGCGCAAGGCGATGAAGAAGATGCGCTACGGAGCCGAATTCTTCGGCAGTCTTTATCCGCAGGGAAAGGTGAAGCCGTTCCAGAAGCGGATGAAGAAGCTGCAGAACATCTTCGGCTACCTGAACGATGTCGCCTTAGCGGAAACCCTGCCGGAAAAATGTGAACTGACGGGGGATGGCGCTCAGGCCGCTGCCCAGGCCATCGGTTTTGTCATTGGCTGGCACGAGGCCCAAAGCCAGGCCATGTGGCGCCACGCAAAGGGCAATTGGAAAGCCACAAGGAAAACGCCGAAATTCTGGAGGTGACAGGCACTTGCTCCGCTCAGCCGGAGGCGTGTTTACCGGGTTGTACCTGCCACAGACAGGGCGCAAAGTTCCGGCACCCTGAGGCGAAGGCCGGACGGAAACACTTGCAGGTTTAGGGAATCTGTCACAGAACTGTCACGACCCGCCTTTAGGTGACGCCCACCGGCATTCCCGTTGCAAATCCGTGATTCTTGACTATGCGCTACGCCCTTTATTTCGCCGCTGATGCCGACGACTGCCTGATGCAGCTGGGCAATGCCTGGCTGGGGCGGGATCCCTACACTTTGCAAGCGCTGCCTCAGCCGGAGATCGACGGCCTCACTGGCGAGCGTTTTCAGCACCTGACCGCCAATCCCCGCCGCTACGGTTTTCACGGCACGCTCAAAGCCCCGTTTTTGCTGCGTTCGGGTGTGACGCAGACCGGCCTTCTGGAGGCCTGCGAAGCCTTCGCGAGCGATATCGCGCCATTTGCAATTGAAGGCCTCAGCGTCAACAGGCTGGGCAAATTCCTGGCACTGACGCCGGACCGGACGGAGCCGGAGTTGCAGGCTTTCGCGGACATCTGCGTGCGCCGGTTCGAAGACTTTCGCGCGCCACTGACCGAAGCGGATCTGGAGCGCCGGCGCAATAGCGGATTGACGCCGAAACAGGACGCCTATCTGAGCGAATGGGGGTATCCTTATGTCTTCGACGAATTCCGCTTTCACATGACCCTGTCGAACATGCTCGACAGCGAGCGCGATGCCGATCTGCTGGCGGCGGCGGCACGGACGCATTTCGCCGAAGTGACAGGCAGACGCCGCATCTGCAGCCATTTTGCGCTTTATGTGGAGCCGGATCACAACGCGCCGTTTCAGGTCCTGAAGGTGTTTGAGCTGACCGGCGGCACTGCGCCACGGGACGCCCAGGCCGATGCCGCCCGTCTCATCCGCAAGGAGAACGCATGAGCACACTTCCCAAAGTCTTCAAAAACGCCAAACTCATCCTGGCCGATGAGGTGCTTGACGGCTCCCTGTCAGTGGATGAAGGCGGAAAGATTTCCGGCACCGGATCACCGGCCAATGTGGATGGGCATGACTGCGAAGGCGACTATCTGCTGCCGGGATTGATCGAATTGCACACGGATCATCTGGAAACTCACTACGCCCCCCGGCCGAAGGTGCGCTGGAACCCCGTCGCGGCCGTTCAGGCTCACGACGCCCAGATCGCCTGCGCCGGGATCACCACCGTCTTCGACGCGTTGCGGGTCGGCATGGATGAGGATGCGGATCTCGCCTCTCCGGACATGCGCAAGCTGGCAGACGCCATTGAGACCGGCAAGCGGGAAAACCGCCTCCGCGCCGATCACTTCATTCACCTGCGCTGTGAAGTCTCCTCAACGGATGTCCTGAAGGCCTTCAGGATATTCGAGAATGATGACAGCGTCCGCCTGATTTCCCTGATGGACCATACGCCGGGCCAGCGCCAGTTCGTCTCCCTGGAGGCCTACAAGATGTACTTCCAGGGCAAGAAGGGCTTCTCCGATGCCCAGATGGATGACTTCATCCGCCGCCGTCAGGCGCAGGCCAGCGGGCTCGCACCGGACAACCGGAAAAAACTCTCCGACTTTGCCCGCAAACGCGGCATTGCCGTTGCCAGCCACGATGACGCCACGACGGCCCATGTCGAAGAGGCGCTTGAGCTGAAGACGAAAATCGCCGAATTTCCAACCACCTTTGAAGCCGCCCGGGCGTCGCATGCGGCCGGCATGGCCGTTCTGATGGGCGCACCGAACGTGGTGCGAGGGGGATCCCATACCGGCAATGTGTCGGCGAAGGAACTCGCCGAAGCGGGCGTGCTGGACGTCTTGTCCTCCGACTATATCCCGGCCTCCCTGTTGCAGGCATCGTTCCAGCTGGCTGAGGACATCGAGGCGATTTCCCTTCCCCGTGCCATTGCCATGGTCACCTCGACCCCCGCACGGGCGATTGGCCTAACCGACCGGGGCACCATCGCACCGGGACTTCGGGCGGACCTTATTCAGGTCAGGATGATCGGCAGCATTCCGATCGTGCGCGGCGTATGGCGCGAGGGCAGACGGGTTGCCTGAAACTGCCGCAAAAGCATCCGCCGAGCTTGGCCCGGGCCGGATGGTACTGGTTGTCGGCCCGAGCGGCGCAGGCAAAGACACGCTGATGGCCGCGCTCAAGGAACGGCTGAAAGACCGTTCCGACGTCCACTTTGCCCGCCGCGCCATCACCCGGCAAGTTGACCGGCAGGCCGAAGACCACGACACACTCAGCCGGGAGGATTTCGACCGCCTCACCCGCAACGGCGATGTCGCCCTGGCCTGGGAAGCCCATGGCCTCGGTTACGTCATTCCCAAATCCTGTGACACGGTGATTACCTCGGGCGGCACGGTGATCGCCAACGGCTCCCGGAAGATACTCAGGCAGGCCACGGAGAAATACCGGACCGCCATCGTCCTGCTGATCACCGCGCCAATCGAAGTTCTGGCCAGCCGCCTCGCCGCGCGCGGACGTGAGACCAGAACCGATATCCGCAGGCGTCTGGAGCGGGCCGACCTGGAACCGGAAGTCCCAGGCAATCTCATTCGCATCGAAAACACCGGCACCATCGACGAGGCCGTCGACAGGATGATGGAAGTCCTCGACCTTTGATTACCCCAGGGGCCTTGCCAACCACACCGCACCATTCCCTAGAGCTTCCTCAAAAACGACTTGAGATCGGATCATTCTCGTAAAAACTTTCCATTGCCGAAATACTGGACTACTCTGATTAAACTCGACCTTTTGGTTTCAACGCACCGAGTTTTTGACAATGTCCAGAACACTGTTTGACAAATACGGCGGCTTCAAATCAGTCAGCCGCATGGTCATGACATTTTACGACAAAGTGCTCGACTCTGAGCAGGTCGGAGACTTTTTCGACGACGTCGACATGCCGCGCCTGATCGATCACCAAACCAAATTTATTTCCTTTCTTTTGGGGGGGCCGGTCTCCTATTCCGACGAACGGCTGCGGAGAGCGCACGCCTCCCTTGATGTGACGAACGATGATTTTGACGAAATCGGCAAACTCCTCCGGGAGACGTTCGCAGAACACGGTTTCGAGGCGCAAGACATCGATACCGTCATGACGGAGATCGAGTCACGGCGCTCGGTCATCATGGCGGTTGGCGCGAAATGAGCATCACCGCGATAAATCAGCAGCTCCTGCGCGCAATCGGCGTCGGCATTGCGATCGTCAACAGCGAGACCCTGACGTTTCTCTTCCACAACGGACCGTTTGCCGACTGGTTCGGCACCCCTGAGCCCGACGCCTCGCTGACGGACGTTCTTTCCGATATCGACATCGAAGCTCTTCGCACGGCAATTGAGGAGAACGGACGTTATGCGGGCGAAGTGTCCGTGAAGCTGAAGC
>JBNLAU010000137.1:0-5778 GCA_050302295.1 Roseibium sp. | reverse complement strand
TGAATTTCGGACACGGGGAGACCACGGCATGAGGATTTTGTTCGGTTTTGTTGTTTGGCTGATTGTTGCCACCGGAGCGGCGCAGGCTGACGGAATTGCAGACCGGGATGGCTGGCAGGTTGTCCCCACACAGCAAAGCTACGGCGATCTCGTCGATAATCTGAAAGCGGCAATCAAGGCCGAGAAAATGCTTCTGGTCACGCAGGCGAGCGCTTCGGCAGGTGCAAAGGGACGCGGGCTCACGATCCCCGGCAACCGGGTTATCGGAGTCTACAGAAATGACTACGCGGTGCGGATGCTTGAAGCCTCGGTCGCCGCCGGTATCGAGGCGCCGGTCCGCTTCTATGTCACCGAAAACAGCGATGGCACCGCGACACTCTCCTGGAAAACGCCTGGTTTCGTCTTCGCCCCCTACATGGATGAAGGCGGAAAGGCGCTAGCGGAATTGGCCGCCGAGCTGGATCTTGTATTCCAGTCAATTGCCGATCGGGCTGTGTCCTCTCAGTAACAGAGCGCCGGCATTGCGCCATTTGAGAGTGGAACAGTGCCGCTTTCAGCTTGTGCCGCCACCGGTTACGGCTCACATTGTTGGGGTCTTCAACAATTGAAAGGAGGTGTGCCCATGTCTAATGAGTATCGCAACGTGGCCCAATCGTCTGGGCGGAATGGAACGATGCTGGAGCAGCCTCTGGTCTCAATCGGTTTCGCCGGGATCTGATCCGGACATTCGGACACGTCGATCTCATGAGAGGGCCGCTCCGCGGCCCTCTTTTGATTCAAGGGTCTTTCAAGAATTCAGACCAGCCCGACAGACTTGCGCACGTCCTCGTCGCGCAACGAGCAGTCGACGCCGCGATAGGCATCGCCCGCATCGGTGCACAGCCAGCAGACTGCCTCGCCGACCCATTCGGCCGGAATATGAACTGACGGGTCAAGCTGGCTGACAGGGTTGATGCCGGAGGCCTTGATGTCGACCTGCATCTGCGTGGCGACTGTGCCGGGGCTGAGGCCGACAATGCGCAGGCCCTTGCCGCCGAACTCCTTGTCGGCGCAGCGCGTCAACGACAGGGCAGCCGCCTTGGACGAACAATAGTGGCTCCAGCCTTCGAGAGCACTGGAGGCCGCGCCGGAGCTGATGTTGACGATGGTGCCTGCGCCCTTTTCCAGCATATGCGGGACAGCGGCGCGAGTGCCGTGATAGACGCCCTTCACATTGATATCGATGACCTTGCCCCAGGCATCGGGATCTGATTCCTCGATACGTGTGATCGGCTCGATCACGCCGGCATTATTGACCAGAATATCAATGCCGCCATACGTATCGATACACGCCTGAACGGCTCCGGCGACATCGTTAAAGCTGGACACGTCGCAGACAATGGCAGTGGCCTCGCCGCCTTGCGCCCTGATCTCATCCGCAATCCGGCCGATATCCGCACCGGAGCGCGCCGCAAGCACCACCTTGGCGCCATATTTCGCAAGGCTCCGGGCCGCCGCTTCGCCGATGCCTCGGCTTGCGCCCGTGACCAAAGCAACTTGTCCCGACAAATCAAACATGTAACGTCCCGTCCTGTTCTTGTTTGTATTGGACTTGGCAGGGTCGCCCGAACTTGTCAAAACCTTATATCAAGCGTAGCGGCTGTGGAATAAACGGCGCAATCCGCGGGAATGCCATGCGGCGGCAGCGTGAAGGCATGTTAAGACTTTGAAACAAGGGAACGGGCAGGTTCCAGTATTATCCGGCTGGAGGGAGGATGCCCCTGGCGGAATCGAACAGGCATCGAGGCGTTGCTGATGGCGGCAGAAAGACCGGCTTTACAGAGATTTTTCCGCCAGCTCTATTATGGTCATTCGACACAGGCGCGCGCCTTTCGCTACGCGCTGCTGGCTTTCGATCTGATCACTATCGGTTACTTCATTGTCTCATCCGTGCTCGATCCTGATCGGCAACATCATGAACTGGACTATGCCAGTGCGGCGGTGCTGACACTGGATTATGCCGCCCGGCTGATCGTCTCGGTAAAGCCAATACGCTATGTCTTCAGCTTTACGTCACTTGCCGATGTCGTGGTGATCATCTCGCTGATCGCTCCCGCATTCTTCGAAAATCTCGGTTTCCTGCGGGTCGTCCGCATGCTGCGGCTGATGCGCTCTTATCATCTGCTGAGGGAACTGCGCAGAGCGTCAAGCTGGTTCCGGCGCAATGAGGAGATCTTCCAGTCCGCCATCAATCTCTTGGTGTTCATATTCGTGGTCACCGCGATCGTCTTCGTGTTGGAGGATGACCGCAATCCGAATATCAACAACTATCTGGATGCGCTGTATTTTACGGTTACGACCCTGACCACAACCGGTTTTGGCGACATCACCATGAGCGACAGCCTCGGCCGGCTTCTGACCGTGCTCATCATGATTTTCGGCGTCGCCCTGTTTCTGCGCCTCGTGCAGACGATCTTCCGCCCGGCCAAGGTCCAGCTGTCCTGTCCCGATTGCGGCCTCAGCCGGCACGATCCGGATGCCGTGCATTGCAAACATTGCGGGCGGGTGCTCAACATTCCGACGGAAGGCGCCTGGGATTAGGTGTCGAAACCGGCACCTCCCTGACTTGTGAATGCTGACAACTGGACATTCGGCGACATCGGTTCATTCTTCATAAGTCGTTCTACTTATACCGACCGCCGATTGACGCAATTCAACTGTCCACGTTTCCTCTCGTCATGCTGCCACAGGAGCCGATCTTGTTTCCGAAAGCTGTTTGTTTTTCCGCCTGGGCGATGTTCGCAGCCGCCGCGTTGTTGCCTTTCGCCGCCGCGTCGGCAGAAGGCACAAAGTGCGGAGACGAGATCCCGTGCAAGGTCGAAAACGGTGATTATTACATTCACCTGCCGGAAACCCGGCAGGACGGCGAACCGCTCGGCGCGATCTTTTATCTTCACGGCCATCGGGGCAAAGCGGTCAATGCGATCCGCAACAAGAGCTTTCAGCGCATGGCCGATGAGCTCGGGGTTGCATTTGTCGCCGTCCAGGGGATCAACGGAACCTGGTCCTTCCCGACCGCGCCGCGCCACCTGCGTGATGAAGCGGTGTTCTTTGAAGACATTCTGAAGGATCTGTCGGACCGCTTTGGCGTGGACCGGGAGCGCACGCTGCTTTCCGGATTTTCCTCCGGCGGTTTCATGACCTGGTATGTGGCCTGCGAGGATTCCCACCGTTTTGCCGGTTATGCGCCGATTGCGGGGGCCTTCTGGGAGCCGCTGCCGCAGGATTGCCCGACCGAGCCGCCCTATCTTTTCCACGTCCACGGCACCACGGACACGGTCGTGCCGCTGGAAGGGCGCTGGCTCGGCGGCGGCAAGTGGAAACAGGGTGACGTCCTTGAAAGCTTCGGCATCTGGCGCCGCCAGAACGGATTGGAAAACGTGCAGCCCAGCAAGTTCAGCGACGGCAATCTGGAATGCGAACGGTGGAAACCCGCGACCGGTCTGCTCGAGCTTTGCTTGCATCACGGCGGTCACAGTGTCCGGGCCAAGTGGATCAGGCGCGCCTGGAGAGAGCTTGGTGAGATGAAAGGCTGGACCGGGAAGGGGTAAGCGGCGTGAGGTGAGGCAATCCGCCGCCCTCCTCGCGGAGGAGAGCCGTTGCTCTGCCAATGGTTCTTCCCAAAGGCACGAATTCATAAAATTGTGAGCCGGCGTGTCCCCGCCTGCAGCACGCCGCGGTTGACGGCACCTTGCGCCTGTGCCCAATACCGGAAAACGTTTCTTCATGTCAGGTGATACCGTGTCCCAGCCCGCCCCCGGCGCCCTGTCCGGCCTCGTCGTCCTCGATCTCTCCCGCATTCTGGCAGGCCCGACCTGTACCCAGATCCTGGGCGATCTCGGCGCCGAAGTCATCAAGATCGAGCGCCCTGGGCGCGGCGACGACACGCGTGGCTGGGGGCCGCCCTTCCTGAAGGATGAGAACGGCAACGAGACGGCGGAAAGCGCCTATTACCTTTCCTCCAACCGCAACAAGGCATCTGTTGCGATTGACCTGGCGAGCGCTGACGGCCAGCGACTGATCGCGGATCTTGCCGCCAAGGCCGATATTCTTGTCGAGAATTTCAAGGTCGGCGATCTGAAACGCCGGGGCCTCGATTACGAGACGCTGAAGCAGCGCAATCCGCGTCTGATCTACTGTTCGATCTCCGGTTTCGGCCAAACCGGGCCTTATGCCCACCGGGCGGGCTACGACTTTCTGATCCAGGGTATGGGCGGCATCATGTCCCTGACCGGCTTTCCGGACGAAGAGGGCGGCACGGAAACCAAATGCGGCGTCGGTATCGCCGACGTCATGTGCGGCATGTATGCCACCGTCTCCATTCTCGCAGCTCTCAATCACCGCCATCTGACCGGCGAAGGCCAGTCCATCGACATCTCCCTTCTGGACGCCCAGGTTTCCTGGCTGATCAATCAGGGCGTTGCCTATCTGGTGTCAGGCAACGTTCCCGGCCGCCTCGGCAATGGGCATCCGACGATCGTGCCATACGAGACCTTCCCTGCCGCCGACCAGTCCTTCATCATCGCGGTTGGCAATGACAGCCAGTTTCAGAAATTCTGCAATGTCGCCGGGGCTCCACAACTCGGCAGCGATCCGCTCTATGCCAGGAATGCTGACCGCGTGCGCAACCGGAGACAGCTGATCCCGC
Organism: Roseibium sp.; assembly: GCA_050302295.1. Classification (GTDB taxonomy): domain Bacteria; phylum Pseudomonadota; class Alphaproteobacteria; order Rhizobiales; family Stappiaceae; genus Roseibium. The sequence goes on along the minus strand of JBNLAU010000137.1, from coordinate 1,091 downwards.
TGATCCGCCGCCTGACCATTGAAAAAACCGCGGCGGAGTGGATCAGGCTTCTGGAGGAAGCGGGCGTTCCCTGCGGGCCGGTGAACGATCTGGGTCAGGTCTTTTCTGATCCGCAGATACAGGAGCGCGGCATGCGCATCACGCTACCGCATCCGCTTGGCGGCGAGGTGGATCTGATCGGCTCTCCGATAAAGATGCAAAAGACGCCCGTGCGGTACGACAGGCCGCCGCCGCTGCTTGGCGCGGATACACAAGACATTCTGAGCCGCCATCTCGGCTTGAAGCCTGAGGATCTTTCCGAATTGGCGGCTAGAGGCATTCTGGATTTTGGGGCTGCGGCCCGCGACAAGGGACATACGACCACATGACCACCGGTGCGGACATCATTGCAGGCAAGCTTCATGCAGCGGGTTGCCGCTACGCCTTCGGCATTCCGGGGGGCGAGGTGCTGGCCCTGATGCAGGCGCTGGACGAGGCGGGGCTTCAATTCGTTCTGGTGAAACATGAAAACGCCGGCGGCTTCATGGCCGAAGGTGGCTGGCATGCGGACGGTGCGCCCGGTGTCCTGCTGGCAACGCTCGGCCCCGGTGCGGCCAATGCGGTCAACGTCATCGCCAATGCCTGGCAGGACCGGGTGCCACTGATTTTCCTGACCGGCTGCGTCGATCAAGCGGAGGCGGAAAGCTACACCCACCAGGTCTTCGACCATCAGCAGCTGCTGCGCCCGATCGTCAAGGCGAGCCTTTCCGCAAGGCTCGGCGCATTGGACGTGATGATGGAAAAGGCAATGGCGATCGCCCTCGACGGCCAGCCCGGCCCGGTTCACATCGACGTGCCGATCAAGGTCGCCGAAGGCGAAACGACCGAATCCTGGAGCCGGGCCTTCCAGGCGGCCCCTGTCACCACCCAGCCGCTGCCCGGCAGCGACCTGGAAACCGCGCTGAGCCTGATTGCGAAAGCCGAACGCCCGATTGCGATTGCAGGCGTCGACGCGGTCAATGAAGGCGCGTCGGCCGCGATCACGCAATTCTGCGAGACCTACCGGATACCGCTCGTCACCAGCTACAAGGGCAAGGGCCTTCTGAACGAAA
>JBNLAU010000136.1:0-13380 GCA_050302295.1 Roseibium sp. | reverse complement strand
GCGCATCCGATTCTTCATTTCTGTCAAGGCTTCATTAAGCATGTTTGCCTTAACGTCGATCGACGGGGTCGTGTGCGATCAAATCGAGCCGGAATCCATGAGATTCCATTGACTGCCCATGAATTCCCATGGTATCCCATAAGAACCCAGAATGGGGAGCGCGGGCCCATTTCAGTTGGGCTCAGGGCATCGATTTTAACGGCTTAACAAGAGCTGCTTTTGCAAATTGCATGTCCTGGCAAGTGGCCGGCCGTTTCCATTTTCGGGTGCATAGGGGATTTCTGCGGGTGGGGACCCGCTTCGAGGGGATTTATGGCCGGCTTTGTTTCTCACTTCACTAACCGGCTGGATGCCAAGGGTCGCGTGTCGATCCCTGCTTCCTTCCGTGCGGTGTTGGCGAGAGATGGTTTTGAAGGTCTTTATTGCATCAAGTCGTCCCATTGCGACGCTGTCGATGCCGGTGGCAACGATCTGCTGGCTCAGATCGAAAAGCGGTCCGAGGCCTTTGCAAAACTTTCCCCGGATCATGACGCGCTTGCCGTTGCACTGTTCGGTTCCAGTGAGAACCCGAAAATCGACGGGGATGGCCGCATGACCATTTCCGACATGATCAGAGAACACACCGGCATCACCGACCAGGTCACCTTCGTGGGCCTGAAGTACAAGTTTCAGATCTGGGAACCAGAAAAGTTTCGCGAGTACAGCGCGGAGGCCCAAAAGCGTGCGCTCGCGATGCTGTCGGGGCAAACCCCCGTCTCCCCTCAGGGAGAGCCGGCATGATGGCGCTCGGCGAAAGAGACAAAGCTCTTGCCGCAGGCGGACCCGACCGTCATGTGCCGGTTCTCCTTAGGGAGGTTCTGGAGTGGCTCGACCCGCAGCCGGGTGACGTGATCATCGACGGAACTTTCGGTGCCGGTGGTTATTCCCGTGCGATCCTGGAACGCGGTGCGACGGTCATCGGAATTGACCGTGATCCGGATGCGATTGCTGGTGGTCAGGCCTTGGCCGGCGAGTCCGGTGGCCGGCTGATCCTCGTGCCGGGGCAATTCGCGGGGCTTGAGGTACATGCTCGTGCTAGCGGCTTTGAAGGCGTCGATGGTGTCGTGCTGGATCTCGGCGTCTCCTCGATGCAGCTTGATGAAGCTGAGCGTGGTTTTTCCTTCCTGCGGGATGGTCCGCTGGACATGCGCATGGAGCAGGCCGGTCCCTCCGCTGCCGACGTGGTCAATGAACTGCCAGTGAGGGATCTTATCCGCATCATCGGTTTGCTGGGCGAGGAGAAGCGAGCGACGACGGTCGCCCACGCCATCGATAATGCCCGCAAGGAAAAGCCGTTAACCCGCACGCTTGAACTGGCAAACCTGATCGAAAAGGTGCTTGGTCGCTCGCCGAAAAAGGCGCAGATCCATCCGGCAACCCGCACGTTCCAGGCACTGCGTATCTACGTCAATGGCGAGTTGCATCAGGCGGCTGAAGCGCTGGGCGCGGCGGAGCGTATCCTCAAGCCGGGCGGGCGTCTCGTGCTGGTGAGCTTTCACTCGCTGGAGGACCGGATCGTGAAACGGTTCTTCCAGGACCGGACCCGCACCAGGGGTGGCGGGTCCAGACATATGCCGGAGGAGGAAGTGCCCCCGGCCACATTTGAACTTTTGACGCGCAAGGCGGTCGAGGCGGCGTCCGGTGAGACGGGCGCCAATCCGCGGGCGCGCTCGGCCAAACTCAGGGCCGGGCGGCGGACGGATGCGCCTGCGCGCGAATTGGACATCCATGGGGCCGGCGTTCCACGCCTGGCGGAGTTCCATGGGTTAGGGGGCTGAATATGGTTCGAACGCTGAACATCCTGTTCATTCTGGCGGTCGTGATCGGCGCCGCGACGGTTTACGATATGAAACTCGCTGCGACAAAATCGGCGGAAAAAGTCTCCGAGCTTCAGCGCCGGATCGACGAGGAGCGCGATACCATCCGGCACCTGAAGGCTGAGTGGAGCCTTCTGAACAAGCCGGACCGCCTTCAGTCGCTGGTCGAGCGCTACAATGATTATCTCAAACTGCAGCCCGTGGGCGTAAAGCAGATCGTGACGCCGGAAGATCTTCCGACCCGTCCGGTCATGCTTGAGCCGATCGGCGGCAAACAGATGGGCGGCTATGCCGGTTCATCGTCCGTGATCCGGTGAGGACCTGAAGATGACGATGGTAAGCGAACCAGCAAGTTTTCTTCAGGTGAGGCGCACTCAGCCGAGAGTTGCCCGCGGATCCGTGTCCTCTAGTGCGGTCAAGTCGCGTGTCTATGTGGCGATGCTGGCCTTTGCCTGTGTTTATGTCGCGATTGCGGGCCGCCTGGTGATGCTGGCGCAAATGGAAGAGGCTCCGTCACATGCCTGGATCACTGCGCAAGACTCCGTTTCCGCCTCCCGTCCGGACCTGATCGACAGGAACGGCGAAATTCTCGCTACCGACATCAAGACGGCGTCCCTTTACGCAGAGCCGCGCCGCATTCTCGATGTGGATGAGGCGGTGGAAGGCCTGATCCGGGTCCTGCCGGAACTGGACGAGAAACTGGTCCGCCGCCGGCTGGAAAGCGGTGCGGGTTTCGTATGGCTGAAACGGGAATTGACGCCTCAACAGGCGAAAGACGTTCACAGCCTTGGTTTGCCGGGCCTCGGGTTCCTGCACGAAAATCAGCGTTTTTACCCCGGCGGCCCGACTGCCGGCCATATTGTCGGCTCGGTGAATGTCGACAATCAGGGGCTCGCGGGGATCGAGAAATACATAGATGATGAATGGCTGGCCGATCTCCAGTCGCTCGGCTTCACTTCCGACCGCACTATGGAGCCCGTGCGTCTTTCCGTCGATCTGCGTGTCCAGCATGTCGTGCGCGATGAGCTGGTCAAGGCTATGGATCGTTTCAAGGCGATTGCGGCGGCAGGCATTGTTCTAGATGCCAAGACCGGTGAAGTGGTCGCCATGTCCTCGCTGCCGGACTATGATCCGAATGACCGGTCCCAGGCACTGGAAAAGAACCGGCTCAACCGGGCGACCGGCGGTGTCTTTGAGATGGGGTCCGTCTTCAAGACCTTTACAACCGCCATGGCGCTGGACTCGGGCGTGGTCTCGATAAATGACAGCTTTGATGCCTCCCGGCCGATTCGGGCTGCGGGGCGCACGATTACCGATTTCCACGGGAAAAACCGTATTCTCTCCGTCCCGGAGATCTTCATCTACTCCTCCAACATCGGCACCGCGAAGATGATGCTGGCGACCGGCATTGCCCGGCAGAAGGAATTTCTGCACCGGCTGCATCTGACCGAACGGCTCAAGACGGAACTGCCGGAAAATGCCGCGCCGCTGCTGCCGCCAAAATGGAACGAACTGGCAGCCATGACGATCTCCTTCGGCCATGGTATTTCCGTTACGCCGATGCAGACGGCAGTCGCCGCTGCTGCCCTGGTCAATGGCGGCACGCTGTTGCCGCCGACTTTCCTGCCCCGCAGCCAGGAAGAGGTGCAAGCCGTTGGTGAGAGGGTCGTTTCTCCGGAAGTCAGCCGGATGATGCGCTATCTGTTCCGGCTCAATGTGCTGTCCGGTTCCGGCCGAAAGGCAGACGTTCCGGGCTATACGATCGGTGGAAAAACGGGCACCGCGGAAAAGATTGAAAATGGCCGGTACGTCAGCAACAAACGGCGCAACTCGTTCCTCTCGGCATTCCCGATGGATGACCCGCGCTATGTGGTTCTCGTCGTCCTTGACGAGCCGAAACGGGAACGTCCCGGAACCGGTGTAACCGCGGGCTGGAACGCGGCGCCCACTGTTGCCGCGATCGTTCGCCGCTCGGCTCCCATGCTTGGTGTGATGCCGCGTTTTGGTAAAGGGGATGAACCGATCGAGATTTCCTATTAAGGAGACACCTGAGGAAGCTACGAGGACCGGCGGGGTCGCAGCCGGTATCCGGTTCTCATGATGGCTTCCGACAATGACGACGCACAAATGATGATCGGATGAAATGGATCTTGAATATCTAGCCACCGGCCTGGATGTGCCCGAAGCGGCGAAAGGTCTGAAAGTTTCCGGGCTCACGGCGGACAGCCGCAAGGTCGGGCCCGGCTTTCTCTTTGCCGCCCTCAAGGGCGCGACGGTTGATGGAACGAAGTTTGCCCCGGACGCTGCCGCTTCCGGGGCCACTGTCATCTTGTGTGCGGCGGAGGCGGCCGAGGCGGTGCGGGCCAATTGTCCGGGCAACGTTGTTGTTCTGGGGGCAGTTGAACCACGTCAGGTGCTTGCACGTATGGCTGCGCGATTTTACGGCGCCCAGCCCGACACCATCGTTGCGGTGACCGGTACCGCGGGCAAAACTTCCGTAGCCCATTTTGTGCGGCAGATTTTCCAGGCCGCCGGTCATCCGGCTGCAAGCCTCGGCACGCTCGGTACTATCAAGCCCGACGGCGAAAGCTACGGCGGGCTGACGACGCCGGATCCGGTCGCTCTGCAGAAGGAGCTGGCGGAGCTGGAAGCGGAAGGCATCAACCATGCAGCGCTGGAAGCCTCGTCCCATGGTCTGGATCAATACCGCCTGGACGGTGTGCGCCTGACGGCAGCAGCTTTCACCAATCTTGGCCGGGACCACATGGACTATCACCCGTCCATCGAGGACTATCTGCGCGCCAAGCTGCGTCTTTTCTCCGAACTGCTTCCCGCTGGCGGAACCGTCGTTGTCGATCCGGGAGAGAAATATGCCGACCGGGTTCTGGACGTTGCCCGGGAACGCGGGCATGTGGTTCTGACGGTTGGCGAGACGGGCAAAGATCTGCAGCTGAACGGTCTGAAACCGTCCGGCGCCGGTCAGGAGTTGACGCTGCAGACCGCCAGAGGCGAGTACAAGGTCACGCTGCCGCTGATCGGCCGCTTCCAGGTATCGAACGCGTTAATTGCCGCAGGGCTGGCAATCGCCGCCGGGATCGACACTGGAACGGCTCTGCGGGGACTTGAAAACCTGAAAGGGGCGCCTGGCCGTCTCGAGCTTGCCGGCAAAACCAGAACAGGCGGTCTCGTATTTGTCGACTATGCGCATAAGCCGGATGCCCTGGACAATGCGCTGGCGGCGCTGAGACCCTTTGCTGACGGCGCGCTGTCCGTCATCGTCGGCGCGGGTGGTGACAGGGATCCGGGCAAGCGGGAACTGATGGGTGCGGCGGCGGCCCGTCATGCGGATCTGGTGATTGTCACCGACGACAATCCGCGCTCGGAAGATCCGGCCCTGATCCGCAAGGCTGTCTTGAGCGGCGCTCCGGGCGCCATCGAAATCAGCGATCGGTTTGAGGCGATTGCCGAAGGGGTTCGCCGTCTCAAGACCGGCGATATCTTGTGTGTAGCCGGAAAAGGACACGAAACGGGCCAGATTGTTGGCGACACAGTGATTCCGTTTTCAGATCACGAAGCTGTTCAACGAGCCATCAGCATTGAAGGAAACACATGAGCGACCCGCTTTGGACCCTGGATGCCTTTGTCGAAGCCACCGGTGGCAGCACCAGGGGTGATGTCGGCGCGGACATCACGGGAATATCCATCGACAGCCGGACGCTGGAGCCGGGTGATGCCTTCATTGCCATCAAGGGCGATAAGCTGGACGGCCATGACTATGTGGGCGCCGCCCTGGAAGCCGGTGCTTCGGTTGCGCTGGTTGCAGAAAGCAGTCTTTCAGATCTGCCTGAGGACGGCCGCTATGTGGTGGTGGAAGACCCGCTGGAAGCCATGCGTCAGCTCGGCATCGCAGCCCGGGAGCGGACGGATGCTCGTATCGTTGCAGTTACCGGCTCGGTCGGTAAGACGGGCACGAAGGAAGCGCTCCGGCTGACGCTGGAGCCATCGGGAAAAGTGCATGCATCAACCGCTTCGTTCAACAATCACTGGGGCGTGCCGCTGACCCTGGCCCGCATGCCCGCGGATACCGAATACGGCGTTTTTGAAATCGGTATGAACCACGCCGGTGAAATCGCGCCGCTGGTCAAGATGGTGCGGCCGCACGTGGCGGTCATCACCACCGTTCAGCCGGTTCACCTTGAGTTTTTTGAGTCAGTTGAAAAGATTGCCCAGGCCAAGGCCGAGATTTTCGAAGGCCTTGAACCTGGTGGCGTTGCCATTCTCAACAAGGACAATCTTCAGTTCGATCTTCTGAGGTTCCTGTCGACGACAGCTGGAGTTGCAAAGGTCCACACCTTCGGAGAGGATCCTTCTGCCGACAGTCACATTCAGAAGGTGGTTGGCTTTCCGGCGGGATCGAGTGTCGATGCCTGCATCCTTGGCCAGGAAATCACTTACAAGATCGGTGCGCCGGGCAATCATCATGTGAAAAACAGCCTTGCTGTTCTGACCGCCGTTGTCGATCTGGGAGCGGATCTCGCCAAGGCGGGGCTGGCTCTCGATGCTATGAAGGCGCCGAAGGGGCGTGGGGAAGTTTCGCGCCTGCCGATGCCGAATGGTGAGTTGAACCTGATCGACGAGAGCTACAATGCCAATCCCGCGTCTATGCGCGCTGCCATTGCGGTGCTTGGTGAAGCGCCGGTGATCCGGCCCGGGCGCCGTGTTGCCGTGATCGGCGACATGCGCGAGCTTGGCGCCGATGCCGACCGGCTGCACGCGGAGCTGCTGCAGCCGATCAAGGATAGCGGCATAGATGCCGTTTACTGCGCGGGGCCGCATATGCATGCCCTCTGGCAGGAACTGCCGCACGATCTGCGGGGCTACTACTGCGAAGATGCAAAAGATCTGGAAGACGCGCTTTTGAGCGACGTCAGACCCGGCGATGTTGTTATGATCAAGGGATCGCTTGGAACCCGCATGGGACCGCTTGTCGACGCCCTCAAAAGAGAATATCCGCCTGCGGACGATACTGCGGCGGCATAAGGGATAGCTGATGTTTTATTTTTTGGGGGAATTGGCGGATCAGATTTCGGCACTGAACGTGTTTCGCTACATCACGTTCCGCACCGGCGGCGCGATCATGACGGCATTGTTTTTCGTGTTTCTGTTCGGTCCGAAAATTATCGCCAGCCTGCGCCTCCGGCAGGGCCACGGCCAACCGATCCGCTCCGATGGGCCAGAGAGCCACCTGCTGAACAAAAAGGGCACGCCGACCATGGGCGGCCTGATGATTCTCTCCGGCGCTCTTGTTGCAGCGCTGCTCTGGGCGGATCTCTCCAATCCCTACGTCTGGGTGGTTATCTGGGTCACGCTCGGTTTTGGCAGTATCGGTTTTTATGACGACTATCTGAAGGTCACAAAATCGTCTGACAAGGGCTTTGGCGGCAAGGCACGGCTTGGCCTGGAGTTTCTGATCGCTGCCATTGCCGCCTACACGGTGACGATGCTTGACGGGTCTGATTATTCCGAGGCGATCGCTTTTCCGTTCCTGAAAGAGTTCACGTTCAATCTCGGACTGATCTTCATACCGTTCGCCGCCTTCGTCATGGTCGGCGCCGGCAATGCGGTGAACCTGACCGACGGTCTGGACGGGCTTGCCATTGTTCCGGTGATGATTGCCTGCGCTTCCTTCGGTCTGATTGCCTATCTCTCCGGGAATGCGGTTTTTGCGAATTATCTGCAAATCCATCACGTTGCCGGGACTGGCGAACTTGCGGTGATCTGCGGTGCCGTGATCGGCGCAGGGCTCGGCTTTCTCTGGTTCAATGCTCCGCCAGCGGCCATTTTCATGGGCGATACGGGGTCTCTCGCCCTTGGCGGCATGATCGGCGCGATCGCCGTTGCCACCAAACACGAAATCGTTCTGGCGATCATCGGCGGCCTTTTCGTGCTCGAGGCAGTTTCCGTCATCGTGCAGGTGATTTCCTTCAAGCTGACGGGCAAGCGCGTCTTCCGCATGGCGCCGATCCATCACCATTTCGAGATCATGGGTTGGACTGAAAGCCAGGTGGTGATCCGGTTCTGGATCATCGCGGTGGTGCTTGCCCTGCTCGGTCTTGCCACGCTGAAGCTGAGGTAGGCCGGATGATCAAAGTCACCACATTCGAAAACAGGAAAATCGCGCTGTTCGGGCTTGGCGGTTCGGGGATTGCGACCGCTCATGCCCTGAAAGATGGCGGCGCGCATGTGGTGTGCTTTGATGACAGCGAAGCCCGGGTTTCGCAGGCTGCCGCGGAAGGCCTGGATACAGCCGATCTCCGGGAAATCGACTGGACCGGTATCGAGGCGCTGGTGCTCGCTCCCGGCGTGCCCTTGACGCACCCGGTGCCCCACTGGTCCGTGGATCTTGCCCGCGAAGCAGGGGTTGAGATCATCGGCGATGTGGAACTCTTCTGCCGCGAACGGCGCAAGCTCTGTCCCGAGGCGCCTCTGATCGCGATCACCGGAACAAACGGAAAGTCGACCACAACGGCGCTCATCGCCCATCTTCTGAAGGAGCTTGGGCTCGACGTGCAGGTCGGCGGCAATATCGGCACGCCGGTGCTGCAACTGGAACCGCCGCAGCCGGGCCGTCACTATGTGGTCGAGTGCTCCTCCTATCAGATCGATCTGGCTCCTACTCTCGATCCGGCCGTCGGCATTCACATGAACCTGTCTCCGGACCATCTGGACCGGCACGGCTCCATGGAGAACTATGCCGCCATCAAGGAACGGCTGGTTGCCGGATCCAAGGTGGCGATTGTCGGCGTGGACGACCGCCTGTCCTCCGCGATTGCCGACAGGCTGGAACTCGCCCGCAAGCCGGTCTGCCGGATTGCCGGGGAAAAGGAACTCACCAGCGGTATCTATGCCCGCCATGGCCGGCTGTTCGAGGCGCATGACGGTACCCAGAGCGAAGTCGCACTGCTTGGCGGTATCGACAGCCTGCGGGGGGACCACAACGGACAGAACGCGGCGGCGGCCTTTGCCGCGCTCAGGGCGCTGGACATACCGGCGGGCAGAATTGCTGCCGCGATGAAGACGTTCCCGGGTCTGCATCACCGGATGGAAGTGGTTTCAAGGCACGGCCGAGTCCTTTTCGTCAACGATTCCAAGGCCACCAATGCGGACGCGGCAGCCCGGGCGCTGGCGAGTTTCGATCGGATCTACTGGATTGCCGGTGGGCGGGCCAAAGACGGGGGCATTTCCTCGCTGGATGAATATTTCCCAAAAATCGCCAAGACCTTCCTGATCGGCGAGGCGGCGGAAGACTTTGCCAAGACGCTTGAAGGGCGTGTGTCTTTCAAGATCAGCGGAACCTTGCCGCAGGCGGTGAAGGACGCCGTTGCCGAGGCCGCAGAAGACGATGCGGCGGAGATCGCCATTCTGTTGTCTCCCGCATGCGCGAGTTTCGATCAATTCCCGAACTTTGAACTGCGAGGCGCTGCTTTTGTAGATGCGGTGCGTGCCTTGTCTGATGGTGGAAGCACTCAGGAGGTCGCTTAAGTCATGGTGTCACGTGCCGATCGCAGTCGCTTTGCCGAATGGCTCTGGACCGTCGATCACTATCTGCTGGCCGCATTCGGACTGTTGATGGTGGGCGGAGTGGTTCTGTCCTTTGCCGCCAGTCCTCCCGTGGCCGAACGGATCGGCGTCGACACATTCTTCTTTGTCAAACGTCAGGCTATGTTCCTCATTCCGGGGGTCGCGATCATGCTGGCCGGGTCCCTGATGACGCCGCGCATGGTCCGGCGGGCGGCGCTGATCGTCTTTGTCTTCTCGCTGCTGTTGATGGTAGCCACGTTGTTCGCCGGCGTTGAAGCCAAAGGTGCGCGGCGCTGGATTTATCTGGCGGGATTTTCCCTGCAGCCGTCGGAATTCCTGAAGCCGGCCTTTGTCGTGCTGATCGCTTTCCTCTTGTCGGAAAGCGGCCGGCGGCGGGAGGTGCCTGGCGTTCTTTTCGCCTTTGTGCTCTTTGCCATTTGCGCGGCTCTGCTAATCGCGCAGCCGGATTTCGGCCAGACCATGCTGCTGGGTCTTGTTTGGGCCGGGCTGTTTTTCCTGAACGGCATCTCCTGGCTGATCATCATGGCGCTCGGGGTGATCGGCGTTGCCGGGCTCTTTGCCGCCTACGCGTTCCTGCCGCATGTGACCAACCGCGTTGACCGGTTTCTCGATCCGAGTTCGGGCGATACCTTCCAGATCGACACGGCCATCGAGTCTTTCCTTGCCGGAGGCTGGTTCGGGCGCGGGCCGGGGGAAGGGACCGTGAAAAGGATCCTCCCGGACAGCCACACCGATTTCATCTTTGCCGTTGTCGGTGAGGAGTTCGGCGTTATCGTCTGCCTGCTTCTTGTTTCCGTGTTTGCCTTCATCGTTATTCGGGGTCTTACCCATGCCAGCCGCGACCAGGATGCTTTCAGCCGTCTCGCAACGGCCGGTCTGGTGGTCCTGTTCGGCCTGCAGGCGACCATCAATCTTGCGGTGAACCTTCACCTGATGCCCTCGAAGGGCATGACGCTGCCGTTCATTTCCTATGGCGGGTCGTCGCTTATGTCTTCCGCCATGACCGCCGGTGCCATTCTGGCCCTGACCCGAAGGCGGCCTAGGCCGTCCAGCAGCGACGCTGTGACGGTAAGCCGGCTTTCCCCTTCTTCGCTGATGTAAGGTGTCAGATCAGTATTCCATGAGTAAAACGGTTCTATTGACGGCCGGCGGCACAGGCGGCCACCTTTTTCCCGCACAGGCGCTTGCCGGTGAATTGATCCGGCGCGGCTGGACCGTGGAACTGGCGACCGATGAGCGGGCGGACAAATACGGTTCGGCTTTTCCCGCCCGCAAGGTGCACATCATTGCGTCGGAAACCATTCGCGGCCGCAATCCGCTGTCGCTTGCCAAAACGGCATTCCGCCTGCTCAGGGGAACGCTTCAGGCGCGTTCGGTGATCCGGACCCTGAGGCCGCAGGTGGTCGCCGGGTTCGGCGGCTATCCCACTTTTCCGCCCATGTTTGCCGCTCGCATGACGGGAACGCCGTCGATCCTGCATGAGGCCAACGGCGTGATGGGCCGGGCGAACAGGCTGCTCGCCAGGGGCGTTACGGCAATTGCCACCAGCGTGCCCATGAACGGCCTTCCGGAGAGCTTCTCACAAAAGCTTACCGAGACCGGCAATCCGGTCCGCGATGCCGTTCTTGATGCCGCGGAACTGCCCTATGCCACACCGGAGCCCGATGGGGATTTCAAGCTTCTGGTGTTTGGCGGCTCGCAAGGGGCTAGGTTCTTTTCCGACCTTGTGCCGCCTGCGGTCGAGCAATTGCCGGCGGATCTGCGCTCCCGTCTCAGCATTGTCCAGCAATGCCGTCCGGAAGACATGGAGCGGGTGCAGAAGGCCTATGACGATCTCGGCGTAACGGCGGAATGCGCACCCTTTTTCCAGGACATGCCCCAGCGTATTGTCCAGGCGCATCTGGTAGTTTGCCGCTCCGGTGCCTCGTCCGTCAGTGAACTCAGCGTTCTTGGCCGCCCGTCCATTCTGGTGCCGTTGCCGGGCGCCATCGATCAGGACCAGGCGGCGAATGCCAGGGTTCTGGAAAAGGCGGGGGGCGCCTGGCCGATCCGGCAGGCGGATCTTGATGCTGGCCGTTTTGCCAAGGAAATCACCCGCCTGATGAACGCCCCCGACGCGCTTGCAGAGGCAGCGGAAAAGGCGCGCGGTGTTGCCAGGCCGGATGCTGTCAAACGCCTGGCCGATCTGGTCGAAGAAGTTGCAGCGAATAAAGGAGAACGGCCATGAAGATGCCGCAAGATATCGGACCGGTTCATTTTGTCGGCATCGGCGGCATCGGCATGAGCGGTATTGCCGAGGTTCTGAAAACCCTCGGCTATCAGGTGCAGGGCTCCGACATGGCCGAAAACGCCAATGTCCAACGCCTGCGCGCAAACGGAATTCCGGTCAGCATTGGCCACTCTGCGGACAATCTGGGCGATGCGGAAGTGCTCGTCGTCTCTTCGGCAATCAAGAAGGACAATCCGGAGCTGGTCGCTGCCCGCGAAAAATTTATCCCGGTCGTGCGGCGGGCGGAAATGCTGGCCGAACTGATGCGCTTCAAGCAGGCGATCGCTGTCGGCGGCACCCACGGCAAAACCACGACGACCTCCATGGTCGCCGCACTCCTGGATGCGGGCAATCTGGATCCGACGGTCATCAATGGCGGCATCATCAATGCCTATGGCACCAATGCCCGCATGGGCGAAGGCGACTGGATGGTGGTCGAGGCGGACGAGAGCGACGGCACGTTCGTGAAGCTGCCGGCCGATGTCGCCATCGTCACCAATATCGATCCGGAGCACCTGGATCACTATGGCGACTTTGCCGGCGTCCGGGCGGCCTTCCGGCAATTCGTGGAGAATGTGCCCTTTTACGGCTTTGCGGTGATGTGCCTGGACCATCCGGAAGTTCAGACAATGATCGGCACCATTGAGGACCGCCGGGTGGTGACCTACGGCACCAACCCGCAGGCCGATGTGCGCTATACCGATGTTTCCATGAACGGCGGCAAGTCGACCTTCTCGGTCACGATCCGCGACCGGCGCAATGATGAGGTGATCGAGCTGAAGGACCTCGTGCTGCCGATGCCGGGTCTGCACAATGTCTCGAACGCCACCGCGGCGATTGCCGTTGCTTCCCAGCTGGGGGTGGGACCTGAAGACCTTGAAAAAGGCATTTCGTCCTTCGGTGGGGTGAAGCGCCGCTTCACGCATACAGGCACGGTCAGAGGCATTCAGATCTTTGACGACTACGCTCATCACCCGGTGGAGATCCGGGCCGTTCTCCATGCCGCGCGCGAGTCGGCCAAAGGCAAGGTGATCGCGGTGATGCAGCCGCACAGATATACGCGCCTTCACAGCCTGTTCGACGATTTTTCTAATTGCTTCAATGATGCCGACACCGTGGTCATCGCCCCCGTTTATGCGGCCGGTGAGCAGCCGATTGAAGGCGCGCTCCATACCGATCTCGTCTCCGGCCTGAAAACGCGTGGGCACCGGAACGTTCACGCCATAGAAGGGCCCGAAGAGATCCCGGCCCTGATCAATGAGCTCGCGAGCCCGGATGATTTCGTCGTCTGTCTCGGGGCAGGCAACATAACCCAGTGGGCTTATGCACTGCCGAAGCAGCTTGAAGAGCTCTGAGAGAGGCCGGAATGAGTTTTCCCGATCTGCTTGATCAAATTCCGGACCTGGGCGAAGGCATTCGGGGCAGGCTGACGGCCAATCAGCCGCTTTCCGCTGTCACCTGGTTTCGCACCGGCGGCCCGGCACAACTGTTGTTTCAGCCGGCTGATGAGGATGATCTTGCTGCATTCCTGAAGAAACTGCCCAACGATATCCCGGTGCTTCCGGTGGGTCTCGGCTCCAACCTCCTGATCCGCGATGGCGGGCTGGCCGGAGTGGTTATCCGGCTCAGCGCCAAGGGGTTCGGTTCGGTTGA
>JBNLAU010000135.1:0-5683 GCA_050302295.1 Roseibium sp. | reverse complement strand
ACGATTCCATGGCCTCGCCGACCGAGGTGACCGTGTTCGGCGGCTACTTCCCGTTCGCGTCCCGCTATTCCCTTGATGTGCCGGTGCTGTTCAACCAGTACGGCCTGAAGGAAATCTGGGAAGAAGAATATGCCAAGGTCGGTGTGAAGCACATTTCCGCCGGGTCCTGGGATCCCTGCCACTTCAACACGAAGGAGCCGATCCGTTCGCTGAAGGACCTGGAAGGCAAGCGCGTCTTCACCTTCCCGACCGCCGGCCGCTTCCTGAGCCAGTTCGGCGTGGTGCCCGTCACCCTGCCGTGGGAAGACATTGAAGTTGCCGTTCAGACCGGCGAACTCGACGGTATTGCCTGGTCAGGCATCACCGAGGACTACACCGTTGGCTGGGCCGATGTGACCAACTACTTCCTGACCAACAATATCTCCGGTGCCTGGGCCGGGTCCTTCTTCGCCAACCAGGAGCGCTGGAACGAGCTGCCGGATCACCTGAAAACCATGCTGCAGCTTGCCATGGATGCGTCGCACTACTATCGCCAGTGGTGGTATTGGGGCGGCGAAGCCAACCTGCGCGTCAACGGCACGAAGATGGAGCTGACCTCCATTCCGGATGCCGAGTGGGCGACCGTTGAAGAAGCCGCCACGGCCTTCTGGGACGAAATTGCGGCCGAATCCCCGACCAAGGCCAAGGTCGTGGAAATCCTCAAGAAGTACAATCAGGACATGCAGAAGGCGGGCCGGCCGTACCGCTACTCCTGATGCCAGCCTTCAGCGTTCCGGCCGCAAGGCGGACACGCTTATGACGACCGGTCCGGAGCGACACTCTCCGGACCGGATTTATTGGAACATGCGACCCGCCAACACGGACCACAAAAATGCCTGGCAACCTGACCTTCGATGCCCTGAAGTCCCTCGTCTCTTCGGGAGAGATCGACACGGTGCTGACCTGTATCGTCGACATGCAGGGGCGGCTGATGGGGAAACGCTTTCACGCCCAGCATTTCGTCGACGCCGCCTATCGTGAAACCCATTGCTGCAACTACCTGCTGGCAACGGATCTGGAAATGTATACGGTCGAAGGCTACGCAGCGACGAGCTGGTCGGGCGGTTATGGCGACTATGTCATGAAGCCGGATCTTGCCACGTTGCGTCTGCTGCCATGGCTGGAGGGCACGGCCATGGTGATGTGTGACGTGCTTGACCACCACACGCATGACGACGTGCCGCATTCGCCGCGCGCCATGCTGAAATCCCAGGTTGCCCGTTTTGCCGAACTGGGCCTGACGCCGATCGCGGCGACGGAACTGGAGTTCTTCCTGTTCGAAAAAAGCTTCGACGATATGCGCAAGGGCGGCTTCCGCGAACTGGAGCCGATCTCGGGCTATAACGAAGACTACAATATCCTGCAGACCACCAAGGAAGAGGACGTCATGCGCCCGCTGCGCAATGGCCTCTTCGGCGCAGGCATTCCCGTTGAAAACACCAAGGGCGAAGCCGAGACGGGTCAGGAAGAACTCAACATCAAATACGCGCCCGCACTCGACACGGCCGAGAACCACGCAATCGCCAAACATGCGGTGAAGGAGATTGCCTATCTGAAAGGCCGGTCAGTATCCTTCCTGGCCAAATGGCGCCGCGACAAGGTCGGCTCGTCGTCCCACGTGCATCAGTCTCTGTTCGACAAGGACGGCAACAATGTCTTTTTCGACGACAAGGGCGAGTACGGCATGTCGGAGACGATGCGCCACTATATCGCCGGTCTGATCAAATACGCGCCGGACTATACCTATTTTCTGGCGCCCTACATCAACAGCTACAAACGCTTCCAGAAGGGCTCCTTCGCTCCCACCAAAATGGTGTGGTCGGTCGACAACCGTACCGCCGGTTTCCGTCTGTGCGGCGAGCACACGAAGGCACTCAGGATCGAATGCCGCATCGGCGGATCGGATCTCAATCCCTATCTGGCGCTGGCGGTTCAGATTGCGGCGGGCCTCAGGGGCATTGAAGAAAAACTGCCGCTTGATCCGCCGACCACCGGAGACGTTTACGAGGCCAGCCGGGCGAAGGAAATTCCACACACGTTGCGGGATGCCCGAGAGACCATGCTCAAATCCAAATTCCTGCGCGAGACCTTCTCCGATGCCGTCATCGATCACTATGCGCGCGCGGCAGAGTGGGAAGTAGAGGAATTCGACCGGGCCGTTACCGATTACGAGATTGCCCGCGGCTTCGAACGGGCGTGAGCGTGGATGAGGAAAGTAATCACTCGCCCGCATCCCTGGAGACAGCGCCCAGGCGCTTCCTTGGGATGGGGAGTTGTGGAATAGCAAATTCGAAAATCAAAGCGCCAACCACTTTCGAGAAATCCGCACGGAAAGATGCGGACATGAGAGGTTCCAAATGTCAGATGTGATCAAGCTGGTCTCCCCGATCGACGGCTCGGTTTATGCCGAACGTCCTGCGCTCGATGACGCTGCGGTCGGCAGGGTTGTCTCGGCCGCGCGCACGGCACAGCCCGGCTGGGCCGCCCTGCCGGTTGCCGAAAGGGTCGCCTATTGCGAAAAGGCGCTGGAAGCGCTGAAAGCCATGAATGACGAAGTGGTGCCTGAGCTTGCCTGGCAGATGGGCCGGCCGGTCCGCTTCGGTGGCGAACTGGGCGGTACCATCGAGCGCACCGAATATTGCGCGAAGATTGCCGAAGAGGCCCTGGCCGATATCGAACGCACCGACAAGCCGGGTTTCAAACGTTATCTGAAACGTGTTCCGCTCGGCATCGTCATGGTGATCGCCCCCTGGAACTATCCGTTCATGACGGCGATCAATACCATCATGCCGGCCTTGATGGCGGGCAATGTGATCGTGCTGAAACATGCCGCACAGACCCTTCTGGTCGGCGAACGTCTTGCCAGGGCTTTCGAGATCGCCGGTCTGCCGAAAGGCGTCTTCCAGAACATCGTCCTGACCCACGCGGGCACCGAAAAGCTGCTCGGCTCCGGTCTGATCGACCATGTCAACTTCACCGGTTCCGTGGCCGGCGGCCGCGCGATTGAAAAGGCACTGGCCGGTACATTCGCGACGCTTGGCCTGGAACTCGGCGGTAAGGATCCGGCCTACGTCCGTGCCGATGCCGATCTTGGCTATTCAATTGAAAACCTTGTCGACGGAGCCTTCTTCAACGCCGGTCAGTGCTGCTGCGGCATCGAGCGGGTCTATGTGCATGAAAGCCTCTATGACAGGTTCGTCGATGGTTTTGTCGATCTGACCAGCCAGTACAAGCTCGGCAATCCTCTGGACGAGGCGACCACCCTCGGCCCGATGGCGCAAGCCCGCTTTGCTGCCTGGGTGCGCGAGCAGACGCAAGAGGCGCTGCGCAAGGGTGCCAAGGGCCATATCGACACGTCCAAGTTCGAGGCGGACAAAGACGGTACGCCGTATCTGGCGCCGCAGGTTCTCACCGACGTCAATCACCAGATGTCGGTGATGCGCGAGGAAAGCTTCGGCCCGGTCGTCGGCATCATGAAGGTCAAGGACGACGAGGAAGCGCTGCAGTTCATGAACGACAGCCCTTACGGCCTGACCGCCTCGATCTGGACCGAGGACGTCGAAGCCGCCGCCGAGATCGGCGATAAGGTCGAGACGGGCACCGTCTTCATGAACCGTTGCGATTATCTCGACCCGGCGCTGGTCTGGACTGGAGTCAAGGATACCGGCAAGGGTGCCGCATTGTCGGAAATCGGCTTTCACAATCTGACACGGCCGAAGTCGTTCCACTTCCGCGTGGAGCACTGAGGCGAACGGGTAACGACAATGGTGCAAGTTCAATTCTCTTGAGACCTGATTGGTCTGTAGCTGTTGATCTTGCACCCCTCTCCCCCCTTGCGGGGGAGATGTCTCCGCAAGGAGACAGAGGGGGGTGCCAGCCCTTCGGCAGACCCGGAACCGGAATATGACGCACTGCCCAATACCCCCTCTGTCCGCTGAAGCGGACATCTCCCCTGCAAGGGGGGAGAGGGGCGCAAGCGGTGATATTGAAAGAGACAGCTGCAATCGCGGAACGTGGTGGCAGTGACGAACGAACCAGACTTTCAAACCAACGAGACACCCATGAGCTCACTTCCTTCTGTCAACTGGTCCTATCCGACGTCCGTCCGCTTCGGCGCGGGCCGTATCAGGGAATTGCCCGACGCCGTGAAGGCTTCCGGCATGTCCAATCCGCTTCTGGTGACCGATCCCGGTCTTGCCGGCCTACCGATCGTGGCTGACGCGATTGCCAACCTTGAAAGCGCCGGTCTGAAGGCCGCCGTCTTTTCCGACGTCAAGCCCAATCCGGTGGACAGCAACATCACCGCCGGGGTCGCTGCCTTCAAGGCGGGCGGTCATGATGGCGTTATCGCCTTTGGCGGCGGCTCGGGCCTCGATGCCGGCAAGCTGATTGCCTTCATGTCCGGCCAGAGTCGGCCGATCTGGGACTTCGAGGACATTGGCGACTGGTGGACACGCGCCGACCCGTCGGGCATCGCGCCGATCGTTGCCGTGCCGACCACTGCCGGCACCGGGTCGGAAGTCGGCCGGGCAGGGGTTGTCACCAACGAGGAAACCCATACGAAGAAGGTGATCTTCCATCCGAAGATGCTGCCGGAAATCGTCATCTGCGATCCGGAACTGACGGTCGGCATGCCGCGCTTCATCACCATCGGCACCGGCATGGACGCGCTGGCGCATTGCCTGGAGGCCTATTCGGCGCCGATGTATCATCCGATGTCCGAAGGCATCGCGCTGGAAGGCATCCGGCTTGTCCTGGAATACCTGCCGAAGGTTGCCGTGGACGGTTCCGACCTGGAAGCGCGCGGCCATCTCATGAGCGCGGCGGCCATGGGCGCGGTTGCCTTCCAGAAGGGGCTCGGGGCCATCCATTCCCTGTCCCATCCGGTCGGAGCGCTTTACGACACCCACCACGGCATGACCAACGCGGTCTTCATGCCCTATGTACTGCAATTCAATAAAGCGGCCATCGAGCAGAAGTTCGAGCGTCTGGCAGGGTTCCTCGGCATCGAAGGCGGCTATCAGGGCGTTCTCGACACGGTTCTGAAGCTTCGGTCCGATCTCGAGGTGCCGCACACGCTGGCCGGGCTGAACGTGGACGATTCAAAACGCGATCTCATCGCCGAAATGGCCATCGTCGACCCGACCGCCGGCGGCAACCCGGTCCCGCTCACCAAGGACGGCGCGCTGGAAATCTTCGACAAGGCGCAGTCCGGGACTGTTTGAGTCGCTTTGAGCTTGTAGACCTGAAGGCGCGCTGATCCCTGGCGCGCCTTTTTTGTTGGGTAGCATTTCCTCTCCCGGATCTCCGCTTCGCTTGCCCGGAACAAAGATCGAATGGCTTGTACGCAGTCTGAGGCGTGCCTTTTCGTTATTGCGACTCGGGGTTTGTCTTCCGCCACGCTTCTGGCGTCTTTCCGGTTATGCGGAGAAATTCGCGGTTGAAGTTGGATTTGGTCGAAAATCCGGCCCGGTACATGGCTTCGGTGACGGTGGTTTGCCGATCGCCCAGCAGTCGGCAGACGTCCCTCACGCGGAACGTATTGACATAACGCGACACATTGTTGCCGGTGACCCGGTTCACGGCCCGGGACACCTGCCGCGCCGGCAAACCGGCCTTGCGGGCCAGTCTGGCGAGGTTGAGG
>JBNLAU010000134.1:0-18121 GCA_050302295.1 Roseibium sp. | reverse complement strand
CAGAATATCGCGGATCGACGTGGCGATCAGGGGAGGGGCAGATCGGGCCTTGGCGGTCTCAAGCAAGGGCGTCAGCTCAAAATCCAGCTGGCGTCGGCCGAAGGGATAGGTCTCGGTGAGGAGAAGATCGAACTCCTAAGTTTCAAAAGCTTGAATCGATGCTTTAACGCGGGCCGATTTCCAAGCATCGTCAATATCTTCATCATCCAAAGTGACAAGGCGCTTGAAGGCGGCGTCCGGACTTTTGCAAGCTGGGAGTTCGACAATTCTAAGGGGGGCGGTATCAAGTGTAGGAGGGATTTTGTTGCCGCTGGCAAGCGTTACCTCGACACCTTCGGCCGCCAGCGCCTTGCCGATTGCCGCCGCCCGGACCACGTGACCGGTGCCGAGCAGGTGCTGCACATGAATGAAGGCTTTTGGGCTCATGCCTTATGTGTCTCCGCGAGGGAAGTGTGGTTCGATAACGCCTTGCGGGCCAGGGCATCGAGCCGCTGCGCGCCTGCTTCCAGCGAATGATGGTCTGAAATATGCCTGCGCGCTTCCAGGCCCAGTTGGTCAGCGCGCTGCGGATTTTCAATAACCAGCCGCAGGTTTTCAGCAAAGGCATCAGCGTCCCCTTCCTTGGATAAAAGGCCGGTGACGCCGTTCCGGACGATGTCCGGAACTCCGAAGGTATCGCCTGCGACAACGCCGAGACCGGAAGCCTGTGCTTCGAGCAGGACCAGCCCGAAGGCCTCCCTGATGGCGGGCCAGACAAGAAGGTCGTGATGTGCGTATTGGGCAGGCAACCGCTCGGGAGGTAGTGCACCGAGCCAGGTGATGCGCTCGGGTGCGAACAATCCCAGAATGTGATCCCTGTTGGGGCCATCTCCGACGATGGTCAGATGCCAGGGCAGATCCTGCAGCTTGCCAAGGGCGTCTGCCAACACTTCGTAGGAACTTGTCTTGTCACCCTCGCGCATCATACCGACTGCCAGGAGTTTCAAGGGCGCGGCAGCCAGTGGCTTGGCAACATGACCCGCCTGGTGAAACGGTGCTGCGTCCAGAAAGGGCAGGAGAACGGTCAGACGGTCTTCCGGCACGACGGCGGCGAGGCACTCCGCATCCGCATTGTGGATCGCGGCGACGGCGTCGGCGCGTTCAAGCGCTGCGTCCGCCGCCGCGAAACCAAGGGCCCAGTTGCCTTCCTTGCGCTTTGGGGCGCGGCTTGCTTCGACAATGGCGTAGGGCAGGTCAAATTGTTCCGCCAGAGCCGGCCCGATCCAGTCCGGCGCCTTGTGGTAAAGGTGGTAGGTCAGAAACAGGTCCGGCCTGTATCCGGTTCGTTTCCAATTGTCCGCGACCCGGCGCGCTTCCTTCAACGCCTCGGTTCTGACCTGTCCCTGAAGCTCGTCACTGCCTTCCTTGCGCCAGGACCTGAAGGTGCTGGCAATCGTCACTTCGTGACCCGCCGTTTCCAATGCCTTGACGATCAATCGCCCCATTGTCCGGTCGCCTGATGGAACCGGATGATCCAGCGGTTTCATAGGGGCGGTGAACGCGATTTTCATGATCCATAACCCAAGCTCATCTCGTTCTCAGAGCACCTTACGAAATTTCTCCGCCAGACGGTCAAGGCCGGGGTCGGTCGAAAACTCGGCGCGCACCCGTTCGGCCGCGGCGAGGCCGAGAGCGTGACGGCGCTTCGGGTCCTCAATAAGACCGGCCATGGCACGCGACAGGTCTTCCGGTGACCCAGGTTCCACCAGCACGCCGGTCTTGCCATTCAGGATGAGTTCCGGGATAGCGGATACCTTGGTCGAAAGACAGCAGATTCCCATAGACTGGGCTTCCATCAGGACATTGGGCAG
This sequence comes from Roseibium sp., assembly GCA_050302295.1. Classification (GTDB taxonomy): domain Bacteria; phylum Pseudomonadota; class Alphaproteobacteria; order Rhizobiales; family Stappiaceae; genus Roseibium. The sequence goes on along the minus strand of JBNLAU010000134.1, from coordinate 16,271 downwards.
GCCGTCCCGATCGCCTGTCCGGGCAAGCTTGGAGGGGAGGACGAACAGATCGGCCTTTTGGCAGGTGGCGATCACCTCCTCACGGGGCTGAGCGCCGCGCCAGGTAATTTTTTCCGACAGGCCCAGCCTGTCCGCTTCCTGCTTGAGCGCTTCCGACAGTTCGCCGCCGCCAATATGCGTGAAATGCCAGTTCAGGCTCTTTGGAAGACACGCAAGCGCGGCGAGCAGATCGTCATATCCCTTTTTTTCGACCGCCCGGCCAACGGAAACAAGTCGAACAGGATCTGCGCTGCCATCCCGCGTGGAGGCGGTGCCGGAGGGTTCCGGAAAGCCGGAAAAATCGAGGCCGTGATAAAGCAGCTCGACTTTGTCCGGATTGTCCGCCAGGCCCTTGAGGTAGTCGGCATTCACGCCGGTGCAGGTCACGCCCCAGGCCGCGTCGTTGATCTTGGTCTTCAGGTCCCAGTCCTCACTGGTCCAGATGTCCTTGGCGTGTGCGGAAAACGACCAGCTTCGGCCGGACAGATGCGCAGCGTAACGCGCGGCTGAACAGGGCGTGTGCAGATAATGGGTGTAAATCCAGGTTATGTCCTCGGGCAATTCATGGGCAAAGACGCAGCCCTGTGCCCAACGCCGTTGCCGGTCGGCATTGGGCTGGTGGGCAAAATCCGCGTCGAACTGCGCCTTGGCGTCTTTGTAGGTTGGCTGCTTTTCCGCCCAGCGTTTGGCCCTGGCAACCCGCGCCGGATCGTCTTTTACGTATTCCGGCAAATACATCACATCGGCCGAAATCTGCCGGTGCAGATCGTGAATATAGGGGTCATATGGCTTGCGCAGGGCAACGATCAGGATGCCTATCCCGCGCCGTTCCAGCCCGAGGATTTCCTGGGCAATGAAGGTTTCGGACAGGCGCGGATAGCCTTTGACCACAACGGCAATTCGGGACATCAGTCGGCTCGTGAAAGAGGGATCGAAAGGGCGTGCGCCAGGGACAGGTCAGAAATTGACCAGCTTGCGGGTCTCGCCGGACAGTTGTTCGTCGAAGATTTCACCGACCCGATTGGAAATGATTTCCAGGCCGCCGAGCAGATTGTCGACACCCGCCGCGGACGGAGGTGCCTGGTTGGGCAGTTCGGACAAGGCATCCGCCATCGGCTCCGGATCCGGGTAGCGGTCAATCGGCAGAACCTTCAAAAGCCCGCTTTTTTCAGCTCTTTCCGCGCGAATGGCCTGTTCGCGGCGCGGCACCACCCGGGGCACCATCAGGGTGGGCTTATCAAAGGACAGGATCTCGCAGAACGTATTGTAACCGCCCATACCGACGATCGCTGTTGCCTGTGCCAGATAGGGCTCGATCTGCGGCGTGAAGCGGATGATCTCGACGTCGCGCAGGTGCTCCGCCCGTTCGCTGAATTGCGCGGCTGCCGCTGCAGGCATGAAGGGTCCGAGCACGATGAGCGCGGGAAACAGCGGTCTCTGGCGGGCTTCATAGGTCCGCATGACCCAGTCGACCATTTCGACCCCGTCGCCGCCGCCGCCGGGCGTCACGAGAATATAGGGCTCATCGTCAAACGGCGAGTGCGCCGGCTGCTCCTTGGCCTGTTCCGGCAGCTCCCGGCGCAGGAAACCTGTGTAGCGCAGCTTGTCCGTAACACTCTTTGGAACGTCGATGCCTTCCAGCGGGTCGCAAATGTCCTCCGGGCCATAGACCCAGATCTCGTCATAGAGGTCTTTCAGGGCAGGATAGACATTCTTCCGGTCCCACTCCTCTCTGAGCACTTCCGGATCATCCATGACATCGCGCAGACCGAGCACAAGGCGGGTGTTTGTGTCCTTCAACGCCTCCAGCGTGTGAAGCACTTCACCGCGCAATCCGAGCGGTTCCTTGTCCACAATGAAAATGTCCGGCTCGAACACCTTGGCGGTGTGCTCGATGATGGACGAACGGATCGCCAGGGTGTGGTCGATGTTGATGTGCAAGGACAGGGGCGTGTACTCGCCATTGCGCAGTTTGATGACGCCGGGAATGCGGACGAAATCGACGCGCGAGCGGAATTCGAAACTGCCGATGATCGGCGAGCCGGACAGGATCAGAACGGAAAGGGTATCGAAGTCTCCAACCAGTGATTGTGCGATCGCGCGGCATCTTCTCAAGTGGCCGAGCCCGAAGGAATCATGGCTGTAGATCAGGATCTTAGGCGTTCTGGAACTCATACTGCCCCTAAATTTGTAAATCTGGCGCAAGGCCCTTATGTCTCAACTGATTGGACTTTGTCACGCACCATCTGCCTTGACAGGGAACTTTTGACAGGGAACGGTCAACTGACGCTTTCAAAGCGGTTGTGACAAATGCTAATCCTTGCTGGTACTTCGAATTCGGATCGTTAATATACCAATTATGATCTGCTTGCACATTATTGATCCTTATTCGTTTGGATGAGCTGATGGAAAAAAGCCTATTCCGCTTCATTTGGAAGTATAGTGCCCGACAGCAGATCTTCATCCTTTTGGTCACCGTCTTCACATATCCGGTGGTCTATTTTCTTCTTGAACTGCCCAAACTCATCGTCAACGACGCGGTCCAGGGCGACAATTTTCCGCGGATAATTCTCGGCCTGGATTTTGACCAGATTCCGTATCTCGTCCTGCTGTGCTGCACCTTTCTGACCCTGGTGGTGGCTTCCAACGGGCTGAAATTCTACCTGAACGTTTATAAGGGGCGCCTGGGCGAACGCATGCTGCGGCGCCTGCGCTTTGAGTTGTTTCAAAGGGTGCTGCGTTTCCGTCTGCCGCATTTCCGGAAAGTGAGTTCCGGCGAGATCATTCCGATGATCACGTCGGAAGTGGAGGATGTGGGCGGCTATATCGGGGAAGCCTTTGCCCTGCCTGCCTATCAGGGTGGCATGCTGATCGTGCAGCTCGGCTTCATTTTCATGCAGGATCCGCTCCTCGGGCTTGCCGCCATCAGTTCCTACCCGATCCAGGGCTATGTCATCCCCATGCTGCAGAAAAGGGTGGTGGTTCTGTCCCGCAAACGGGTCAAGAACGTGCGCCTGATCGCCGACAAGGTAGGGGAGAGCATAACGGGCGTTGCGGAAATTCACGCCAATGACGCGGCCGCCTGGCACTCGGCGGAAATCTCTGACCGGCTCTATGAGAACTTCAAGATTCGCTACGATATCTTTAACCGGAAGTTTCTCATCAAGTTCCTGAACAACTTCATGAACCAGCTGACGCCGTTCTTCTTCTATCTGATCGGCGGCTATCTGGTCATTGAGGGCAATTTGAGCATTGGTGCGCTGCTGGCCGTGATTGCCGCCTACAAGGATCTGGCCGGTCCGTGGAAACTGCTGCTCTCTTTCTATCAGATGACGGCGGATGTCAGTGTCAAATACCAGACCGTGGTCGAGAATTTCGATCCGAAGGACATCTATGACACCAACCGGCTGACCTCCGACGATTCGGCGGAATTGTCCGGCGACGTGAAGTTCGAGAATGTGAGTTTCTCCGGAGGTGCAGCTGGCCAGGAGGTCATGGACATCTCCCTGACCGTGCCCGCAGGAAGCGCGTGCGCGATCGTCGGTCCGGACGGTTCGGGCCGCTCGGAGGTTCTGCAGCTGGCCGCCGGTCTGGTTTCCGCCTCCACGGGCAAAGTGACAATCGGTGCGCATGACCTCGACAAGCTGACCGATTCCACGCTCGGCCGCGAAATAGCCTATGTCGGCGGTGCGGTTCACGTGTGGACCGGAACCATCCGGGACAACCTCTACTACGGCCTTCGCCACAGGCCCCTGACGCCGCCCATTCGCGAAGGCGAGGACCTGAAAAACTACAAGCGGCGGGTCCACGAGGCCAAGGAGACCCATAACCCGATTTATGATCTTGCGGCGGTTTGGGACGATCTGGCAGCCGCCGGTGTCGACAACACCGATGAACTGGACGAAAAGGCGCTCCAGCTGCTGGAGTCAGTGCAGCTGGCCAAGGACATCTACCGGCTCGGGCTGCAATCGCGCTTTGATCCATCCATGAACGACACTTTTGCGGATCGAATCCTGAATGTGCGCAAGAGCCTCGCCGGACGTATTGCCAACGAGCCGGCGCTTGGCGGATTGGTCGAACTCTGGCATCCGGACCGCTTCAATGCCAGCGCCAGCCTGGCGGAAAACCTGTTCTTTGCGGTTCCCTCTGATCCGGAAATCACCATGGACCAGGTGCCGGAGCTTGAAGAGGTCAAGGCGTTTCTGTCGGAAACAGGTTTCGACAACAAACTTCAGCAGATTGGCTTGAAGATCGCGGAAACCATGCTGGAACTGTTTTCGAATGTCTCCGGCGACAGCGGTCTGCTGGGCTCATATTCCTTCATCAATCAGGACGAACTGCCTGAATTCGAGCGGATTGTCCGGATTGCCAAATCCGAGCAGCAACGGCCCGGACTGAGCGACGCGGACCGCTCACGCCTGACCGGGCTGGCTTTCAAGCTGGTTCCCGCCCGGCACCGTTTGGGCGTCATGACGGACGCGCTGAATGACGAGATTGTCGAAGCGCGCAAACGTTTTCTGGAAACCGTGGTCGAGGGGAATGACAATTTCGTCGCCTTCGATCCGGACATTTATCTGCCGCCCTTGACGATCGAGGACAACCTCCTGTTCGGCCGTGCCAGGGTCGACCGCAGGGACGCCCGGCGGCGCATTGACGACGTAATCCGGACGATTGTCGAAGAAACCGGTTTGCGCCACCCGATCATCTATGCAGGCTTCGGTTATCACGTCGGTGTATCGGGTTCACGGCTCTCCGCCGGACAGCGCCGGCGTATTGCTCTGGTAAGAGGTCTTCTGAAAAATGCAAAAATCACCATATTGGATGATATAGCCACCGGAATGACTGAAGACGACAAAGCATTGCGCGATGGTTTGAAAAAAATACTGTCCGGAAGAACGTTCTTATACGGAACATCCAATGCGGATATTGCCGCTGAATTCGACCAGCGCATCGTTTTGGATCAAGGACGCATTTCAGATAAAGGATAGAACGATGGCGGTAAGAACGGCGGGGCACAGATCTGCTGTCCTGAAAATACAGGATCTAAGCCATCAGGGCGCAGCAGGAATACCCGGGAGCAGAACATGACGCTTGAAACTGAAGTCGAGGCCCTACGGAAGGTTCCGCTTTTTCATGGCATTGACGAGACCAAGTTGCGTCTTCTGGCTTTCATCAGTGACCGCGCCGAATACCCGGCCGGCGAACGTCTTTGCTCGCAAGGGGAAGAGGGCGATTGTGCTTTTATCATTCTGTCTGGAGACGCCGATGTCCTGGTGAATACACCGGAAGGCGAGAAAAAAGTCGCCCAGGTTTCGGAAAATTCGATTGTTGGCGAAATCGCCATTCTCTGCGACGTACCGAGAACCGCGACTTTGGTTGCTGCAAATAACATGGATGTTCTAACGGTTTCGAAAGATGATTTCCTGAAACTCCTGCAGGAATTTCCGGATATCTCTCTGGAAGTCATGCGGACATTGGCCCTGCGCCTTGAGCGGACAACCCGGGACCTCGCGGATGCACGCCGGGGGTCTTCCGGTGATTAGGGAGTAAAACGTGGCTGAGGATTTTTCGCTTCGTTGCTGGGGCGTCAGAGGGTCCACCCCGACACCGGGGTCGAGTACGCTCCGGTATGGCGGCGAAACAGCATGTTTCGAAATCCGTGCCGGGAATGCTCTGGTGCTCGTGGATTGCGGATCAGGCGCGCGGAACCTTGGTATGGAACTGTGCAAGGGCAAACATCGTTCGTTCGATCTCCTGTTCACCCATACGCATCTCGATCACATTTGCGGCCTTCCCTTTTTCAAGCCGGCCTATGATCCAAGCTTCGAAGTGACCGCCTGGGCCGGGCATTTTCAGGACGAAACCAACCTGATCGAAATCGTCAGCCGAATCATGTCGCCGCCAATCTTTCCCGTTGCCGCGAAAACGCTGAAGGCGGTTGAGTTCAAGTCCTTTACGGCTGGCGATCAGATCCCGCGCAATGACGACCTTGCAATCCGCACGACCCGGCTCAATCACCCGGGCGGTGCTTGCGGCTACCGGTTTGATTTCCACGGCAAGTCGATCTGCATCATCACGGACCACGAACATGGGGATCCTGAAATCGATGCCGCCCTGCCCGATTTCGTGCGTGGCGCTGACATCATGATCTACGATGCCATGTTCACCGGCAGCGAATATGAGACTTTCCGGGGCTGGGGACATTCTACATGGCAGAAAGCCGTGGAACTGGCCAAAGCCGGCGGGGTGAAGACGCCGGTTCTGTTTCACCACGATCCGTGCCGGTCCGATGACGAACTGGACGAGATCGGTCTTGCGGCCGCAACTGCCTATCCTGGCACTCTCGTTGCTAGTGAGGGCATGGTCTTGAGGCCATGAACTTAAGCCCCTGACGCAGAAACCAAAAAAATGGCGGCCCAAACGGCCGCCAAAAAAGGATACATCTTAAACTATAATCGCTCGCCGGATGCAGGAATGCGGGAATTCCTGAACGCACCCGGTAAACAGCCACTTTCAACTTCCAAACACATTGCCAATGGCTGACAATTACGACCATTCGGTATTTACAGTGTGTATGCATTAAGTGCATGGTCCATTTGGACCATGTTTTGAAATTCTGCGAGCTGAAATTTTCCAGGCAGAAAGATTGAATACGCAAACAAGAAGCCCATGGGGGACGGGGTGGTCATTGCAGCGGAAAAATACAATCATTTATCCAATCTCGCGGTCGCGGCAGCGCTGAACCCGCTTCAATGGCAGGCATTTCTGGATGATATGGGGCAAGCCCTGGGAACACGCGTGTGTACTCAACTGATGGGCTTTGACCAGCTTTCAATGAGCGCACCATTGGCTTATTCGTCGGGATACGATCCCGACCTGCTGCAGCTTTACGAAACCCGTTACGCCGACAAAAACCCCTGGGCCGCGCAATTTGGAAAGCACGCGGTCGGAGAGGTGGTCTCCACTCGCCAGCTGGTTGCCCCCAGTGAGGTCAAGAAGACGCCTTTTTACGCCGACCTTATTCTACCGATGGAAGATATCGGCGGCGGCGGCGGAGTCATTCTCGCCAGAGATGCGGACCGGATGTTCGCGTTCGGAGGCAATATCCGCGAGAAGGACAGAGACAGGTATGAACAAGATTGGCTGAGTCTTTGCAAAAGTCTTGCGCCGATTGTGCGGCAATCCCTTGAGATCAACAGGACGATTTCCGGTCTATCGTTCGAAAAATGGGCTGCGGAGCAGCACAGGCTGGGTCCGGGAACCGCAATTATGGTGGTCGATCCCACGATGCGGATCCACTTCGCTTCCGAAATAGCGCAAAACATGCTTGCGGAAGGAACGCTAATCGGAAGTCTTTTCGACAGACATCTTCTCTTTCACGCCGATTACATTCAGCACGAGTTTGCGAGTTTCGCCCAGTTGCATGCGTCCGGCAGCCAGACGCTTTTCAGGAACTGGCGCCTCACCGACAAACATGGCCGCCGTTGGATTTGCCGGGCAACGGGTATGAGACTGGCTGACATCGACAAGACGCCATTTGACGTCTTCCTGTCGGAATACCCGCTGGCGCTGCTGATAGCGATAAAGCCGGAGCACAGGTCCTCATCCGTTGAGGAGCAACTGCAACAGGGTCTTCGTCTCAGCAAGGCCGAAGCTGTTGTGTCTGTCATGCTGGCGGGCGGCCGGTCGGCAAGAGAGATCGCACTGGAGCGAAATGTCAGCGTGTTCACCGTCCGCAACCAGATCAAGGCGGCCTTGTCAAAATCCGGCTGCCGGCGTCAGAGCGAGCTGGTCGGAAAAATCGAACAGATGCGAATGAACGGCGGCTGGTAGCAGCGGGCTGCTCATCACTTTGCCTCACATTCCCGCGCCCCTTATTGCGCATCGCAACATATCGGAGGAAACTCGAGCATCCTTGATATGAAGGGTCGACATGAGTTCTTTCATAGACAAATTGCGTTATGTCTTCCGCGGCGGGCCGCCGGAAGAAGGTATTCCCGATCGCGTGCGTGCGGAAATCCAGGCCCGGGAAGCCTCCTCGGAACGGCTGATCAGTTGGGTGCAACTGGGGTTGGTCCTGTTCTTCTCAACGCTTTATGCCATCGCGCCGCGGGCGGAGGGGTCGTCCGGATTCAATTTCGTGCCCATCGCACTGAGCACCTATTTCCTTTTCACGATCCTGCGGCTGGTTCTCTCCTACCGGTTCGAACTGCCGAGCTGGTATCTGCTGATTTCGATCGGCGTGGACATGGCGCTTCTGGTGGGTTTGATTTTTTCTTTTCACATTCAGTACAACCAGCATCCGTCCTTTTATCTGAAGACGCCAACTCTGATGTATGTCTTCATTTTCATCGGCCTGAGAGCGCTCAGATTTGATCCGCGCTTTGTCCTGACGACGGGGCTTGTCGCTGTCGTCGGCTGGCTGGGGCTGGTGTTCTACGCTGCATTTGCCGACATGGACCATATGCGCGTCACCCGAAACTATGTGGAATATCTGACCACCAATTCCATCTTGATAGGTGCCGAACTGGACAAGACCATGGTCATCTTGGCAGTGACCATCATCCTTTCCGCGGCGCTCTACCGCGGCCGGGAAATGCTGTTTGAATCAACGCGGGATCATGCCGCTGCCATGGATCTGCGCCGGTTTTTCGCACCTGAAGTGGCCGCTTCCATCACCGATGCCAACATCGCGCTGCAGGCCGGAGAAGGGGAATTGCGCGAGGCGGCCATCCTCTATTCGGATATCCGCTCCTTCACGGCAACCTCGTCTTCACTGCCTCCGGAAACTGTCCTTCACGTGCTTGCGGAATACCAGAATCTGGCGGTCGAGGTGATCAACCAGGCCGGCGGGCGGATCGACAAGTTTCTGGGCGACGGCATTCTGGCGACCTTTGGCGCCGTCCAGCCGTCCGAAACCTATGCGGCCGATGCGCTTCGGGCTGCGTCCACACTCGTTAAAAGCGTGGAGTTGAATCAGCGGCGCTTCCGGGAGGCCGGATGGCCCGGCACCTTGCAGATCGGAACGGCTGTTGCGGCGGGGCAGGTCACGGTCGGGGTGATCGGGTCGAAAAACCGGCTGGAATTCACAGTGATAGGCGATGCGGTCAACCGGGCCGCAAAGCTGGAAGATGCCAACAAGGCGCAAGAGACCAGGGCCTTGACGGACCAGGTCACTTGGGAACTTGCCCGGAAACAGGGATATCAGGTTCCTTCCATCGAGGCTCGGCCGGGAATGGCGGTCTCGGGCGTGAAACAGCCGGTAGACCTGGTCGTGATCGCCCGCTGATATGAGATGAGTGACGATATCTCCTCCGGACTATCGCTGCCGCTGGGGAGAAGGCGTTCGGCGGCAACTCGGAATTGCTTGACCAGTGCGTCATTCTCGGTCACTTTGCCTGCAGAATTGACCAATCCGTCAATACGATAGATTAACTTCATTGTTTTCAATGAATTGTACTTTCTGGAGGCTCTCGTGAAACTGGATTCATCGCTTGCTGCCGTCGTGACCGGCGGCGCATCTGGACTTGGCGCCGCAACGGCGCGCATGCTGGCCGCAGAAGGCGTCAGAGTGACCCTGTTTGACCGGAACGGAGCCCAGGGCGAAGCCGTCGCGCAAGAAATCGGCGGGGTGTTTGCCGAAGTTGACGTGACAGATCAGGCGAGCGTGGAAGCTGGCTTCGAAAAGGCTCGCATGGCGCATGGCCAGGAGCGCATTCTGGTCAATTGTGCCGGAATCGCGCCCGTCGCCAAGACGACATCCCGCGGTGAGCCTCATCCGATGGACATGTTCGAAAAAGTGATCGCGGTGAACCTGATCGGCTCGTTCCGATGCCTCTCCATTGCCGCGACAGGAATGGCTGCGCAGGAGCCTGTAACGGACGACGGTGGACGCGGGGTGATCGTTTCAACGGCCTCCGTTGCCGCGTTCGACGGCCAGATCGGGCAAGTGGCCTATGCCGCTTCCAAAGCGGGGATTGCGGGCATGACGCTGCCGGTCGCGCGTGATCTTTCCAAGTCGGGCATCCGGGTAATGACGATCGCACCGGGGATCTTCGAAACGCCGATGCTGCTTGGCCTGTCGCAGGAAGTTCAGGACAGTCTGGGCCAGCAGGTGCCTTTTCCGTCCCGTCTCGGCAGGGCTGTAGAGTATGCCAAGCTGGTGCAATCCATTTGCGAGAACGACATGCTCAACGGCGAAACCATTCGCCTGGACGGCGCCATCCGCATGGCGCCGCGTTGACGTTATGTCAGGCGGCGAACGGCTTGGGAGACGGTCCTAAAGACTTGCAATCGTTGCGTCAGGATTCGCCAAAGTCTCAATTTTTTCCATGCACGCGTCAGTTTCTTCTTTAATGTGAAAGCGTGCCGCAGACCGTCCTGCGGTGTGCCACGTGTTTCAGGGAGAAGCGAATGGCTGAAAACGCGCATGAACTGGCCCCCCATCATCTGCCTGGCTTTGTTCCGTCGGCTGACGGGGGCGACCCTTTGATGACCACCATGCTTGTGGTGCTCATTGTCGGTGTTGTGCTGCTGGGCACTTTTTACCTGCATCTGCATTCCTTGCCCGAACGCCTCGCTCACAAACACGGCCGGGTTCAGTTTGAGCTCGTTGCCATACTCGGCCTCCTGGCACTGTTCACCCACAACAACATCTTCTGGGTCGCCGCTCTTTTGCTCGCCTTCGTCCAGCTTCCGGATTTCCGGACGCCTCTGAAGTCCATGGCCCATTCGTTGAGCCGTATGGCAGGAACACAAGGCGTCTCATCAGAGATGCACGCAAGGTATGACGACGAAGATGAGGGCGCGGAGGCTGAAGCCGAAGAAACTGAGGGCGGCGATGGCGGAACTCTGGCCGAAATGGCAGGCACCGGACAGCAGCAGGCAAACCTTCAGACGGAAAAGGAGGCGACGAATGTTTGAGCTAATATTCTGTTCGCTCCTTACGATTCTGCCGGACTACCTGATCCGCCGCTATGTCCAGGGCAAGCGCATCGGCATCGAAATCACCCTTTATTCTGTCTGGTACGAGCTACGCTACGGCATCGTTCTTTGCCTGATGCTCACAGTGTCGCTCATCACGCTGATCTTCTATTACCATCCAACCGCAAACAGTGCCGTCTCCGCCTTCAGGACGATCCCGATCCTGCCGGAAGGATCCGGCCGGGTGGAGGAGGTCTACCTGGCGGTGGGACTGGAAAGCGAAGTCAAGGCAGGGGATCCGATCTTCAGGCTGGACAGCAGCCGCCAGCAGGCTGACGTCGCTACGGCCCGCAAGCAGGTGGCGGAAGTTCAGGGGGAAATCGCGCTCGCAAGAGGTGAGCTTGATGTCGCGTCCGCTCAGGTGGAGCAGGCGGAAGCATCGCTGAAACAGGCTCAGGATGAACTGGACACGCGTCAGGAGCTTTTTCAGCGCAATGCCAATGTCGTCAGTGAGCGGGACATTGAAAAACTCCAGAACACGGTCGCTGCGCGCAAAGGGGCCTTGAAAGCGGCGCAGGCCAACAAGAACCTGGTCGACGTCAAAATCAATGTGGCCCTGCCAGCCCGCCTTGAAAGCTCGGAAACACGTCTGGCCGAAACCGAAGTCGAACTGTCCAAGATGACAGTTTATGCCGGTGTCGACGGCACGGTCACCCAGTTCGTTCTGCGCAAGGGCGATATCGTAAATCCGCTGATGCGGCCCGCCGGCATCCTCGTTCCGAAAGACGCACAGCGCGAGCGCATTGTTGCCGGTTTCGGACAGATCGAAGCGCAGGTAATGAGACCGGGCATGGTTGCAGAGGCGTTTTGCGCTTCTGTTCCCTTCACGGTGATCCCCCTGATTGTCACACAGGTACAGACCCAGATCGCCTCCGGGCAAGTGAATGCCGGGAGCCAGCTTTCTGACACGGCGCAGGCGGCCAAACCGTCAACGATCACTACAATTCTCGAGCCGCTCTATCCAAACGGCCTGAAGGATTTGCCGCCCGGTGCAACCTGTATAGTCAATGCCTATACCAGCAACCACGACCGGCTGACGTCCGGCGAGCCGATCGGCACCGGAGAGTTCGTCTTCCTGCACGCGGTCGACACGGTCGGGCTCGTACATGCCATGTTGCTGCGCATCCAGGCATTGCTGCACCCGATCCAGACCCTGGTGCTTTCGGGGCACTGAAACAAGGAGGGGCCGGCGGGAGGACCCGCCGGCTGCCCGCCGGATACTCAGCCCGCGTAGCTGACGACTTCAAACTCAATGCCGTCATCGTCATCGAAATAGAACCGGCGGCCCGGTTCGTAGTCGGCGTGATTATGGGTCTTGTAACCACCGGCCTTGATGCGTGCTTCGGTGGCATCCAGATCGTCCACGACGACTGCGATATGGTTGAGACCGCCATGATGGCTGTAACTGTTTTCTTTCACTGGGTCAGTTGTATTCGCCGGTTTGTAGGCCGCCACGTAACTGGTTTCATTGCCGACATGATAGGTGGTGCCGCCGTCCTTGGCGGGCCCTTTCCAGCGTACCTTCCAGCCGAACCACTCCTCCAACCGTTTCGCGGTGGCAGCAGGATCGCTGACGGTCACATTCACATGCTCCAGGAATGCAGTGCTCATGTCTTGTCCTTTCAAGATTTGACTTGTTCCGGACACTGGAGATAATTCCTCAAGTTAAGTTGAGGTCAAGAGCGAAAATGGAAAAAGTTGTAAAAGGTTATGAAGGCAGGCGATTTTCTAACTATCGGTGAGCTGGCAGATCGAACCGGACTTGCCGTGTCGGCCATCAGGTTTTACGAGGAAAAAGGCTTGGTTCATCCTGCCCGGAACAAGGGCGGGCAAAGACGGTTTCTGCGCGCCGACATCCGCCGGCTGTCCTTTGTGCTTGTGGCACAGGAGTTCGGGTTTTCGATTGCCGAAATTGCCAAGCAGCTGGAAGGATTGCCGGAAGGCAGAGCGCCGACCAAGGCCGACTGGACAAGGATCGGCAAGGATTTCCGTGTTCATCTGGATCAGCGGATCGAGCGCATGACCGCGCTGCGCGACAAGCTGGACTCCTGCATCGGCTGCGGCTGTCTGTCGATGAAATCCTGCCGGCTTTATAACGCCGGCGACGCTGCCGCCCGGCACGGCCGGGGACCGCGCTACTTGATGGGAGATAGACCCGACGTCGTGGACTGATCGGCTGTCATTGTCATGTTGTGCTTGGCATGAGATGCCGCCTGAAAGAACAAATTATTAGCTGTGTTCCGCGGGCCAATAGCCGTTTTCAGGATTGCGGGAAACCGCCACGGCACTGACATCAGTGGATCCGCACGTTCCACAGGTAAGGGTCTCGCTCAATTCCGAGATCTTTTGATGTCCGGAAAACTTCGAGGAGTTCATATAGCGGAACCGGCCGCAATAACGACAGAGAATGGCCAGCCTGCGGTCGGTCTTGCTCAGCGTTTCAACAGTTGGATCGTCGGCTTCGGCAGATGAAAGCAAAGACATGGTTGTTAAGTCTTACCTATAGCAGGACGAATCTTGGTAGTAAGTGGCAAAATACACTCAATAATTAGGCTAGCACACAGTTGCAAAAAACAAAAGTCGAACAATCAGATGAGTACTGGTTCATATGGTCGCGGCAATTAATGTATTAACTAGGTAAATATTTGGGATAAATGATTGGGCAGTTGTATCTGTTGTTTTCCCGAAGTAAATCACGACGATTTTTTCTGGAGCTCATGCCTTGAACAGGTACCAAAAGATGCTCGCATTTTTGGACAGCTCGCAGTAAGAGGAGCGAATGACGATGCTCTCAGACACCTGGTTCGACCTCTTCGGGCTTTCGGGCCTGTTCAATCCGATTGCGCTTTTGATCGGCGGATATCTGGGATGGCGTGCGGACAGTGCCGGAAAGCTGTGGCTCGCCGGTTTTGCCGCGGCGGCGCTGTCCCTGATCCTGGAGGCAACCGCAGGCTTACTTCATCTGCCCTTGCTGATGTCTCAGGATGCTGGCGCTCTGGCAATGTTTCCGTTCCGCTTTGTCGGCGGCGCGCTGGCGGGCAGCCTGACTTATTGGCTCGGCCGGCACAGGTTAAAAAGCTGAGCCTGTCTCAGCTTTCCAGCCAGCTGTTGAACAGTGACGCATTCGGGCATTCAGGCAAGGCCTTGCCTGCGCCTTCAGGATGACTGTCGAGCCATTTTTTGCAAACCTCGGTTTCCTTGCAACTGATACAGCGGAACGCCGCTGACCGGAAGGCTGCTTCTGTTTGTGCGCTGGCGGGAATTTTCTTCATCGCGCCTATGGTGTCCAGCATTCTGCCCATCAGCTCAGCGCGCTCGTTCAGGCGATCCATCCAGTTCACGCGGCATCTCCTTTTGCGGGGAAGGTGCCAGGGGAATGCGGGCCGCACTCTCTTTGTCCTTCGTCCTTCAGGGCCGGCGTGCTCGTGCCTCGAACCGGCTTGAGACAGCACTATGCTGGTGGAATGAGCGTTTTGCTTTGATAAGGGTCAAGTCTGGGCAAGCATTAAGAAAGCCGCCATACTCCGCCCATATGTTTTTTGAATTGTTGCGACACTCAGGGAAGGTGTGATGGTTGAGACGGTGAGCGCGCAGCCGCTCCCCCAGAGCACAGGTAGCGGCACGGCAGTCCAGGGACTGGAACCGGGCACGGAGCTGAAAGCCAAGGTGGAGGCGAACATGCCGGGAGGCGTTGTGCGTCTGGCAACCGCGGACGCCAGGGTGGACCTGCGCGTGTCCCAGCCGCTGCCGGTTGGGGCGGATGTGACGGTGACCGTTTCGGGTAGCAAGCAGCAGCCATCGATCCAGATTACAACGCTCAAATCGGCCGATCCGGCGGCAGCGCAGACACAGGGTTCGCCGGTAAAGGGCGTCTCACCAAATGCTCAGGTCCTCCCATCGCAGACGGCAGGAAGCGCTACCGTGGCGAGGCCGGCGCCGGTGCTGGCCCATCTGGTCCAGACCCTTTCAGGCTCAGCGGCCCCTGCAGGTCAGGGCGGCGGAGGTGAGGGGCAGCCGGTGCCCGTTTCTCCCGCACCGGGCGGAGCCGCGATACCAGCAGCAGGTCAGGCCGGGCCGACAGCCCCTCAAAGCTCCACGCTTGCCCCGCCTCCGGGGCCGGCATCGCAGCCGGTGGATCTGCCAGCTGGGCAGAGCCCATCAAGTGGTCAGGGGCAGTCCTCCGCTCCGGCATCAGCGGGCGCACCAGCTTCCGGCGCCACTCCGGTTCAGAGCCAGCCGGGCATTCCGGGACAAGCGCCGCAGGTGACAACACAAGCCGGTTCGCCTGTGCAGGCCGGCAATGTGAATGCAGGCGCGGCAGCAGCTTCAGATGCAGGGCAGGCAGGTTCTTCGCAAACCGGCGTTCAATCCGCTCCCGCGGCGCAGGCCGCCGGGCAAGCGACGGCACCGGGCACGGGCGGCGCGCCTTTGTCAAACAGCCCAAGTCCCGTGCCCCAGGAGAGCGTTTCGGGAACAACAACACCTGCCGCAGCACAAGGGACACCGGCAGGTACTCAGCAAGCTGATGGTCCGCAAGCTGCGTCGACACAGCAGGCCGTGGGAAACACCGCCGGTCGGGCGCCGGTTTCAGCCCAATCCGGTGCTGCGCTTCAATCTGCAAGCGCCCTGCCGGCACCTTCTTCTCAGCCCCTGCCGCAAACGGGAGCAGCCCTGCCTAACGCATCGGGCGGAGCAACTGCGCCCCAGGCGCCGCCCGCTCAGGGATCGCAAGCCGCCGCCGGTCAGGCCCTTCCTGCCGGAGCACAGCCGGCAACTGCAGCCGGCGCTTCCAGCCAGCCACTACAGGTTCCCGGGGCTTCGGCGTCTTTGCCGGGTGCGCAGACCGTTTCCGCCTTCCAGCCCGGTCAGGCATCCGTGGCCACCAGCGTCAATTCAGCACCGCCTTCGTCCGAAGCCGTACTTGCGGGCCAGACCGGCACGCCGCCGCCAGCAGCGGGCGCAGTGCGCGCCCAGACGTTTTCGGCGCAAAATCTCCAACCGCTTTCCGTCACTCTTTCCGGTGTTTCGGTGCAAGGCGCCCGCGCCGTGCCTGCACAGGCGTATACCGGAGCAGCAGCCTCTTCCGCACCGCAATCCGCCGGGACCGGCGCAACGCCGGTGACGCAGCAGCCGGCAGCACAAATTGCAGCCGTTTTGCAGAAACCTCTGGCGGAGCAGCAGGCCGGATATGGTGCTCTTTTTGCGCAGATAGGCGGCTTGGTGGCGGCGCAATCGGCGGGACAGGTGTC
>JBNLAU010000133.1:0-11912 GCA_050302295.1 Roseibium sp. | reverse complement strand
GGGGCGATCATCATCAACATGCTGTTTGCCGGTCTGTCAGGCCTGCTGATCCCGATCCTGCTCGACAGGCTGAATATCGACCCGGCGATTGCCTCAAGCGTTTTCGTGACCACCGTGACGGATGTCGTCGGCTTCTTCGCGTTTCTCGGCATCGCCGCGCTCTGGTTCGGTCTGCCGTTCTGACGTTTTCGTCGGGCGCTGCTGCGATCAGTCCAGTTCAGCCTGGCGCAGATTGTCCCGCAGTTTCATGATTTTCTCCTGCAGATCCGTAACTTCCTCCAGCGACAAGCCTGTCGCGGAATAGATGCAGTGGCCGAAATGCTCGGTCTTTTTCTGCAGTGCCCGGCCTTTGCGCGTCAGTTTCAGGATCACCTGGCGCTCGTCCTTGGTGTTGCGCGTGCGGGTGACCAATCCCATGGCCTCCAGCCGTTTCAGGAGCGGCGTCAGCGTGTTGGTGTCGAGCTGAAGCTTTGACGTAATGGCGCCAACCGGAACATTATTTGTTTCCCACAGCACCGTCATGGCCAGGAGCTGGGGATAGGTGAGCCCGACTTCCTTCAAGAGCGTCTTGTAGACCCCGTGCATGGCGTGATTGGCCGAATAGAGCGCAAAGCAGACATATTTGTCGAGCGTCAGCGTGTCTTTCGGCGATGGGGCGCCGGGGGCCGGGTTGCCAACATCCTGCGGTGCGGTGCCTGCTGCAGGCTGGACTGCGCTGTCTTCATCCGCTTGCTCGAATGAAGTTTCACGCGCCGGAGTTTCCATGTCCTCGGCAGGACTTGTCCTGCTCTTGCCCGCGGGCTTTTTGCGCGATTTGACCGTTGGCTTTTCAGCGGCCGTCCGCGGTTTTTTGTCTGTTTTCTTATTCTCTTCCGGCGCGGGTAAACCAATCGCGTCCAAAAGAGACATCTGGTCAGTCGTGTCGCTCATGAGAGCCTTATAAATCGCGCGCGATATGGTCGCAACCAGTTGACCTGTCCAAGAGGGTTGTATATGTGAATAAATTATATCGTGTACGATTGAATCGTGTGCGGTGAAATAGAAATCTTTTGACCAAACCGAAACTGAAGAGGAACGAGTTGATGGCTGTAGATGTGCTGTATGAGACCAGGGCCAAGGCAACCGGCGGGCGCGACGGATCGGCAGAAACCCTGAGCGGATCGCTCCAGGTGAACCTCGTCACGCCGAAGGAACTTGGCGGTGCGGGCGGCGAGGGCAACAACCCTGAAGAGCTGTTTGCCGCAGGCTACGCGGCCTGTTTCATCGGTGCGCTGAAATTTGTCGGCGGACAGGAAAAGGTTGCCATTCCCGCCGATACTTCGATCGTTTCAACCGTGGGCATCGGGCCGCGATCGGAAGGTGGTTTCGGGCTGGAAGTGGCGCTTGAAGTTTCGCTGCCGGGTCTGGAAAAGCAGGTCGCGGAAGACATTACCGCCAAGGCTCATCAGGTTTGCCCTTATTCCAATGCAACCCGCAATAACATCGACGTCAAACTGACCGTGGTCTGACGAACCGGCGCGGCCGCTGCCCGTGGCCGTGACTTCAACCTGCGGAGCCGGGGCGCCCTAAGGGATAATCAGGGCGGCCCTCTTCCAGTCGTGTCCGCTGCCGCCGGAGAGCTGAATCCCTCTGATGGCCGAGAGCTGCAATCAGTATGTGATCCATCATCGCTGTGTGGTTTCAATGGGCGAGATTGATCTGCTTCTCGCGGAGCGTGGCGCCTTCCTGGAGATGAAATACGCCGCTGGATGTTTTCTGGCTCCGGAAACGGCAATTTGTTTGCATTGCGCAGAGCTGGTTTGCGGGTGGGGCGCTGTAAAGTAAGATTGCTTCGGGCCGGTCTTAAGGGTCTCGCTGGCGCCTTTGCGTTATGATGCGGCATGGCTCTGCGGGCTTTCCTTGCGCTACCGTGCCGGGCTGACGTCTGAAGGTAAAATGCTATGAGTTCGCACCCTCGACCCGCAATTGACGGCATTCTTGAAACTGCGGTCTATGTCGATGACATGGCGGCGGCGCATGCCTTCTATGAAGGAGTGCTCGGGCTCAAGCGGATGGTTGCCGGCGAGCGGCTGTTTGCCTATGACGCGGGGCCGGCGCAGGCTCTTCTGGTCTTTCATCGAGGCCATACGGGAGCGGACGTGCAAACGGAGGGCGGTCTCGTGCCGGGGCACGACACTAGCGGTCATAGCCATTTTGCCTTCCGGATTGCCTCGGATCAGCTGGAGCCGTGGCGGCGCTATCTTTCAGAAGAAGGCGTCGAAATCATAAGCGAAGTGACTTGGCCCGCAGGCGGCAAGAGCCTCTATTTCAATGATCCGGACGGCAATATCCTTGAACTGGCTGCTGCACCGCTCTGGCCAAATTTTTTGTCTTGAATATTAAGATCTTTGCGTGAAGCTCGGGCGAACGATTCAAGCTTTCGGGTAGGGGCATGAAATTCTTGCAGGCAATGTTGCGGACCTCGTTCTACGTTGTGGTCGGCGGTGTGATCTCGATTATTGGAGCGGCGTTTTTCTTCATGAGCTGGGAGCCTGACCGGGACGACTATCCCATTCGCGGCATAGACATTTCCCATCATCAGGGTGATATCGCATGGGATCAAGTCGCGGGCGATGATATCGCCTTTGTTTATATGAAAGCCAGTGAAGGCGGGGACTTCAAGGACAGCGCCTTTGCCAGAAACTGGGCATCGGCAGGGGCCGCTGGGATCGCCAGGGGCGCGTATCACTTCTTCAGCTTGTGCAAACCGGGAAGCCAGCAGGCCGAGAATTTTCTGAACGTGCTCCCCAGTGAACCGGACATGCTTGCGCCGGTGGTGGATCTTGAATTCGGGGGCAATTGCGCGCGGCGACCACCTGTTGAGGAGGTCCTTCGGGATATCAGCGACTTCGCCAGTCAGGTTGAGCAGGCAACCGGCAAGAAGATCCTTTTCTACGTGACTGAAGAATTTTATTTCGCCTATCTGAAAGGGCGGGGCCTGAACCGGCGCTTGTGGACGCGCTCCATATGGCATTCACCCTCCTATGCGGGGGACTGGACCATCTGGCAGTATCACAACAGGGGCACGGTGAAGGGAATCTCAGGCGATGTGGACCTCAACGTCCTGCAAGCCGATCTTGATCTGGAGTCATTGAAATCTTGATGGGTAACTATTTGCAATTTAATAAATAAAGCAGATGTATTGACTTTAAGGTAAAAAGGCGGAACTGTGCCCAGTGACAAGGAGCGGGCATGCAACGCTATTATACCATCACCCAGCTGACACAGGAATTCGACATTACCACACGCACCTTGCGCTTTTACGAGGCGCAAGGGCTGATCGCTCCGTCGCGGCGCGGCCGCCAGCGTCTCTATACGCCCGGAGACCGGACACGCATCAAGTTGATCCTGCGCGGCAAACGCCTCGGGTTTTCGCTGAACGAGATCAAGGAAATGATCGAGATGTACGGTAGCGCTCCCGGGGAAACCGGGCAATTGCGCCTGCTCCTGGACAAGATCGATGCGCGGCGGAACGAGTTGCTTGAAAAACAGCGCGACATAGAGCTGACTTTGCTCGAACTGGATGAAGTGGAATCCGGTGCCCGGGCGCGAATTGCCGAACTTGGCGGCCGCGCAAAGTCGGAGGACGCCTGAATGGATATGTCACCGAGGGATCCGAACTGGAGCGCACGTGTCAGGTCCAGCTTCGCTGCCCAGAATTTCATGACGCTTCTCGGGGCGAAAATCGTTCATCTGGCGCCGGGCGGTGTCGATCTGGAATTGGAAATGCGCCCGGAACTGACCCAGCAGCACGGGTTCTTCCATGCGGGCGCGACCTCTTCGATCGCCGACAGCGCTGCGGGCTACGCGGCTTTGAGCCTGTTCGCGCCCGAAACCGGAGTGTTGACCAGCGAATACAAGATCAATCTTCTCAACCCGGCCAACCAGCCGCTGTTGTTGGCGCGGGGCAGGGTGGTGAAGTCCGGGCGGACGCTGACAATTGCCCGCGCTGATGTCTACGGCCTTGACGATGGTACTCAGGTTCATGTGGCAACGGGGCTGTTCACCCTTATGAGTGTCCCCGGCGTGAAGGACTGAAGGCCATGAGCACTGTCACCGTCAGACCTCTGCAGCGGCCGGACCAGGCCGCTTGGAAAGTGCTTTGGCAGGCCTATCTGGATTTCTACGAGCAGGATCTTGCTCCGGAGGTCACCGAAACCCTGTTTGAACGGCTGCTTTCAGAGAGCGGGCACAGAGGCTTTGTCGCCATCAGGGATGGTGAGCCGGTCGGTCTGGTCCACTTTCTCTTCCACAACAGCACCTGGTCCACCCTGTCGACCTGCTATCTGGAAGATCTGTTTGTCAGCGCGGGTTTGCGCGGAGGCGGGGCTGGAAGAAAGCTTATCGAAGCCGTCTATGCCGAGGCCGACAGGGAGCCGTCGGCAAGCGGCAATGTCTATTGGCACACCCACGATCACAACGCTCGCGCCCGGCAGCTCTACGACCGGATCGGCGTCCTGAGTGACTTTGTACGCTACGATCGCTCCTGACCTCGGGAGCTTGGGAGGTAACACGATGATCCGCAATGATTTTCCGTCTTTCAACTTTGATCTGGGCGAGACCGCGGACATGCTGCGCGACACGGTCCGTTCCTACAGCCAGGACCGCATCGCGCCCTTGGCCGAAAAGATCGACCGCGAGGACTGGTTCCCGCGCGAAATCTGGCCGGAAATGGGGGAACTCGGCCTTCACGGTATCACAGTGGAAGAGGAGTGGGGCGGGTCCGGTCTGGGGTATCTGGAACATTGCATCGCCATGGAAGAGGTCAGCCGGGCATCTGCCTCCATCGGCCTCAGCTATGGTGCCCATTCCAACCTCTGCGTGAACCAGCTGCGCCGCTGGGGCAATGACGATCAGAAAAAGCGCTACCTTGGAAAGCTGGTATCCGGCGAACACCTGGGCGCGCTTGCCATGTCGGAGCCTGGCGCGGGGTCCGACGTCGTTTCCATGAAGTTACGGGCTGAGAAAAAGGGTGACCGCTACATCCTGAACGGCTCCAAGATGTGGATCACAAACGGCCCGTCCGCCGACACCATGATCATTTACGCCAAGACCGATCCTGACGCAGGGCCGAAGGGCATCACCGCCTTTCTGGTCGAAAAGGATTTTCCGGGCTTCTCTGTGGCCCAGAAGCTGGACAAGCTGGGCATGCGCGGCTCGGAAACCGGCGAGCTGGTGTTCCAGGACTGCGAAGTGCCGGAGGAAAACGTGCTTGCCGAAGTCGGCAAGGGCGTCAATGTGCTGATGTCCGGTCTCGACTACGAGCGTGCCGTTCTGGCCGCCGGAGCCGTCGGCATCATGCAGGCGGCGATGGACGTGGTCATACCGTATGTTCATGAGCGCGAGCAGTTTGGCCAGCCGATTGGCACTTTCCAGCTGGTTCAGGGCAAGGTTGCGGACATGTACGTGATCATGAATGCCACCAAGTCCTATGTTTATACGGTCGCCAGGGCCTGTGACCGGGGAGAAACCACGCGTGAAGACGCGGCCGGGGCGATCCTTTATGCGGCGGAAAACGCGACCAAGCTGGCGCTGGATGCGATCCAGCTTCTCGGCGGAAATGGTTACATAAACGAATACCCGACCGGCCGTCTTCTGCGCGATGCCAAGCTCTACGAAATCGGCGCCGGAACCTCTGAAATCCGCCGGATGCTGATCGGCCGCGAGATCTTCAACAAGACGGCCTGAGCTACGGGCGCATGAGGGAACGTCATGAAACAGACCAGACTGCCGGAAACACCGGATGCCAGATCTCCGGCAGGCGCTGATATCCGCTTCATCATGGATGGCCCGCCCGGCAACATGATCCATTCAACGGTGCCGCCCGGACAGGTCAACAGGGCCACTCGGCACAGGACTGTCAGTGAATTCTGGCACGTGCTGGAAGGCGAAGGACAGATCTGGCGCAGCGACGGGGCCGAGGAAAGCATCATTGATCTCGTATCCGGGGTATCCATCGATATCCCTCTCAAGACCGCCTTTCAGTACCGGTGCACAGGAAACGCTGCGCTGAAATTTATCTGCATCTCGATGCCTACCTGGCCCGGCGACGACGAGGCGGAGTTTGTCGAAGGACCATGGCACCCGACGGTGTGAGGAGCACGGAAATCTCGGTCCAGATGTATGTGCATCCCACTGTGATTTGAGGGAGAAAATGACCGGGATTGCGGCGGCAACTGGGAAGTGTGGCGAGACTGGTTTCCGGCAAAGTACATATTTCATTGACTGATGGCTGACGCCCCAGGGAAATAGAGCGACTTCGATGACCTTGGCGAAACTGTTATCTAGAGATCAGCTTTCTAAATTACCGATGCATTTGGAAAGTTGCGTATGTATCCGCATAATTGACAGTAAAATTCCTTCAAGATATGTGCTTGAAAGCAAAGAATGGCAACATTCAGAGAGACTGTCCGACTATGGCAGGCATTTTGTAGGCAATATAACAACTATCTAGATTATGGAAGTGAATTGGTTTCAATGAAGAAGTTCTTGATTGTTTTTATTTCGATTATGTTTTGGGCAGGGACGTCGGTCTTGGTTGCAGAGGCCTCAGAAAGATCCAAGAGAGTATGCGCCAAAAGACTTGAAGATAAATCTATTCGGAAAGGCTATTACGCGTTCGCAATAAGTGCTGATAGTGAGCATTGCGGTTGGAGTTGGGGGCGAGAAGCAAAAAAATATGCGGAAATCAGTGCCCTGAATAACTGCAAGAAGTTCAAGGGCACTTCATGCAAGATCGTTCACAGCGGCTGCAATCCTCGCGGATCAAATACCTGCAATAAGTGATTGCTTGTCTGACCTTGAAAGGGCAAGGCGGTTCAAATGTTAACGCCGTTTAGCAGATTGAAATCCATCCTGTTTCGTTGGCCTTTCTTCGCCTCGGAAATTGAGCAAGGATCTGTTTGACTGTGAAAATTCCGCGAGGAACCCCAATGACAGACCCAACCATACAGTTTCGCCCGTTGACGCCGGATCGTTGGGACGATCTGGTTGATCTGTTCGGCCCCGAACGGGGGGCCAGCGGCGGATGCTGGTGCATGTGGCCATTCTTGCGCGGCAAGGACTGGAACGCCATGACGCGCTCTGAGCGGCGCGAGGCCTTCCACGGCAAGGTGAGCGAGGGGCCGGAGCCCGGCCTTCTTGCCTACCAGGGGGAGACGGCGGTCGGCTGGATTTCTGTCGGCCCGCGCGCGAAGTACCTGCGGTTTCAACTTGGCAAGACGACCCATCCCCTGGAGACCGATGACGATGAGCAGGTACGCGCGACCCACGCAGTCACCTGTTTCTACATACGCAACGGTTACCGAAAATCCGGGCTCATGGGACAGCTGCTGGCAGCCGCGACCGATCACGCGCGTGCGCAGGGAGCCCGTTTTCTGGACGCCTGTCCCATAGAAACGGAAAAGCCTCTTCAATGGGGGGAGGGGTTTGTCGGCATTGCTCCTGTCTTCTATCGTGCCGGGTTTGAGGAGATCGCCCGCAGGAGCCCGCGGCGTCCCTTGATGCGCAAGACACTTTAGCAGTGAGTCATTCCATGACCGGCGAAACCGACCTCGATACCCTGATTGCACAGATGCGCCCGATGCTGGACCCGGTTCCTTACGTTTTCTGCACCTTCGCGTCCAAGTCCTTGAAAGACTTGGCGGACTACGAGCCGATCGGTCTTTTTTCAGAGACTGAAGGCCTGACGGCTATCCTGCCGGTGGAACGTGCGCGGGAACTGGGGCTGGCGGAAGCCGAATGGTTTCGCCGGATCACGCTGACAGTGCATTCGTCGCTGGAAGCCGTCGGGCTCACCGCGGCAATCTCGGCCGCCCTGACCGCCAAGGGCATTTCGGCGAATGTCGTTGCCGCTTTTTTCCATGACCATGTGTTTGTGCCGGAAGAACGGGCCGAGGAGGCGCTCGCGGCGCTGCGTGACCTTGCGGGAGATCTTTGACGACCTGCGTCCCCACGTGGAGTATGCTCGTGGACGGGGAGATCGTCTGTCGATACTCCCTTGCAATTTGGAGTGCGGCTTACCATTCCTAGATGTGAGTAAGTAGGGGTAAGAGCATGCAACGGGTAAAGCGGCGTCTGGCGGCGATCATGTGCGCAGACGTCGCGCAGTATTCCAGGCTGATGGCGCGCGACGAGGACGGCACACTGGATCGGCTCAAGGCCTATCGTTCCGTGATGTCTTCCATGACGGACCGTCACAACGGCCGGATCGTGAATACCTGGGGCGATGCGGTCATCATTGAATTTGCCTCCGTCATGGAAGCCGTGCAATGCGCGGTCGACATTCAGACCGAGCTGTCCCACCGCAATTCCGAATTGCCGAACCTGAACCGTATGGAATTCCGGGTTGGCATCAATCTCGGCGACATCATGGTTGAGGGGGACGACATCTACGGCGATGGTGTCAACGTCGCCGCGCGGCTTCAGGAAATTGCGCCTACGGGCGGCATCATGTTGTCGCAGTCGGTCTATGACCAGGTGAAGACCAAGATGGCGCTGGGATTTGATGCCTTGGGGCCGCAACATGTCAAGAATGTCGCCGATCCCGTCGAAACCTACTCGGTCCGCATCGGCGGAAGCAACGCTCTTGAAGAGAGCAAGACGCATGAAGAGTCGGGCGAAGCGGCAAATGATTCAAGCGGCGAAAGGGCTCAGCCGGAATGGGACAAGGACACGCAGGCGATCGCTAACGGCTTCGAGCAGACGCGCCGCTGGCTGAGAGCGCAGCCGCGCAAAGTGCGCAGTTGCGTTTTCATGATCGGCTTTTTCTTCGCACTCAACCTCGTGACCTCAGGTTTGTCCACATTGTGGTTCGTGTGGCCTTCCTTTCCGTTCGCGATCATGCTGGCCTGGCATTTCATTGCCGGGCGGCGGGAAAAGGCGATAGAAAACCAAGTGCCGCGCAGCGATTGATGCGTATTGGCTGATGTCGTATTGCCTTTCTGATAACTGTTTTCGCGCTATTCAGGATCACACCATTTGCGAGTGCTCCGCACATCGCTTACACATGGATCAATGCCGGGGTGGCGGACCTGTCCGTTCATCCGTTGAAAACGCCGGGACGACCGGCCCAACAGCCAAGGGAGCTTAATCCTGCGCATGAAAAACTATTCGACCACGGTGCCTGCCCGCCTCGAGGAAGACGACGAGGAAAAGACCAAGAGCCAGCAGTCGATCCAGGTCGACAAGCATCTGTTCGAAGCGCGTACAGTCCTGATCACCGGTCCGGTGACTCAGGAAATGGCCCGCGACGTCTGTTCCCGCTTGCTGGCCCTGGCACAGGTTTCCAACGATCCGATTACCGTGATCGTGTCCTCACCGGGAGGGCATGTGGAGTCGGGTGACATGATTCATGACACGATCAAGTTTGTCGCACCGGAAGTGCGCATTCTTGGCATGGGCTGGGTCGCCAGTGCCGGAGCCCTGATTTATGTGTCCGTGCCGAAGGACAAGCGCTTCTGCACGCCGAACACCCGATTCCTGCTGCATCAACCGTCCGGTGGCGCCGGCGGCATGGCAACGGACATCGAGATCCAGGCCAAGGAAATCATCAAGATGCGCGACCGGTTGAACAAGATCTTTGCCGATGCAACGGGTCAGCCGATCGAACGGATCGAAAAAGACACCGACCGCGACTATTGGATGAGCCCGGAGGAGGGCATCGAGTACGGCCTGGTCGGTAAGGTGGTCTCCAGCGTGGACGAGCTGGGCTGAAGTCCTTCCAGCGCGCGTTTAAATCAAAAACGCCGGCGGATCGCTCCGCCGGCGTTTTTTAATGGATCCATGCCTTAAGCGCTCAGGATGTCCTTTCCGGCGGAATAGACGAGGACCGGCGCGGCGGGTTTGGGGCTGAGAACCTGAGGACGAAGCCGTTCCATCAGGCGCCGCAAGTTCGTTTCATCCTCGCCGGAGAATTTGCTGCCGAGGAATACGCTGACAAGGTGATCGACAAACTGTTCATAGACATCGGCGCTGGTGCAGACGGGGGACAGAAGTTCGTAGACGGGCTTGCCGTCATAGAAAGGAGCCCCGCCGAACAGGAAGATTAGAAACTCGCACAGATCGTCTGAACATTCGAATTCTTTCCGGAAGCTGTCGAAGGCGAAGCGGGTATCCTGTTCAAGGCGCGCTTGAAGGCGCGGCATCGCCTGCGTGATGGCCCTGCGTCCGCCAAGTTTGATATAGAGTGTCATCTGGCTGCCCTCGCTTTCGCCTTTAAAACGATGCCGATAACCTGCCGCGAACGGGTTTCGGTTTCTGTGACGCTGATCACGAATTTAGCCCTTGTTAAAAACGACAATAGTTTCCCATGCGGTGGGAGGCGCGCTTTGCGAGGCGCTTCGGCGGCGCAAGGCGCGTTCAGCGCGATTGTTGAAACTGGCTGTCCGGGAGCGTGACCGAGGAGCGTCCGGCAGCCTCAAAAATGTCTGTTTCCGGCGATCCCTTCGCCTTTCTGAACTTCATGACGGAATCGAAGCATGTTTTTTTATATCGCCAAGGTCGGATATTTTCTGATCCAGCCGTCCAACTTCCTGCTCGCGCTCGTTTTGCTCGGCCTTTTGCTGAGTGCCGGATCGAAGCGCCGGAAGAGCGGCCGTCGACTTGTCTGGGCGGGTACGCTCGGATTGGTGATTTGCGGATTTTCTCCCTCGGCGAACTGGCTGATCCTGCCTCTGGAGGAGCGATTTCAAAAGCCATCGGACGTCAGCGGATATGACGGAATTATTGTGCTGGGCGGCGCAGTCGACACCATCGTTACCGGCGGACGCGGAGACACCGCGCTGACGATGTCAGCAGAACGCATCACCATCACCGCGCGCCTTGCCGCGCGTATGCCGGAAGCGAAAGTCATCCACACGGGAGGTCAGGGCCTTATCGTCTCCTCCCAGGCGACTGAAGCGGAAGGTGCAGCCCGTCTTTTTGAGGACTTCGGCATTTCACCCGATAGGGTGGTTTTAGAGGACGCTTCCAGAAACACCTGGGAAAACGCAACGCTCAGCAAAAAGCTCGTCGATCCGCAGCCGGACCAGAAATGGCTTCTGGTCACGTCCGCTTATCATATGCCGCGCTCCATGGGGGTATTCAGGAAGGCCGGATGGACGGGCCTGACTGCATATCCGGTGGACTACAGAACACGTGGCGAGGCGGATAAATCTCTGGGGTTCAGCGGGGCCTCCAAGGGACTGCGCCGATTCGACGTGGCCTTTCGCGAGTGGGCTGGTCTGGCAGTTTATTGGATCACCGGCAGGAGCACGGCTTTCCTTCCGGGGCCGTAATCGGAGCAAGTCACTTCAACTTACGCGACGAAATTAGGCTGGACCTCTTTTACGGTGATTTGCGCTGCACCATATAATGAGCTGAATTCGGGAAATTGAAAGGACGTGGGCAAATGGTCCTCGAAGCACCGATCGTTGCGGCAGACATCGTACAATGGCTTTACAGCGATGCGTCTCAATTGAAGGGGACGCTGGAGATTGTCACCGAAGTGGCCGAGCGCCTCAGGGCAGGGAATGTGCCAGTTGATCGCGTGACTACCGGCATTTGGGTCGTACACCCCAACGTGCGCGCGGAAAGTTCCATCTGGACCAGTGAAGGGGCTCCTAAACTGGTGCTGCACACAGTTGCTTCGGAGTCCGCCGACGATTATCTGCAAAGCCCTGTCAAACGCGTCCTCGATACCAAACAGCCGGTTCGCGTCCGCATTAAAAAGGAACCGGCCAAGGCGGATGAGTTTCCGATCACCATTGATCTCCGCAATGAGGGCTACACCGATTACATCTCCCTGCCGATGCCTTTTTCCGATGGTTCGGTCAAAGTGGCCAGCTTTGCCACGAAGGCTCCCGGGGGCTTCACGGATTCGCATATCGGCGTCT
>JBNLAU010000132.1:0-12665 GCA_050302295.1 Roseibium sp. | reverse complement strand
ATGAAGCACAATCCGCGGCTGAACGAGAAAGTAGCCCGCCTGCCGGGCTTCTCCGATATTCATCCGCTGCAGCCCGTGTCTTCCGTTCCGGGCGCGCTGGAACTCATCGACACCCTTGCCCATTGGCTGATGGTGTCCACCAACATGTCCGCTGTTGCCATGAGCCCGAAGGCCGGTGCGCACGGTGAGCTGTGCGGCATGATGGCGATCAAGGCGGCGCACACCGCAGCCGGCCGGGATCCGAAGATCGTGCTGGTGCCCGAAAGCGCTCACGGCACCAATCCGGCGACCGCAGCTCTGCTCGGCTACAAGGTTGTTTCCATCAACGCCAAGGATGACGGCACCGTTGATCTGGACGCGTTGAAAACCACCATCGCCGAGCACACCGGCAATATCGCCGGCATCATGCTGACCAACCCGAACACATGCGGGCTGTTTGAGCGCGACGTGAAACAGATCGCGGATCTGATCCACGAAGCAGATGCCTATTTCTACTGCGATGGCGCCAACTTCAACGCCATTGTCGGCAAGGCCCGCCCGGGCGATCTTGGCGTCGATGCCATGCACATTAACCTGCACAAGACCTTTTCAACGCCCCATGGCGGCGGTGGTCCCGGGTCCGGTCCGGTTGTCCTGTCAGAGCGTCTGGCACCCTTTGCTCCGCTGCCCTTCATCCGCAAGACGGATGAGGGTATTGAACTGGTGGAGACCGATACTGCGACTCGGGACGGCGAACAGCCCTTCGGCCGCATGACCGCCTTCCACGGCCAGATGGGCATGTATGTGCGTGCGCTCTCCTACATGATGAGCCACGGCTCGGACGGGTTGAAACAGGCGTCGGAAGATGCGGTGCTGAATGCCAACTATGTTCGCGTCGGCCTGCAGGACCTGATGAGCCTACCTTTCGGCGAACGGCCCTGCATGCATGAAGTGCTGTTCGATGACAGTTTCCTGAAGGATACCGGCGTCACCACGCTCGATTTCGCCAAGGCGATGATCGACGAGGGCTATCATCCGATGACCATGTATTTCCCGCTGGTTGTTCATGGGGCCATGCTGATCGAGCCGACGGAATCGGAAAGCCGGGCGGCACTCGACCTCTTTATCGCCACCATGCGCGACCTGGTGATGAGTGCTCAACGGGGCGAAACGGACCGCTTCTCCGGCGCGCCATACCTTGCCCCGCGCCGCCGACTGGATGAAACCACGGCCGCCCGCAAGCCGGTCCTGAAATGGACCGAACCCGAACCGGCAGCCGTCACCCCGGCTGCCGCGGAATAAGCATTGTGGATTGTCCACAGATTGTGACGCCTCCCGCTTTGCGGGGGGCGTTTCCTGTTTGGGTCAGGCGCGGGCGGTCACCACGTTCGATACATGCGGAAACCGGATCGCCTTGCCATCAAAACACGCGCCAAGATAGTCAAGAAAGTCGTTGAAGCATTGGTCTCTCTCGGCGTCTGACAGCCGGGAGAGTTTGTCACCGGTATGCA
Organism: Roseibium sp.; assembly: GCA_050302295.1. Classification (GTDB taxonomy): domain Bacteria; phylum Pseudomonadota; class Alphaproteobacteria; order Rhizobiales; family Stappiaceae; genus Roseibium. The sequence continues at coordinate 11,175 of JBNLAU010000132.1, read as the reverse complement.
TTCCCCCCATCGCCCCCGCCGCATAGGCCCGGCCATCGGGATGGTGCAGCATCAGGGATACCGTCTCCAGCGCGATCGCCTGAAACCCTGCGGCTTCGAATATCGTGTGAATTTCGGCAGGCTCGGACAACTGGCAGATGGCCCGCACCGCCGCCGCCGCTTCCGGCCCGACATGTTTTTCGAGCGCGGCGGACTGGGCTTGAAGCAACGGGTTTTCGGAAAGTTGGCGTGACACGCAAAAGGCGACGCGGGCACCACTTGCGAGCACGCGCCTCAACTCTTTGAGCGCTCCGACCCGGTCCGGAAAGAACTGCAGGGCCTGTTGGCAATACGCAAGATCGAACTGATCGTCTTCGAAGGGCAATGTTCCGGCATCCGCCTCGAACCATTCGGCCCGGATGCCTTCATCCTCTGCCTTTCGGGACGCCACGGCCAGCATGCCCGGGCTCATATCGACACCGGCAAGTCTGCCCGGGCGCGCGCAGAGTGAGGCGATCTCTCTGGTAACGGCGCCAGTGCCGCAGGCTAGGTCCAGGATACGGTCTCCCTGCCGCGGTGGTTCCCGACGCAGAAGTTCCCTGGCCCACGGCTGGAAAATCACCGGAACCATAATTTCATCGTACCGTTGGGCGAAAGTGTTCTGTGTACCCGTAGTCTGTCTGGTGTTCATTGGATGCTCCCCAGGTAACGAGCCTTACCTTCACTATATTGCAAATTGTTCTGGGAGACATCAATTTGGGGCTGCGGCGCTGATGGACGCAACCGCTTGGACGCGCCGTTCCTCTCGCAGTTTTCGGAATTTCCACTTTTGCATCTATATTGACAATAGTAATGTCGAAATGACATAATAATTGTCAAAAGAGGTGGTCATGAAGAAATCCGTCGAACTTTACGAAATCGTTCGTCTGATCCGGCCGGTTCACCGGCGCCTGGCGCGCGCGGTGGAGGCGAAGCTGGAAGGCTCGGGCGTGACGGTCGGCATGCGGGCGGTGATGGAGGTGCTGGAGGAAGCCGGCGCGCTCTCCGTTCCGGAAATCGGCCGGACACTGTTCCTCGCCCGCCAGCAGATCCAGCTGTTGGTGAATGCGCTGGAGGACCAGGGACTGGTGGAGCGCAAGCCAAACCCCGCGCACAAACGCTCGCCGCTGTTTGCGCTGACCGAGGCCGGGCGGACAGCCTTTGGCGGCATTCGTGCGCAAGAAAACGATGAGATCGACGAAGTCTGCGAGCTGTTCTCGGAGAACGATCTCAGATCCACACAGCAGGTCCTGTGCGCCATGCTCGATCATTTTGCCGAATTTGAGGACGATCCGGACCGGCCGAAGGCGCTGGAATAGGACCCATCGAGGAGAAACGCCATGTCTGGGGTTTGGAGCATTATCGGACTGATTGCTCTAGGGCTTGTGGTCTTGTTCCTCTATTTCGGCTTCTACTTGCGCAAGCTCGGAACGCCGACAAAGGGGAAACAGATTGACCGCACCGGACGCCCGAATTCGGCCCTGGTCGTAATCGACGTTCAGGAGGATTTTACCCGTAACACCGGCAAACACGGTTATGACCGAACCTTGCGGGACGCGGCTCTTGATGAAATCAACGCTGCGATCGCGTCGGCGCGTTCTTCGGGGATGGAGGTCATTTTCATCAGGAATGTCTTTCGTGACTGGCCGGTCGTCCAGACCATGAAGCTGGTAGCCGGTGGCATAGGCACACCGGGGCGGGACGGACTGAAACTTGACCGGACACTGGAGATCGGCGACGCGCCCGTCTTTGAAAAGTCCATCGGCGACACGTTTTCCGTGCCGGAATTCGAGACCTTTCTGGCCGAGAAGAACATTGGTCACCTGAAGTTGGCCGGTCTCGATGCCTGCCATTGTGTGCAACTCACCGCAAAGGGGGCGCTGGCGAGGGGGTATCGGGTGGAAATTCTGGAAAGGTCCACCCTGACCACCACACCTAAAAAATGGGCCGTGCTGAAGCAGGAACTCAACACGGCCGGAGCGGTGATCACCTGAGGGCGCCTATCTGGCTATACGGCGGCGGCGACGGAAGATCTGCGCTCATGGTGCTCCAACAGATCGGAGATCCAACTGTCCCGTTTGCGCAGAAAAGCCTTGAGCTGGTCCGGATAGCTGTGAGAAACCGCCGCCGCGACAGATGGCCTTTGCGCCAGATGCCGCCGCCATGACCGGACACGTTCCAGGTTTCTGAAAATGCCGGTATCGGAAAATTCCTCAAAGACATCGAAATAGCGGAATACAGGTCCGAAAGCCGCATCCACCAGCGAAAACGAAGAGCCGGCAAAATAAGGGCCGCTCCGGTCCAACTGGCTTTCCAAATGGGCAAACTTCACGCGCACCGCCTCCGTAGCGGCGAAGAAGCCTGTATCGTCCTTGGCATTGTAGAGGGCTGCGATGCCATTCAGGATTTGCGAGGCAAACTCCATGTATGCCCGGTGCTTGGCCCGCTCTGCCGGGTCGTCCGGGTGGAGTTTTCCGGGCTGGGTTTCGTCCAGATATTCCACGATCGGTGCGGATTCAAAGAGGTATTGATCGCCGACCTGTAAAAGCGGCACCTTGCCGAGGGGCGATACGGACTGGAACCAGTCCGGCTTGTCGGCAAGGTCGATGTAGATCCGCTCGAAGGGGACATTCTTTTCGTCAAGCACAATGGCGGCGCGCTGAACATAGGGGCAGAGGGTGTGGCTGATCAGCGTGAGAGACTTGGTCATGGGAAACTCCATTTTCATGCACTTGCATTAAAATAGATGTATTTGCATGAAAATTCAAGATTGATGCATATGCATTTAAATTGCATGGTGTCCCGATGAGCGAAAAAGCGGCAAAACCCGAGAAGCCAGGCATGATGGACGCCTGGGTCCGCCTGCACCGCGCAGGCGGCGCTGTGCTGGAGCGCGTCGAAAGCCGTCTGAAGACGGCAGGTTTTCCGCCGCTTTCCTGGTATGACGTTCTGCTGGAGCTGCGCCGGGCAGAGGGCGAGGGGCTACGGCCGGTCGAAATCGAAAAACGGATCTTGCTGGCGCAGTACAATGTGTCGAGGCTGATCGACAGGCTCACCGGTGCTGGATACGCGCAAAAGCGCAAAGCGCCTGCGGATGGCAGAGGCGTAACGGTCTATCTGACGCCCGAGGGGGCGGCGCTGCTGGAGAAAATGTGGCCCGCCTACCGGGGAGCAGTCGAGGCTGAATTTGCCGCCCATCTGGATCCTGGCGATGCCGAAACCCTGTGGCGGATCCTGGAAAAATTGCTTCGCTAGATGCCATGCCAGGTGGTTTGATTGTTTGCTCCGGATAAACGCAATGTTTTCTGTCAACGGCAGGACGTTCCCTATAAAACCCACCCTGAGATGTCCCCAATCGGAGCCGTACCTTTGAACACGAACCTGACCAGCCTGGATAATCGCAAGGGCCTTCCGGAAGAATGGTTGTTCCTGCTGCACGACCATCCACGCCAAGACTGGCCGGAGCATCGAAATCTCGGTCCGCTGACGGAATTCTGGCTTGCCCGGCACAATGGTTTCCGTCAGCTCGGTAATACTCTGGACACGCTGCTTTCAGACTTCCGCGAAGAGCGGCTCACAGTCGACCGGTTCGGTGGCCTTTTCGCACCGCGGCTGCAGCAGTTTCTCTCCGAGCTGCACCACCACCACATGATCGAAGATCAGCATTATTTCCCGGTCTTCATGGCGGCGGAGAAGCGGCTCGTCGCCGGTTTCGAGCTGCTGGAGGGAGATCATGAACTGATCCACCATCGCATCGAGACAGTGATCAAGAACGCTAACAAGCTCTTCGGGCAGATGCGGACCAGGGACCGGGACAGCATCCGCCGCGCCGCAGACAAGTTCGCCGGGGTCAGCGACACGCTGATTTCCGGCCTCATGCGCCATCTCGACGACGAGGAAGACCTGATCGTGCCGCTGATTCTGGAGCGGGGGGAACGGAAGCTGGGGCTGTCGTGAGGAGGGTTCTTTCGTGAAGGGCTGATTGGCCCCGGCAGACTTCCGCTTCGCAACGGTTGCCTGTTAGTGGTGTGCCGCCTTGGACAAGCGAAGCGCGGGGCACGGCACACGATGCGCAAGTGACGGCATCTCTGAAACAACAGGGTTGACTCTTTTCACGCTCTCGCGCATTTAAACTGGCATGACCAAGACGACCGCATCCTTCGTGTATTTTTATTATGTCACCGACATACCGGCGGCTGCGTAGGATCTTGTTCACCCCATAGAAACCTAAAAAGCCGCCGCGTCAGGCGGCTTTTTGGTTTTCAGGACCCGAGCTTCCTGGCGGGGGAACCAGGAAGCAAACATGACCAGACACATGATTGAGGCCGGAAAGCCGGCCAGCAAGCTGAAATCGGAAGCCCTTGCGGTGCTTCTGGAGCGCGGGCTTGTCCATCAGTGCACCGATCTCGAGGCGCTCGACGCAACTCTTTCAAGCGGCCCGATCACCGCTTACGCTGGTTTTGACGCCACGGCCGCAAGTCTGCATGTCGGCCATTTGATGCCGTTGATGACCATGCGCTGGCTGCAGAAGCTCGGCCATCGCCCTATCGTCGTTCTGGGCGGCGGTACCAGCCAGATCGGCGATCCGAGCTTCCGCAAGGATGCAAGGCCGATGCTGGAAGAGCGGCAAATCGCGGCTAACATCGCCACCATCCGGCGCTCTGTCGAACGGCTTGTCGACATGGAAGGCCCGGACGGCGCCCTGCTTCTTGATAACGCGGAGTGGCTCAATGAGTTTCGCTTCCTGGAATTCCTCCGCGATTATGGCTCCCAGTTCACCGTCAACCGCATGATGACCTTCGACAGCGTCAAGTCGCGCCTGGATGCGCAAATGCCGCTCACTGTTCTGGAATTCTGCTACATGATGCTGCAGGCGGTCGATTTTCTGGAGCTTGCCAAGCGGCATGACTGCGCGCTTCAGGTCGGCGGATCCGATCAGTGGGGCAATATCGTCAACGGTGTCGAACTTGGCCGCCGCGATGGCCGCAAGCTGCATGGCCTGACCGTGCCGCTCCTGACCACCGCCAGCGGTGCCAAGATGGGCAAGACGGCCGCCGGTGCGGTCTGGCTGCATCCGGAGCACCTGTCGCCCTTCGGCTTCTGGCAGTTCTGGCGCAATACCGCGGATGCGGACGTCGGCAAATTCCTGCGCCTCTTCACGGAACTGCCTGTCAGGGAAGTGGAGCGCCTTGCCGAACTGAAGGGCGCTGAGCTGAACGAAGCCAAGAAGATCCTGGCGACACAGGTCACGACCATTGTGCACGGACCGGAAGAAGCTCGGGCTGCCCTTCAGCAGGGCGACGCGCTGTTTGCCGGCGAGGGCGACATTCTGGAGCCGACCCACAAGTTGCCGCTGGCCCGTCTGGCAGAAGGGCTGGGGCTTCTGGAGCTGGTGGTTGCCATCGGTTTTGCCGCCTCCAACGGCGATGCCCGGCGGCTGGTGGAAGGCGGCGGCGTCCGCCTTAACAACCTGATTGTCGACGATCCCCGCCGCCGCATCGCCACGGGAGATCTTCAGGCCAACGACCGTCTTGCCGTCTTTGTCGGGCGCCGCCGCAAGGCGCTGGTTGGTTTCGAGTGATGTAGATCAGCCCGCAACTGCCTCGGGCATAAGTTCCGCCGGCTCAAGCCAGCCGTCGTATCCGAAGACCTTCCCGATCAGCGGGAAGGTCACTTCCACGGCAAAGGTGTAGCGCCCGTCATGCACCCGCTCGCGCCCGGTCGCCCTCGGCGCCAGCGCCAATGGAACGGGCAGGGGGCCGAGAAACACCTTTTCCGGTGTCAGGTCGATGCCCTCAGGCGTTGCCGACACACGCATCTTGAACAGGAAGGGCCCGAGGCGTTCCACCATGCAGGGAAAAGGCTCCCCGGTGCCGGCCATCATGTCGGTTTGAAACGGCTGTCCTTCGAAGGATCGTGTCCATCTTTCGCCGCCGTCAATCGGCGCGAAAGTGGTTTCGACCGCAACGTCCCTGCGCGCTTGCGGCAGCTTGGCCAGGCGGCAGATCAGCCGCGCTGCCCGGGACGGGCCGCGCGTGACATCCGCTGTGCCTCTGGCGACCCGGGCGAAGCTGTGCATCTCCCGGATTTTCAGGGGAACGTCATCGAAATCAGAGCCCAGGATGGAATGGTAAAGCGTGCGCGGCATGAGAGGGAGCGTCGTGGTTAGAGTCTGTTTCTCAAGTCAGAGCATCAATTCGGCGAAAGCACAACCGATTGTGCGCTTTCCATAATTTGCTCTTTGAAACAGGCGCTATAAACCGCCTCAACCCGCGCAGACATGCTGCTTTGTGTTGCGGGATTGGCTGTGAACTCCGAGTTGGCTTCGCATTGCCGTGAAAAACATGATGGCTTGATCAATAACAAACGGGACGGCTCGAGGTTGAGCCGTCCCGTCTGCATTTGCCAGTCAGGCAGTCTTGGGAGTTTTAGAAGAACCCGAGTTTGTTCGGGTTGTAGCTGACCAGCATGTTTTTGGTCTGCTGATAGTGATCCAGCATCATCTTGTGGGTTTCGCGTCCAATGCCGGACTGCTTGTAACCGCCGAAGGCCGCGTGGGCCGGGTAGGCGTGGTAGTTGTTCACCCACACGCGGCCGGCTTCGATCGCACGGCCGAAGCGGTAGCAGGTGTTGGCATCGCGCGACCAGACACCGGCGCCGAGGCCGTACATGGTGTCATTGGCGATTGCCAGCGCTTCCGCTTCGTCCTTGAAGGTGGTCACGGATACGACCGGGCCGAAGATTTCCTCCTGGAACACCCGCATCTTGTTGTGACCCTTCAGGATGGTCGGCTGGATGTAGTAACCGCCGGACAGGTCGCCGTCGAACTTGGCTTCCGCGCCGCCCGTCAGCACTTCCGCACCTTCCTCGGCCCCGATGGTGAGATAGGACAGGATCTTGTCCTGCTGCTCCCGGCTGGCCTGAGCGCCGACCATGGTGTCGAGCAACCGCGGGTCACCCTGCTTGATGGCTTTCACGCGGGCGATCGCCCGTTCGATGAAGGCCTCGTAGATGTCTTCCTGGATCAGGGCGCGGCTCGGGCAGGTGCAGACTTCGCCCTGATTGAAGGCAAAGAGCACGAAACCTTCGATGGCCTTGTCCAGAAACGCATCGTCTTCGCGCATCACGTCGGAGAAGAAGATGTTCGGCGATTTGCCGCCAAGTTCCAGCGTGACCGGGATCAGGTTTTCCGTGGCGTATTGCATGATCATCCGGCCGGTCTGGGTGGAACCGGTAAAGGCGATCTTGGCAATGCGCGGGGATTTGGCCAACGGTGCACCGACTTCGGCGCCATAGCCGTTGACGATGTTCAGGACGCCGCCGGGCAGAAGGTCGCCGATCAGCTCGGCAAGAACCATGATTGCTGCCGGGGTCTGTTCCGCGGGTTTCAGGACGATGCAGTTACCGGCGGCAAGAGCAGGTGCCAGTTTCCACGCGGCCATCAGGATGGAAAAGTTCCACGGAATGATCTGGCCGACAACGCCGAGCGGCTCATGGAAGTGGTAGGCAACCGTATCCGCGTCGATTTCCGACATCGATCCTTCCTGACCGCGCAGGACGCCCGCGAAATAGCGGAAGTGGTCGACGGAAAGCGGAATGTCGGCCGCGGTCGTTTCGCGGATCGGCTTGCCGTTGTCCCAGGTTTCCGCCTTTGCCAGAATGTCCAGGTTGGCTTCCATGACATCGGCGATTTTCAGCAGGATGTTCGCGCGTTCGGCCGGCGGCGTGTTGCCCCAGGCTTCCTTGGCTGCGTGTGCCGCGTCCAGGGCCAATTCCACATCGGCATCGTCGGAGCGGGCGACTTCGCAGACATTCAGGCCGGTGATCGGCGTGATGTTGTTGAAATAGCGACCCTTTACCGGTGCAACGAATTTGCCGCCGATAAAGTTGTCGTAGCGGGATTTGAAGGGCGACTCGGTATCGACCGTGATCCGTGGCATTTCATTCATGACTTTCCTCCTCGTTTCCTGGTCCTCCACCAGGGGATGAGAGGAAGATGCCGACTGATTTTCCGCTTGTCAGCGGGGGGAAACAGGTCTCGTCCCGGGATTGTCTCAGTTCTGAGACAGGTCAGGCGGTGTTTTCGCCCATGCCCAGCCGTTTCATGCGCCGGTACAGGGTCGCGCGTCCGATTCCAAGGGCCCTGGCGGCTTCCGAGACGTTCCCCTTGGCGCGTGTCAGCGCACGGTTAACTGCTGCCCTTTCCGCCTTTTCAAATCCGCTCGAACCATCCTCACGTCCCAAAAGGTCGGAAGCCGGCAAGGGCGTGATCGGGCCTGTTGCCCCGAACCCGAATGCCTTCCGGGCGGCACGGGTTGCCCCGATGACGATGTCATCCGCATCAACCGCCAGCAGGGTCGCCGAATCCGAAGGTTCCTTGTCCGCGTAGATAATGCGGCTTTTGGAAAATGCGGCCCGGAACGTATCGATCTCGATCTGCCGCGCTGTCTGGGCAACCATGGCCGCGATCAGCCGGTTGAAGGCCTCGGTCTGGTCCGATCTTGCCGAGGAGACATCCAGGGCGCCGGCAATCCGGCCGTCCGGACCGTAAATCGGCGCGTCCATGCAGCTCATCTCAGCGTTTCGTGCGAGGAAATGCTCATCCTGATGGATGATCACATTGCGCTCTTCGGCGATGCAGGTGCCGATTCCATTGGTGCCGACGGTCGCCTCGCTCCAGTTGGCGCCCTTGCAAAGGCCCCAGTCCTGGAAGGTTTCGGTGTCTGCTGCCGTATTACGCTGATCAAGAACGAGGCCCTCCGCATCGGTGAGAAGAACCGTGCAGCCGGACTGGCCGACAAGACTGAACAACTGGTCCAGCTTGGGTGCAGCAATCTGCAAAAAGGAGCCGATTTCATTCAGGCGTTGGCGGAACTGACTGTCGTCAATCCGCTCCGGTGTGCCACCCGCACCCGGATCGAGACCGTATTTGTCGATTGAGCGCCGCCAGGACGCGGCGATCCGGGAAAGGGCCGGTGCCGACCTGGATTGGACCGTCCGAAAAACTGTTTCGACATGATCGTGCATTTTTTGCAGCGACATCTCCGGCAGATCGTCAATTTGAGCTGACGTTCCGGCCGGTGACGAGCTCCTCCTTAGCTTTTCCGTGCCTGTTGGCGCCTGAAAGCTCAATTTTATGGGGCTGTAGCCCTGGGAGTTCAAGTTGGTTGAACTACTACCGCCCGGCGAGACGCTCGCCTGATTTCAATGAACTCTGTGCTTGAAGGAAATGACCCTGAGCTGTCGAAACTGTTGTCACGATCAGTCACCGGGCCATTGTCCGTTCACGAACGGAAAAAGCGTATCGAACGCGCCGAACAGCTTCGCAACCGCCGTTGAATCAAGAAAAAACCCCGCCTCCTTTTCTGGGAGACGGGGTCAAGGCTGGTTCGCGGGGTCGCGAAGGTCGCTTCTTGAATACCTGCTTATGCTTGCAGGCGGGATCTGATTTCCTTGCGCAGCTCGTCAATCGGTTCCTTCTTGCCGCCGTCGCGAACATGCCAGAAGGTCCAGCCGTTGCAGGCTTCCTGACCTTGAACCAGTGCACCGACCTTGTGGATCGAGCCTGTGTGTTCACCTGATTTCAGCGAACCGTCTGCCCGCACCACAGCCAGATGTTTGCCTTGGGAGCAGGTCAGCTCCACGCCAGGCTGCAAGAGACCGCTTTCCAGCAGCGTGCCGAAAGGAATGCGTTTCTGGGCGCGTTTGCCCTGCTGCATTTCCAGGGAGTCCGCATCGCCCGGCTCAATCGCCTCGATACGGGCATTGGCCGCGTCGATATAGTCCTGCTCACGCTCGACACCGACATAGTTGCGGCCGAGTTTCTTCGCCACCGCGCCCGTCGTGCCGGTGCCGAAGAACGGATCAAGCACCACATCGCCCGGCTTGGACGATGCCGTCAGCACCCGGTAGAGCAGGGCCTCGGGTTTCTGGGTCGGATGCACCTTTTGACCGTTCTTGTTCTTCAGCCGTTCCGTGCCCGTGCAGAGCGGCAGGTGCCAGTCCGAGCGCATCTGAAGATCGTCATTGAAGGTCTTCAATGCATCGTAGTTGAAGGTCGGCTTGGCATCCTTGGATTTCACCGCCCAGATCATGGTCTCATGGGCGTTGGTGAACCGTTTGCCGCGGAAGTTCGGCATCGGATTGGATTTCAGCCAGACAATATCGTTCATGATCCAGAAGCCGAGATCCTGCAGGATCGCGCCAACCCGGAAGATATTGTGATAGGAGCCGATCACATAAAGTGAACCGTCCGGTTTCATCACCCGGCGAGCCGCCAGGAGCCACGCCCGGGTGAAGGCGTCATAGGCCTCGAAACTCTCGAACTGGTCCCAGTGATCGTCACAGGCATCCACCTTGGACTGATCCGGCCTGTGCAGGTCGCCGCCCAACTGAAGGTTGTAAGGCGGATCTGCAAAGACCAGGTCGACCGACCGGGACGGCAGTTTCTCAAGGGCGGCCACGCAGTCGCCCTTCAGGATCGTATTCAGCCAGGAAGCGGGTGCTTCCGATGATTTGGTTTGAAGGGGTGCCACAGAGGACACCCCAGTACGCAGTACACTCATTGCGACGCAATACCTCACGCAATTTCGAGTGTCATGGTTACCGGGTTTGGTAAATCAGCGGTTAAGCGATCGAAACAAAAATTCTCTTTGAATCAATGCTTTGTTTACTATCGTAAAAGTTAAATGAGAAGTTAATGCTTCAGCCGATCGAAAAGGCCAGAATTCTGCTGATTTCGTTCATCGTACGACTGGAAGTTGATTTCCATTCGTTAAAAGCCGCCTGAGCCGCTGCCAGATTTTTTTTCGACATGCGGTTATTCTCAATGACCGATTCACGGATCAGAGCATTAACCACGTCACCGGATAGGACGAAACTTTCCTTACCCATGAAGCGCAAGGCGATTTGCCCGGTGTTGCCGCCAAGCCGGCTGCCGCGCTTTTTCAGCAGTTCCATCAGTCCGATCTGATCGGAAACGGGATAGTGCGCGAAAAACGCCGAGGCGCTGCCGTGTTCGGCTGCGAGATCCTTCAGGAAAATCGCGTTGTGCTGGATCGATCTGATCTTGGCGCCATTGCGCACGATGCGGGTATCCTTGAGAAAATCCTCAAAGGCTTCATCGGGCAAGAATGCCAGGCGAGCGACATCGAAACC
>JBNLAU010000131.1:0-9987 GCA_050302295.1 Roseibium sp. | reverse complement strand
TTCTGTCAATTCGTCACGGCGCATGATGTGGTCCTCCCTGGCGTCTCTGACAGTGTCGCACGGCCTAGATACCGGCAAGCGACTCTTTTGGTCAGCCAGGATTTCTGATGAAAACTCGCCCAATGAAGTTGCCCAAGACCGATCGGTCCATTGGGCTAATTCGAGCCCGTTCCACCCTTTCAAGTGGTCGATGCCGACAATACTCGGCCAGCTCGGAACCGGTACCGACCAATGGCGGACAACCGCTTCCCACCCATGGCGAAAAAATCTGATCGAATCGTTGAAGGTCCGAAAGGGGTCAAAAGCGGACTTCACTGAATAGCCCAACACAGGTCCGCTATGTGCCACAAGGAGACATTCTTACTCCGTCACGAGACACCGCACTGCAGCACCTAGATACTAGTGGCGGGAGCCATCCATTCCATTAGTTGTAGAACCACCAAAGACCAGCAACACTCGGAACAACTCCAAGCCCGAGTGGGCATATTCTGGTGCATCAATTGCCGATAATTTCCTTCAACGCCTCTTTCGCATAAAAACTGACGGAAATGTCGTCTGATATTGCTGCGAGCACGGGTATCGCCGCTCTTGCTTCGGGGCCGATCTTCCCCAATGTGATCGCGGCTTCCACACGAACTTGCTGGTGCTCGCTGCTAAGAGCCTGGATCAAGTCGGGAACCGCAACCGCCGCCGATGGGCCGAACCACCCAAGGGTTCGGATAACGGTGGAGCGCTCAAAGGGCGTAATGACCTTCAGCTTGCCAAGAAGGCTGGAGACGGTGGTGTCCAGCGGTAGAACAGCAACCCGCAATCCGTCGATCAATCGCTCCCTGACCCTGCTATGTTCCAGCGACCATCTGACAGGAAACTGGTATTCGTCGGGAAGAAATTGCAACTCCAATTGACTTAACCCCGGCCTCCATTTCAACACGGTGTCGCGGGCGTCTTGTCTGCGTTCAAGTTGCGCGAATACGGACGCCAACACGGGCAACAACTCGATGGCCTTGGGATCACGCGCATGACCTTCTTCCAACGTGATTGCCGCCTCTTCCAAATTACCGATCGCAAAAAGAGCAATCCCCTGCGCGAATACGTAACTGCTTGGGTATCTGGGATTAAGCCGCATTGCGGCCTGGACTGAACTCAAGCCTTCCCAGGGCCTTCCGGATATGATCATTGCAAAGGCCATTGCGATGTGCGCTTCCGGGTCGTTGGGTTGCATTGCAATGGCCTGCTCCGCTTCGATGCGTGCCTGATCAGCGAGACCTCTGTTTACGTATTCCAACGCCCCGGCCACGTGAACCAAGGGCGACGGATGCTGCTTCGCTATCTCGAGTGTGTCAGTTGTTAGCCTTCTGAGGCGATTCCAGCTTTTACCCATCTCTCGCCCCCAATTGAATCTGTATCCCCTATAGTAGACGAGAGCGAGCGCCGCATGGGCACGGCCAAATTCAGGATCAAGCTCGATGGCTTTCTGCAGGTGGCCTTCCGCCTTTGCGTTATCTTGTGCATTGAATTTCGAATAAAGCTCCCACCCGCGCTGAAACGCCTCCCTCGCTTCAATATTGTCGGTCTTGCCTAGGTTGATTTCACTCTTCTCGCTTTCAGAGAGCTCAACCGCCAAGGCCTCGACAATCTTGAGGACAAATTCGTCCTGAACGGCAAAAATATTGGTCACTTCTCCATCGAATCTGTCGGCCCAAAGGTGCCCGCCGGTCGTTGCATCTATGAGCTGGGCGTTGACGCGCAACTGATCGCCGTCTCGCCTGACGCTACCTTCCAAGACATAGCGCACGCCGAGGGTCTCCGAGACCGTCCGGATCTCGACCGGCGTGTTCTTGTAGACAGATGTCGAATTACGCGCGATGACAAACAGGCCGGAAACTTTGGAAAGATCGGTGATCAAATCTTCGGTCAGGCCATCGACAAAAACCTGCTGATTGGGGTCATTGGACAAGTTATCGAATGGCAAGACGGCTAAGGAGGGTTTGTCAGGCAGCGGAAGGGCCATCTTCTCCTCCTTTGCCAGTTCAGTATTGGGTACCCAGGGTTGCCACCAAACCAATCCACCGATTACAGCGAAGAGCGCAACTCCAGCGGCCATGAGCGCTGGGCGCAGCCCCCAACTAGAAACGCTCGGGCGTTCCGCCATGACCAAGCCGTCCGCTTTTTCGTCGATGATCACCCGGTAGACCGAAATGGGCTCGGCGATGTTCTTAACGTCCTGCGGACCCATATCTTCGAAGTCGAGCGACAGCTTGTGCTTGACCTGCTCGAACACGCTCCCGGAAATACAAACGCCACCCGCATCAGCCAGTCCTTCCAGACGCGCGGCCACATTGACACCGTCGCCGAAAAGATCGCCATCCTTGACCATTATGTCGCCGACGTTCACGCCGATGCGAAACTTCAACCTTCGATCGTCCGCCAGCTCCGCGTTGCGGCGCGAAACCTCTTTCTGGCATGAAACGGCGCAGCGCACCGCCTCGACCGGGCTGCTAAATTCGGCCAGCATGCTGTCGCCTCCGGTGCTAAAGACGCGGCCGTCGTGGCGGGCGATGAACCCGTCGATAATTTCGCGATACGCGCTCAGTGTCTTGAGAGTCGCTTCCTCATCCGCGCGCATGAGGCGAGTATACCCCGCGACGTCGGCGGCGAGGATCGTGGTCAGCTTGCGTTGAAGGCGCTCCTCGGCCATGAGGCCCTCTTAGACGTGCGTAATGAGAAAGGAGTTTACGAGCGCCGGTAGAATGAGTCTATCAGGGCTGAATGTCGCATGAGGGTGTGTGGCGTGGTAAGTAGAGCTCTTCCAGTGAGTGCAGGTCTCACTCGGTGATCGCTCCAGCCAGGGCCTATCTCATCGAGGCAAGCGCGCTTTACACATTGATCCGCCAACGTCCTCCAATGCCATCATGCAGAGGGCAAGAGACCCTGCTGCGGAGAGAACAGTGAACCCGACAGGTGCATCACGGAGAGGTTAATATTCAACCACCGGGTTAAAGAACAGCGTGGGTCACTTGCAGACGTAGGACACGTTGTTGGCCCCGTCGATCTTCCGAATCACGTTCCAGTGCTCCTGGTAGGTGATCGGAATGAACTGGCCTTCGTTGGACTTGGAGAACTCCACCTTCAAGCTGGTGGGCGAGCCATCGGGCTTGTCCCATTGAAAGGACTTGAACGATTCTTTGACCTTCTCCGCCAGCTCCGGTTTCAGGTTGAAGACGTGACCGTAGCCCGTGGTGGGGAACCTCTGGGACCGGTAAAGGACAATCGTGTCCTCCTGCTTGATCACGTCGCGCTTGATCATCCGGACCTTGACCGAATTAGCGATCGCGGCGGCGTCGTAGTCCCTGTTCGCCACGCCCAGGATTGAGCTGTCGTGCATGCCCGAGAAGGCAGTCTTAAAATCCCGGCCGGGGATCATGTCGAACTCGCTCTTGAGCAAGGCCAAGGGGGCCTTGAACCCGGAGTTCGACGTAGGCGTGGTGAGGGCCAGCGTCCGGCCCTTGATGTCCTCGATCTTCTCGATGCCGCTGCCCGGATAGGTCAGGATCTCCATGGAGTAACCGTAGTCGCCGTTCAGGCTGGCCATCATGGTGAAGGATACGAAGCCGGCGCAGTTGACCGCCAGCGGATTAGACCCGGTGTTGATTCCGGCCACGTGCAAGCTGCCCGACCGCATGGCCTCGATCAGAGCGGCGCTGGAATGCGCCGGAAAGAACAAGACCTTTTTGCCCGTCACCTTCTCCATGTGCTCCAGGAAGTCGGACCAGGCTTCCTTGTAGACCGCCGGATCCCGCTCTGGCGTATAGCCGAAGATCAAGGTATCGGGATCGATCCATTGGCTCGGATCGGTCGGCGCATCGGCCACCAGATCGCCGTTGCGGTCGCAATAGCGTTCGTCTAAGTCACCGCGCGGGCAGTCCGCCTGAGCGTTCGCGGGAGCGGCCTGTAGCAGAAGGCCCAGGGCAGCAAAACCGGCCAGGGCCGGCATGGCCAACGACTTCAAAGGCGGCATGCGACTCTGATCCTCCCTGTTGATAAACGATTGTTCGGCCGATCGAACCAAATCGGCCAGCTTCCGTTCGGTCCAAGACTAGTCCGAGGAACGGGCGGTGGACAACGAGTGAATCGAACGCAGAGTTGGTCGAATGACCCAACCACCAAGGCGTGAGAGAATCGGCTGACGAGCAGGCGTCATGTCGTGGTTGGGTCATAAGCGGACCTGACGCCGGCGGAGGCGAAGCGTCCGCTTGTGGGCCGAAAGCTGACTTGGATGCTGCGATGTCCGGTTAGTGCCGGATAGCAGACGTGCTCGGATGCTGTGGGTAAGGTCGGCTTGGTGCCAGAGTCGGACATGAAAGACGGCCACTTCACTCCGGCACGCCGGCGCCAGCAGCAGAGTTGTAGAGCCGCTCTCGATTTTCGGCCAACTTAAAGGCTTTGACCAACCCCCATTTCGAAAGGCGAAAATCCGGCCAGAGATTGCGCAGTTTCTCGACCGTCGCTGCAGCTTCGTCGAGCTTGCCCAATTGATACTGCGTGGCCGCCAGCCACACATATGCATTGGGGTTTTGGGTCGCAAACTTTTCGATACGCAGCAGGCGCAGCTCTTCTGACCGCGCATAATCCGCGTTCATAAATAACGCATTGGCGAGGAAGGCAACGCCTCTGATTGTGTCGATCGGGCTGATGCGGCGCGCCCGTTCCAAATGCTCGACCGCCGCCGCCGCTTCGCCGGCAAAATATAGGTGAAAGCCCATGAACAGGTTTTCTTCGTACCCGTTCGGTTGAATTTGTACCCCGCGCCGGGCCGCCTCGACCGCCGCGTCGTGATTGCCGTTCGACAAGTGCGCGCCGGCCAGAGCGATATACGACCATGCGAATTCCGGATCGACCTGCACAGCCTTCTGGGCAAACTCGAGCGATCTGCGCGCATCCTCTTCCGGCGAATCGCCAAACCGCAGACGGGCTTTCACCGAGTAATTGAAGGCCAACCCGGCGTAGCCGCCGGCAAACTGCGGATCCAGCTCGATCGCGCGCTTGAACATTCGCTCGCCTTCATCCAGATTTTGCCGCCCGGGCGACGCCACTAGCCGGCGGGCACGAAGAAAGGCATCGTAGGCATCGATATTCGTGGCGTATTTCTGCAGCAGCCGGTCATGCTCGTTTGCCTTGAGCGTGACTGCCATCGCCCGAACGACCTGCTCTGTAACCTCCGACTGGACGGCGAATATGTCGCTGACATCTCGGTCGTAGCGGTCACCCCAGATATTGTTTCCCCTGATCGCGTCGATCAGCTGCGCCGTGATGCGCAGGTCGTCACCAACCCGGCGCACGCTGCCTTGTAGGACGTAGCGCACGCCGAACTCTTCGGCCACGTCGCGAATTTCGACATCCTTGTCCTTGAAGGCGAACGAAGAGCTGCCGGCGACGACAAAAATGCCCGAAACTTTCGAGATGTCGGTGATAATGTCTTCAGTTATGCCGTCGGCGAAATAGTCCTGATCTTCGTCCCCCGAGAGATTGTCAAATGGGAGAACAACGATCGAAGGCTTGTCGGGCAGGCTTAGCTTCATATTGCTGACGGACGCCGGGCGTAGGTCCGACCCCCAGGGCTGCCACACGGTCAGAGCGCCAGCGGCGACAAGTAAAACAAGAGCAGTGGCGATAGCCGGTACACGCCATTTGCGGTCTTTCCGGGGTGGGGCGGTGATACTCGCCTGGGCAGAAACCAGCCGGAATGTCTGCACAGACTCCGGAATGTTTTTTACCTTTTGCAGCCCGATATCTTCGAAGCCCACTGACAGCTTGTTTTTGACCTGATCGAACGTGCTGCCGGAAATAGTGATGCCGCCCGGTTCAGCTAGGCCTTCCAGGCGCGCAGCAATGTTGACGGCGTCGCCCATCAGGTTCCAGCCGTCGACCATGACATCGCCAACGTTTATGCCGATGCGAAAGTGCATCTGGCGGTCGGCAGGCAGATCTGCATTTTGTTCGCTGAGCTTTTCCTGGACCGCCATGGCGCAGCGGACGGCCTCGACCGTGCTCCCGAATTCGGCGATGACGCTATCACCGGCCGAGCCGAATATCCGTCCGTGATGGCGTGTAATGAGGTCGTCGACAACCGTGCGGTGAGATTTCAGGGTGCGAAGTGTCGCCTCCTCGTCGGCAGCGACAAGCCGACTATAGCCCGCTACGTCGGCAGCGAGAATCGTCGTCAGCCTGCGCTGAACCCCTTCATCGGCCATGAACGAGCCCCCTTGCGGGCGGAGTTTAGAAACGGTGCCGGATCGTGTCTATCGCGATTATTAATGACCGCTCAGGGTCATAAGCTGACTTCGGCGACATCGGGAGGACAGGTCGGCTCTGGCCCTCACAGCGGTCGAAACGTGCCGGGTTGATGCGCCTCGCGGTTCATGGAGTTTGCGGTCGCCGTTCCCTTTGCAGCACTTCCTGTTGGCATCGGGACCTGCCGGCTTCGCATGGCCGGTCCCGTGATCTACACGGATCGCCGCATTTGCCTGCTTCCGCTGTGCTTCCGGGCAAAGAAAACGGCTTAGCCTTTTTTGATATAAGCCTCTGATTTAATTGTCTTCTGTGGCGCGCAACCAACCTCGTTTGCTGTTTCAGGCGCAGAAATTGTTCCCGCCCGAACCATGACGTATCTCTATCGGCTTGGGCGGGACCGGTTGAAGCTCCCTCGCGCTGGGCTTTGAGTCTGGATGCGGCGGCCTGGACAAGCGATGGATTGTGCCTGACGCCGTCGCTGTCGGCAGAGACATCACACGAATGCTCCCGCGATGAACCACCCCAATAGCGCCTGTTCGCCGGAAAGCGGACCTGCCCGCAAGCCGACAGGGGCAGCCGCCAGGTGCCATGGGCTGCCGAAGACGCATTTCCGCGCGACGACAGCAATGCGGACGAAGCCGTCATCGGATAAGTTTGGTCAAATCACTGTTCTTGACCGCAGCAGGGTCCCGGGTGGCGCGCAGCGTGCGGTCTGACCATTGTTCAGACGGAGAGTGCCCGTCGACATGCAATTGCAGGGAGAACATCCTCTGAAATGTTCAAGATCCTTTTGGGAATCGACGCCTTGGCAGCCCTCATCATCGGCTACTTTTTTGTTGCCGGTTTGGCGGATGGGTCAATCTCAAGTTTCAATATTGAATTATGGATTGTTATACTGCTTGTGGTTGTGGCAATAGTTTCGGGAGGGATATTGTTGCGGAAAGCAGCGAAGCCTGCACTTGCTAATATCGTTCTCGTAATTCTGGCAATTCCGACTGTTCTGTACGGCATCTTCATTCTTGCCGTTGTCATCACAGGGACACAGTGGAACTAGGCAACGCCCGGAGTCACTGTGGAGGGCTACCGTCGTCCACTTTGTTTTCCGGCATTCGCTTATGGTCCTGCACCACTGCCAGAACGCACTTCTGGCCCCGAGATGCCATCCGGGAGTCCTCAATCATGTCCGCTTCGGATCAGCAGCGGCGGTCAGCGACGCAGCTCATCTCTGTCCGCTTGCCGCCTCTTAGCTGACATTTGACGCTCCGAAGCGGATCCATGTCGGCTATCCGTCAGAAAGCAGCCCCCCTCCGCCGACCCGGCAGCACGACCGCCTTGTGCCAAAAAGAGACGTGCAACAGTCTTCGCGGCAGCGTGGATTCAGGCCCTTATGGGCGCTAGTCTGCAAGGTGAGGGAGATAAGGCTTGGAACGCAGACTCGCCGCTATTCTAGCCGCCGACGTGGTCGGTTACACAGCCTTGATGGGCGCTGACGAAGCAGGGACGCATCGGCGCTTGACTGGCCTGCGTCGCGAGTTCCTCGCCCCCCTGATTGGCGCGCATCATGGGCGCATCGTCAAGCTGATGGGTGATGGGCTGCTGGTCGAGTTCGCCAGTGTTGTGGATGCCGTAGCTTGTGCCCTGGCTTGGCAAAGGGGTGTAGCCGACAGGGACCAAGAACTGCATTTCCGTATCGGCATCAACCTCGGCGATGTGATTGTCGACGGCGATGATATCCACGGCGATGGGGTCAACATCGCGGCGCGCTTGGAAAACTATGCGGAACCGGGTGGGATCTGCCTGTCTAGCGACGCTTACCGACAGGCACGAGGAAAGACCGACGCCACTTTCGAAGACCTGGGCGATCAGGCCCTAAAGAATGTAGCTGAGCCTGTTCGGGTCTACCGGGTTGCGGTCTCGAATTACAACGCCATGCCCGCAAAGCATGAAGCCGAACCTGCGCCACTTCCCGACAAACCTTCAATTGCAGTGCTGCCGTTTGCCAACATGAGCGCCGACCCGGAGCAGGAGTTCTTCTCCGACGGCATCACCGAGGACATCATCACGGCCCTGTCGAAAATTCAGAACCTTCTAGTCGTCGCACGCAATTCGACCCTGATTTACAAAGGGAAAGCGGTGGATGTGAGGCAGGTGAGCCGCGAGCAAGGTGTGCGATACGTGCTGGAGGGTAGTGTTCGCAAATCCGGGAACCGGGTCAGGGTAAACGCCCAGCTGATTGACGCAAAGAGCAGCCATCACGTCTGGGCTGAACGCTTCAACCGAGATCTGGATGACATCTTCGCTGTACAAGACGAGATCACGCGTGAAGTCATAGTAGCCCTAGACGTTCGCCTGAGACAGGGTGAACAGGCGCGATTTTGGTCTAGCGGCACAGAGAATCTCGAGGCTTGGGAATTTGTCAGACTTGCCATGGACTGGCTCGGCCATGCTACGCCCGAAAGCCCAAATAATGCCCGGGAGTTATGTAAGAAGGCGCTTGATCTCGATCCAAACTACGCCATGGCGTGGGTTACTCTAGGATGGGTGTATCACCATGGAGTAGACGTGGGTTTGGGATACACGTCCGTGAGGGATCGCGAGGGTGGGCTCGATTCGGCACTGAACTGCGGGAAAAGAGCTCTTGAACTAGACCCGTCGTGCGCCGATGCCTTTTCTCTATTAAGCATGTGTCACCTATCCAGTGGTGAATATGATCAGGCCATCACGATGTCTGAGCAGGCAGTGGCTCTGGCTCCTAGTCACGCCGAAATCGTCGCTATATCTGCCATGGTACAAAACAAGTCTGGCCGGCCAGAGAGAGGCTTAGAACTTGTTAAGAGGGCTATGCGCCTTTGCCCCATTTACCCCGGTTGGTACTTGCTCGTATTGGGAATGGCGCATCGCCTAATGGGCCAAACAGGTGCCGCTATTGATGCCTTCGAAGCGGGCATCAGGCGGGAAGCAGATTACCTCGCGCTGCAGGTGGCGCTGGCCTCCACGCTGGGTGAGGCTGGTCGGCAGGAGATGGCCAAAAAACCGGTCTCCGACATCCTGCGGATCAACCCTGGTTTTTCGATCAAGAATTATATGGAAGGGCTGTCCTATAGAGACTCAGCGGTTCTTGAGCGTTTCGAAGATGGCCTACATAAAGTTGGCTTGCCTGATTAGAGTGAATAACCGCTTGGGGTCAGCAGCGGCCGTCAGCGACGCAGCTCACCTCTGTCCGCTGGCCGCTTCTTAGCTGACGTTCGACGCACCGCAGTGAGTCTGTACAGGCTTCTTACCTCAGAGCGGACAGCCGATTCGACGCGCAATCGGCGCCAAAATCCCCAAAAGTTTTCTATATAAATCAATTGGTTGACCGGCAATCTCTCTGGAGTGTGGGGTTCCGCACATCGGTTCGGGAGGCCCCTCCCTAAATTCATACTCAGGAGAGCGAGCCATCCGGTGGGCCGAGCCCCTCCCGAGGATAAAAATCCTCCAGGACTGAGGGCCCCCGCCGAAACGGGAAGAAGACAATGACCAGCGAATCACACGAGACGCGCACACGGATCACCATCGAGCACTTCATCGCCGGTCTGGCCGTGTGGGGCGTGCTGATGGTGGTCTACGCCATCGTTTAGTCCGAAGAGCCGCCCGGGCGCCGACCCCAAGCCAAGACGCGCCCGGGCACTTCTTTGAAGAATTCACTCGAAAAGC
>JBNLAU010000130.1:0-14242 GCA_050302295.1 Roseibium sp. | reverse complement strand
CCCCATCAAGGTGAGCGATAGCTCTCCGCTGAAGGGCAGAAATGACAAATCCTGCTCCCGCAAACAAATACAACGCCGCTAACTCAATGAGTTGGCGGCTTTCTTGTTGGATGACCGAGCCACGGATCGTCACCGGACAAGCCACACGCAACGAGGCCACTGCCAGACCCGGCCGCACACAAAACACTCAAATCCTAATCACAAAAACAAAAAAGCCCGCACGGTAATCCCGGCGGGCTTTTTTGCGTTCTGAACCCAAAACAAATACTCTTGCCATCGAGGGGCAGTCAACTCGGCCGGCTCAACGTCCACAGGGCCTTGCGCACTTCCAGCCTCACCCCGTCAGGTAACAACCAAAGGCCCTTCGTGCTTCCGCAAAATGCCGCAGGTTTGCGGCAAGCTTTTGATGTATTCGTCGCCAAAAACGGGGAAGGAAGAGGAGAGCGTTCTACGTCGACCTTGGCGCATCGATTGAGGAGTGAACGGATTTCGTCATTCAATGCTGTTGGCTATGCCGTGGCTGCCCTGCAGCGGATGGATTACGGATGTACGCATGCCAGCATACGATTGAACGCAGCTCAGCCAGGGCTCATCAGACCAAACTCGCCACACGCCCATCGACCCCAGCTCCCTTCTTGGCGACAATTCGTTACTTCAGATTGAGCGTCCCCTGCCGTGAACACGAGGCGGGAATATTCTAATCCGGAAAGGCCAACGATCTGAGGATATTCAGGATCTCACCGCCAGGCACGGCCAATTCCTCCAGTATCAGGAAGTGGTTCGCCCCGGATATCGGCGCGAGTTGCACGGTACAACCGGCTCCATCACAGCTAGCAGCGAACTCTTTCGACTGACGCTGGAGTTCAGGCAACTCGTTACTGCCGAAGACAACCGCAAGTTCACAGGATTTCGCAGGAAGGTTTTGCTGCGGGCTATACATTTCGACCTCGGCATCTCGCAATCGAAGCTTGTCGTTGAGAACACCGAGACGGATCGGCTCCAGATCGAAAATTCCCGATATGAAAAGGCCAGCATCCACCTCCGGCATCGTCATAGTGGTAGCAGCCAAATGCCCACCTGCTGACCAGCCGGAGACAATCAGCCTTCCGGCAGCTACCCCCAAAGCCGGACCTTCGCGACGCAACCACCGGACAGCGGCATGGATTTCGGTAATGATCTCACCCAACGTGGCATTGGGTGCCAGTGTGTAGCCCGGGAACGCTACGTCAACGCCCGCTGAAAGTGGCCCCTCCGCCATGCAGGAGAAAATGTCTTTTGAATTTCGCTGCCAGTAACCGCCGTGGATAAACACAACCAGAGGCGCATTCGTTGTGCCTGAGCGAAAAATATCAATCCGGTTGCGTTCGCGCGGGCCGTAAACGAGATCGATCAATTCGGGTTGGCGGACCTTCAATGCGCGGCTTCGCCGCAACCAGCTGGCCAGATAGTCCGCACTCTCCCTTACCGCGCTGGTATTGTCATAGGCTCGATCGAGTTCGCTACGGCGCATACCGCGCCAGATGACGGGATCATGTTTGGTCGCCAGAGGCGAGATATCAGTCATGGATCTGTCTTCCTTGCCGAAAATGGGCGCTGTGTTCGCAAACGAGCCTTTCGAGGAACCTTTCGACGACACGGATGCGTTGCGGCACGCTCCCAAACAAAGGATGAATTTAGAAACGCACACTCTCTTGGCCGAGTTGGCAAAGGCCGACTTTCAGATAGGCGCGACATGTGCTTGGCACGGCAGGGGAGGAGTTGGCCGTCAGTCCTCACGCTAACAATAGGCAGGTGGCGGCAATCCTGACGTCGCGCACCCGCGCGCTGTCGCCACCGCGAAGGGCGAGCATTTGATCAGTCGAAATGTCATTTTCAGGCTGCCGCTTTCGAGTGATGACTGTGCAGCTTGCTCGAAAGAGACCGCCGCATCTCGTTGAAGTCAGGGGCGACTACGTCCCGCGGACGTGCGAGATCATTGGCGATGTCGGCGTCGATCCGTCCGGGACCAGGGGACATCACGACTACACGGTTTGCCAGGACGATGGCTTCCTCGATTGCGTGAGTAACGAAAAGGACCGTCAATTTGGTCCGTTCCCAAAGTTCGAGCAATTCATGCTGCAGCCGTTCACGCGTCATAGCATCGAGCGCGCCGAAAGGCTCGTCCATTAGCACCACCTCGGCGTCATTGGCCAAAACCCGGGCGATTGCCACGCGCTGTTTCATTCCTCCCGAGAGTTGATGCGGATAGACATCGGCAAATTTGCCCAGTCCAACGAGATTGAGGAAATGTTCTGCAATTTCCCTAACTTCACGCTTTGGCTGACCCCGAGTCGCCGGTCCGAAGCCGATATTGTCGCGCACCGTCAGCCAGGGAAACAAACCATAGTCCTGAAACACCATGCCGCGGGTGGTATCCGGGCCCTTGATCGGCGTGTCCCACATCCGGACATCACCCGTCGTCGCCTCTTCGAAGCCGGCGACGATCCGAAGCAACGTGGACTTGCCGCATCCCGAAGCTCCGATCAAGCAGACGAAATCGCCGCGGGCAACTTCAAGATTGGCCTCACTCAGGGCCTCCACTTTTCGGCCGCTTGAATCGTAGACCTTGCCGACATTGCGAATTGAAAGAATGGGTATTGCGGTTTCAGACATGGTTCGGACTCCAGGACAGGAAGCGGCGACCGATCATCAATACGATCCGATCGGAAACGAAACCGGCAACGCCGATGGCGATCATGCCGCAAATGACGACTTCAGTACGGGACAATTGCCGGGCTTCCATGATGATGGCACCCAGTCCAGTGGGCACACCGGTCATTTCGCCAATAACGATAATCATCCAGGCGAAACCAAGACCCAGACGAAGCCCGGTAAAGATGGCCGGCAGCGCCGCCGGCAACACCACCTTTGCGAACTGTGCCGACCCCTTGCAGCCGAGCATGTCGGCCGCCTCGAAAAGGCGGGGGTCAACAGACCTGACGCCAAAGATGGTGTTCAGCAGAATTGGATAGAACGCCCCGAGGAAGACGAGAAATATAGCCGACTTCGGGCCAATACCGAACATGATCATCGCCAGTGGCAACCAGGCGGTCACAGGAATCGGACGCATGATCTGGAGCAACGGATCCACTATCTGCCGGATGAGAGGATTTCGGCCGATGATCAAACCGAGTGGCAGGGCTGCGATCACGGCCAAGGCAAAACCGCCATAGACCCGGCTTAGCGATGCCAGCACATGACTGAGCAGCGTTCCGCTGAAGTGGTCGTTCCTGATGCCCCCGAAGGCAAGATCCACAAATTCCCATCCGACGACAGCCGGTGGTGGTATAAGACTGTAGGTCTTGCCGGTGGTCGCCCAATGCCAGCTGACGAGCAGAATGACTGGCAAGACAAGGGCAAGCAGCGGCCGTTGGAGCCGCCCCCACGCGTTTGCGACAGGCTTCGGAGCAGGGAGGGCGATCCGCAGGGTGGTTCCCGATCGTGTCGCGGCGTTCGCGCTCACGCTTTCATATCCTGGACGACGCTGGTCCGGAAGAGCGTATCGAAGTCTGGCAGTCGCTGAATCTGCTTAAGTTCCAGCATCTGTCTGGCATAGGTTTCCGACTGGGTTCGTTCCTTTTCGCCGAAATACCAGGTCAATTCGACATTCGGAATCGAGAGTTCGATGGCATCACGCTGCTGACCTAGCTTTGCCACCGCCATCTCTGCCATCTTGTCAGGATTGGCCATCGCGTACTCGCTGGCCTGACGGTGAATGTCGAGCATCACTTTCGTGATTTCGGGCTTGTTGGTCACAGTGTCCTGGTGTGCGCCGAAAATCATGTTCAAAGCACCCATTGCCGTGCCGTAGGGATACTCGACGATCTTGCCAACGCCTGCGGCCAGGCTGACACCCTGAGCCGGTTCGGCGCCAACATAGGCATCGACTGCACCTTGGGCGAGTGCCAAGTGCATTTCACTGAAAGAGATGCGCACGGGAATGATGTCGGCAACAGATAGGCCTTCCATTCGCAAGCGTTCCAGAATGAAGACCTCTTGCGTCGAACCCGGCCATATGGCGACGCGCTTACCCTTGAGATCCCTGATCGAATTGATATCGCTATCCTTGCCGGCAACCACGCCCATACCCTTGTTGCAGGCACCTGCAATTACGGCGATGGGTTCGTTGACAGCCGCTCCCATGGTCGCTGCTGCGATGCCGAACATGCCGAAGTCCACGGACTGGGTGACCACAGCGTTCTTGCCTTCCGTCGGACTTTCGAAAGGAATGACTTCAACCGTGTACCCTTCGGGCGTGAACTGTTCGTAGAAATGCGGCGCGATCGAGTGAATCAGCCTGAGTGCGCCCATCTTGATGTTGATCTTGGTTTGCGCATGAACATAAGGGGCCTGCAAAACGGCCGGTCCGGCAGTAGTCGCTGCGGCAGCGATCAGAAAGCTGCGTCTATTCATGATGAACTGTTCTCCTGTTCTCGTTTTTCGTCATTCTGGCTGGTTTGGGACAACCCGATGTAAGTGCTGCCTCAGGCGTTCAATTCGGCCAGGGAACCACAGCGCTGTCTGCCGTTGTTCAGCGTCTGCAAGGATGGTTTCGTGGTCAGCATAGCCGCAACGGTGTTGCAGTCTATTGCTTGTTTTTGATTGGCATGTTGATTAAAAAGCAACACCCAACCTCGGAGGCGACGCATGAAGCACCTGAAGACACTGCAATGCATCAGCGATGTCGCACGCAGTGGTTCCATCCGTAAAAGTGCTGAAAACCTTTCGATCACGCCTTCGGCGTTGACACGGAAAATCCAGGACTTCGAGGCCGAATTGGGGACTGCGATTTTCGAGCGCTTTCCTCATGGCATGCATCTCAATCCCGCAGGCGAACTGGTCTTGCGGCACATTCGGGATCAGTTCTCGGATTTCGACCGGCTACTGTCGCAGATCGCGGACCTCTCCGGCGTCCGCCGCGGACACGTGACGGTTGCCGTCAGTCAGGCCTTTGCCCATGGACTTATGCCCGACGAAATAGCCAGTTATCACGCCCGACATCCGCTGGTTTCCTTTTCCGTTTTGGTTCGAGATCACAAATATGCCGTGGAAGCGCTCAGTGCTTTCGAGGCTGATATCGCGCTTGTTCTGCAGCCGCCGATCGCACCGGAATTTCAACCCATACTGGTTCTTCATCAGCCGCTTTGCGCCTTAATGAACGCCGAACATCCGCTTGCTGCATCCGATACCGTCAGGCTTCGCGATTGTCTGAGATACCGGATCGCCATACCTAGTCCTTCTTTGGCTATCCGGCATTTGCTTGAGGCAGCCATTGTCCGTGCTTCTTTGCCCGTGAATACCGTAGTCGAATCCGATTCCTTTGAGATTTTACGTGCTTATGCTGAGCGCGACGATGTCGTTTCCTTTCAAATCAGAGCCGGAATTCCCAAAAGCAGCGGCCACCTCATCGCCCGAGAGATCGACAAGCGCGATCTTCCGCCCGCTCAACTGGTTCTCGGGCAACTGCGCGGCCGGTCACTCTCTGTCGCAGCGTCGAAATTCGTCGATCAGGTTTCGAACAGTTTACACAACCAGTACGGGACAACGTCATAACGGCCCTGGCGCAATCTTTTCGGGTCTTGAGATTTAAACTCATGGCTTCTCAGTCCTCTTTCGCATTGCTACCCCGCACTCGGGACATTGCAAAAACAACCGGTTTCGGGAAGATTATTCATGGCGTCGATCCGACTGAGATGGACGGTTAGGGCTGACGAGCCAAGGAACGTTTCGAACATTTCAGCGAACCGGCGGCCGGATTCAGGGTCCGGGCCGATTTCTTCGACAGCTGCACGGCGAGGGCCCTTCCCGGAGAAAACTCGCCGGCCGCGACGATAATACAGGCCCCATCAAAGTCCAGCTGCCGCGACAGCGGCTCTGCGCACCGTCCACCCCCCATCAACTACAAGATTGTCCCCGCTCGACGGCAAGGCATCGTGTCATGTTACTGACGGCGGCTTTGGCAAGACAATAGACGGCTTCTCCGGGCAGTGCGACCAGCCCGGCTTGCGAGCTGAGGTTTATGATGTTCCCACCGCGCTGTATCTCCACCAGGTGGCGGGCGATCTTTTGGCTGAGAAAAAGGTGGACTTTACATTCTTCTTAATCACGCGGTCGTCACAGCGTGGCCATTGCGATCGACTGGGGGGACGCCCCTCCACCCATAGGATTTTCGCTCTACGAACATGCGGCGCAGACGTGATGTCGAGCTCGGTTTGGAAGACGGCAGGTTTCGGGGACGGCAACCGGCATCTGTGTGATCAGAGTGCGGGTGCAAGGCTTGTGGTTTCCTTGAAATCTGCCAGAGGATAACTCCATGCCGACCTTTCCCTTCAGTCCTTAATTAAGTCCCCTATGAAAATGGACTAAACACAGCGAAATCAAACGTTGAGAAAGCTTCAACTCGCAAAAAAAAGCGGACGCCAAGTGAAGTTGCGCGCTACAGCTGGTCCAATGACAAAGAAATTCAAGTCTCGGTGTGTTCACGCTCCCGCAACCAAACACAATAGCCGCCCACAGGGCAGCTTTTTTGTTGGAACAACCAATACACATCTTAATCTAACAGGCCCTTCGCAACGAGCCCGCTGCCCAACCTGGCCGCAAACAAAACACTCAAAGCCTCTGACCCAAACCAAAAAGAGCCCGCACGGTAACCCCGGCGGGCTTTCTTGCGTTCGGGGTGGCTGTCGCCGCCGTTGCCTGGCTTTTGCGCATCAAGAAGCTGCGGCAATGCGGGACTTCACAACCGGATCGATTCATCCTCGATCCAATCCATCAAACGCCGGGACTGAACAACTAGGCCCCGCCGTTGGCAATGCGTGGCGGATTGTCGAGTACTCGTATCGTGGTCCGGACCGCGTCGCGAAGGATGTCGATTTCCTCTGCGTCCCGATACATGACAGCGAGGCTGCGTGACAAGACCAGCATTGTGCTCACGAGGCCTTTGACGTCGGTGTCTTCGGGGAGTTCTCCATCGGCGATCGCCGCCCGGAAACGCCGTTCAAACAGTTCGCGCAGCCGAACGATCTGGTCCTTCACATAGCGGTCCTTTTCTCCATTGTAGCCGCCCGTTGCCAACGCGGTCATGGCCGCAAGGCTACCCCGGCGCACATGGGATTCCGCGAAACGGTCGAACAGAGCCTCGAAATGCTCGGTAATGACCTGTTTGAGGCCGGGCTTTTCAAGTTTCGCCAGAAGCGGCTCGTAATATGTCTTGTCGAAATGCTCAAGACACTTCTCGTAGAGTTCTTCCTTGTCACCGAAGGCATTACGCAAGCTGGACTTGTTCAATCCGGTCGCTTCCTTGAGGGCGGAATAGGACGCGGCCTGATACCCGGCATCCCAAAAAACGATGAGTGCCTGGTCCAGCGCCTTGCTTGTGTCGAATGTCTTTCGTCCAACCATGGACGGAACTTATCTCAACGCAGGATCTCTGGCCAGTTTGACACGGTGCGCGGCGAAGCGCTATATCTTGTCCCAGTCGGGACAAAAAGAAGGTCTATTGAACCATGCTGCCCAAGACCACACCCTGGTACGTCATTCTGGTGTTTTTTCTCGCAGCGAGCTTGCCTCAGGTCTTCCTGATCACGATGTACCTACCGGAATTCCTCAACTTCTCGGGCGGTCAGAACAATCCAGATCAGCTTTTCGGCTATGACGCTCGCCATCTGACCGAACTCTATGCGAAGCTTGGGCAAGAGGGGATGGCGCTCTACCAGCAAATGCTGGCATGGGATTTTGCGTTCCTGTCCCTGACCTTTGCCTGGATTTTTCTTTTGTTCCGCAATTACTTCGGGCAGACGCCTTTTAGCTTTTTGCTGATTATCCCGGTTCTGGTTGTTGGTGCCGACGTCTGCGAGAATGTGCTGCAGCTATTGCTAATGGGGCAGTTCCCCGATCTTTCGGCCCCCTTGGCGGCCACTGCCTCGCTTGCCACCATGACAAAGCTGTCGCTGACCCCGATAGCCTTGGTCCTCCTTCTGGTTATTCTCGGCCTGTTCATCAGGGACCGAGTCTCCAAGAGACCACGGGTGGCGGACTAGCTGTTCAGTTGCGATAGGAAAACTCAGCATGTTCGTCAGAAGCACGTTGCAATGTGCGTCATCGCCGGGACTATGATCTTGAGTGTTGGCCAGGCTGCAGCAAGTGATGCCATCATGGTTCTCGACGGGAGGACGGATCGCCCGGATGGCTCAGTCGTCGAGTGGGCGTTGACAGGATACCACGACGGCGACGGCCCTGCCCACAACATCGAACATCGCCGCGAGGGAAGTGGAAACGCCGGCTGCCTTTGAGGTGACACCTACGCCGCAGGTAGCGATCATCAACATGGGCGGTCCATTCCTTTCCTACCTGTCCGGACTGCTGTCCTTGCGAGGTGTCCAATGCAGCAGTGTCGCGCCTGCGGAAGCGCGCGAGCTGGACTGGAAGGGCACGGTCGCGATGCTGTAGACGCCCGCCGCTGAAATGACGGCCTCTTGCCGCAGCTTTGCACGCCCCTCAGCACGTTTCCCCGCCAAGCGGCGCTATTTCGCAATCTTCGCCCAAAGCGATGCATGATTCAGCATGGAATACTTCTGCGTGACGATAATCTTATCTCATCCGCCGAAATGACCATGCAGAGGGACCGGCATGAACGTCGAAGAGATTCTCGCGAAACTGATTGCATTTCCCTCTGTTGTCGGGACACCGAACGGCGCGATCATCGATTGGATTCGCGAATACTGTCAGGCGGCCGGGGCCGAGGTATCAGTCCACCCGGGCCCGGAAGGTGACCGGTCCAACCTCTTCGTAACGATTGGACCCCGTGAGCACCGGGGCTACATCATTTCGGGACACATGGATGTCGTTCCAGCGGAGGAGCCGGAATGGACTTCGGATCCGTTTGCCCTTCGCTGCGACGGCGACAGGCTCTACGGCCGGGGTACCACCGACATGAAGGGCTTTCTCGCCTGTGCATTGGCAGCACTGCCGGAGCTCGCGGCGATGGACTTGCGGCAACCGGTGCATCTCGCCTTCTCCTACGACGAAGAGGCAGGGTGTCGCGGCGTGCCGCATCTCCTGGCCGGGCTGCCGGACCTGTGCGAGACGCCGTTTGGGGCGATCATCGGCGAACCGAGCCGGATGCAGCCCGTGCTGGCGCACAAGGGCAAGATGGCAGCAAAGCTGGAGGTGATCGGGAAATCCGGCCATTCGTCGCGCCCTGATCTTGGCCTCAATGCCATCCAAGCCATGGCCGAGGTAATAACCGATGCAACAGCCTATGGACGGTCACTCTGCGACGGCCCGCTCGACGGCAGTTTCGAGCCTCCGTATTCGACCTTGCAGGTGGGCGTCATAGCTGGCGGTCAATCGGTCAACATCATCCCCGACCGCTGCACCGCCAATATCGAGGCCCGCGCCGTTCCGGGCGTCTCTCCGGCAGCCCTTCTCGATCCGGTCAAAGCCCGGCTTCGGGCCCTGTGTGACAGCGGTTTCAAGGTGACATGGCAGGAATTGAGTTCCTATCCCGCGCTCGCCCTGGCGAAGGAGAGCGGGCTGGCGACAATTGTGACCCAGCTGACGGGGCAGACACCGCTGTCAGCGGTGAGCTACGGCACCGAGGCCGGACTTTACCAGGAGGCCGGCATAGATGCGATTATCTGCGGTCCCGGCGATATCGGGCGGGCCCATCGACCGGACGAATTCATCGAGACCGGCGAACTTGCCGCCTGCCGGAAGATGATCACCGATCTCGGCGCGCGGCTTGCGGCGTGATTGGAGAGCGGTATCCATGGCATTTCTCTTCAATTCCGATGTGGCGCGCGGCGCAGTTTTTCAGAAGGTCTTTGCCCGCGAACTTCCGGATGTCGAGTTTCTCCAGAGTGCCGAAGAGTTGGAACCTGAAAAGGTCCGCTACCTCATCACCTGGACCGTGCCGGACGACATCTCGCGCTACTCCAATCTGGAAGTGCTGTTTTCCATCGGGGCGGGCGTCGACCAGTTCAATGCGGATATTGTGCCCGGCCATGTGAAACTCGTGCGCATGGTCGAAGATGGCATCGTGCGCATGATGCAGGAATATGTTGCCCTCGGCGTGCTGGCCCTCCACAGGGAGTTCCCCGCTTATATCGAGCAGCAGAGAAGAAAGGTCTGGAAAGGCCTTCCTGCCCGGCAGGCCTGCAACTGCCGGATCGGATTTCTCGGCCTCGGCATGTTGGCACAGGCGGCCATCGAACGCTTGAAGCCGTTTCAGTTTTCTTTGGCCGGATGGAGTCGCAGCAGAAAGCAGATTGATGGTGTCACCTGCTTTCATGGCACGGACCAGTTGCCCGCATTTCTGAAGCAGACTGACATTCTTGTCTGTCTACTCCCTCTGACAGAACAAACACGCGGCATACTCGACAAAAAGCTCTTCGCCCTGCTGCCCGCCGGCGCGCGGCTGCTCCATATCGGACGGGGACCTCAACTCGACCAGGCCGCTCTCATCGAAGCGCTGGCCAGTGGCCAGCTTGCCGCCGCGATGCTCGACGTCACCGATCCGGAGCCGCTGCCGGAGAACCATCCGCTGTGGTCGCATCCCAAAGTGATGATCACACCGCACGTCGCGTCCGTGACCCAGCCCCATTCAGCGGCGCAAGCGGTCGTGGAAAATATCCGGCGTCATCGCGCCGGCGAAGAGATGATCGGCGCCGTCGATCGCACACTTGGCTATTAACAGGAAAACACAGATGTCGCTTCTGCTCACGATCGATACAAATCCCTCCTTCGCGCCGAAAGAAGCACTGCCCCTGCCGGAGCGGCTGATTTCCGGCGATCCCGCCTTCAAGACTTGGGCTCAGGACGCCTCGAAGGGCGACAAGGTGAAGACTGGCGTCTGGGAAGCGACACCCGGTGAAACGCATTCGATGAAGGGAACGACCTTCGAATTCTGTCACATCCTGTCGGGCGTGATCGAGATCGAGGAAAAGGACGGCGAGACCAAGACCTATCGCGCAGGCGACAGCTTTGTGATGAAGCCCGGTTTCGTCGGTGTCTGGCGTACCATCGAGACGGTGCGCAAGATCTATGTCGTCGTGACCGACTGACGCCATCCCCGCACATTCCGAAGGCCACGCGTGTACCACGCATTACGAAAGCAAGGAGGCTCCCCGTGAACAGCCACAAGATAGCGCTCATTCCAGGTGACGGCATTGGCAGGGACGTAACCGAGGCTGCATGGCAAGTGCTGCAGGCTGCGGCAAAGCGGGGTGGTTTTGCCCTTGAGGGGACCAGTTTCCCATGGTCTTGCGCCTATTACCTGGAGACGGGGGCGATGATGCCACCTGATGGGATCGAGACGCTTCGAGACTTCGATGCCATCCTGCTTGGCGCCGTCGGATGGCCTGCGGAAGTGCCCGACTCCGTCTCGCTGCACGGACTGCTCCTGCCGATCCGGAAACGGTTCACCCAATATGCCAACATTAGGCCGCACAGGCTTTTGCCGGGCGTTCAGGGGCCGCTCCGCTCGGAGGGCTTCGACATATTGTGCATCCGTGAGAACACGGAGGGCGAATATTCCGGTGCGGGTGGGCGCGTTCATTCCGGCAAGGAGAACGAAGTTGCCGTCGAAACGGCGATCTTCACCCGCACGGGTGTCGAACGGATTATCCGTTTCGGGTTTGAACAGGCGCGGACGCGCCGGAAAAAGCTCGCTTCGGTTACCAAGTCCAATGCCCAAAAGCATTCCATGGTTTTCTGGGACGAGGTCACACGCGACGTGGCCAGGGACTATCCCGACGTGGAGGTTTCGCATTACCACGTGGATGCCATCGCGGCCCGCATGGTCCTGGCACCGGAAAGTCTCGACGTGATTGTCGCCTCAAACCTCTTTGGCGACATATTGACCGATCTCGGTGCGGCGATCCAGGGCGGGCTGGGCTATGCCGCCTCGGCCAATATCAACCCTGATCGCAGCGCGCCTTCGATGTTTGAGCCGGTCCATGGCTCGGCTCCCGACATCGCCCATCTCGGCATCGCCAACCCGATCGCAACGATTTGGTCCGGGGCCATGATGCTCGACCATCTAGGTGAGCGCGAGGCGGCAGCAGCCGTGATGTCGGCCATCGAGGCGGTCACCGCGCAAGGGATTGGCACGGTGCCGGGCCAGGACCGGACGGATGCAATTACCCAAGCCGTGCTTGCGGCATTGGACTGATGGGGCATAGTGCACCTGCCATAGCCGGATGCAACACAGATGAACGAACCGAAAGTCGCTGACAGGAATACGCCCTATTGGTGGGAAGCCGCACCTTTGCAGCCGCTGCCGCAGCAGCCCGCGGCAAAGAAGCTGGACGTTTTGATCGTTGGTGCAGGCTATGCCGGCCTGACGGCCGGACTGATGCTGGCACGCGCAGGACGTTCGGTCGCGGCTTTTGATGCGATGAACCCCGGAGAGGGGGCCTCGTCACGCAACGGCGGCATCACCAGCGGCACGATCCGGCCGGATTTTGCGACGATCGCCAGGCGCTTCGGCGAGGAAAAGGCGATGGCGATCGAGGCCGAAGGCAAGCAGGCGCGCGCGTTCCTTTACGACTTCATCGAAACGGAGGGTCTCGACTGCGACTTCCAGCTGGTCGGCGCATTCAAGGGGGCACTCGGTTACGATCAATACGACAAGATGGCCCGTGGCGCAGAAGCGCTGGCAAAAAGACTGGGGATTGAAACCCACGCCGTACCGCACGCAGAGCAACACTCCTATGTGGGCAGCGATTTTTACCGCGGCGGTATGGTGCGGATGGACATCGGTGGCCTGCACCCGGCGAAGTTCAGCGCCGAGCTGCTGCGCGTGGCGCTCGCCGCCGGTCTGACGGTGCATTCACATACGCCGGTCACCGCAATCTCGCGCGAGGGCAACGGGTTCCGCGTCACGACATCGGCCGGCACGGTAGAGGCACGGCAGGTGCTGGTCTGCACGAACGGCTACACCGACGGCGCGGCCCCCTTCCTGCGCCGGCGCCTGATACCGGTCCGCAGCCGGATCATCGCCACCGAAGAGCTTGCTCCCGCGCAGATGGCGCGGCTGATGCCGAAACTGATGATGATGGGCGAGAATCGCCAACTCGGGTTCTATTACCGCCCTTCGCCGGATGGAAAACGCATCCTCCTCGGCGGCCGCGACAACTCCCGCACCGGAGACCCGGCCGCCTCGACACTTCGTATACGCAACGGACTGATCGAGATTTTTCCGGAACTTGTGACGGTGCGCCTGTCGCATAGCTGGTTTGGCAACGTGGCGATGAACCGCGACATGATCCCCCGCATCTTCGAGAAGAACGGCGTGATTTATGCGACCGGCTTCTGTGGCTCCGGCGTGGTCTGGGCGCCCTGGGTCGGCATGCATGCGGCCCACAAGTTGATGGGACATGATGAAGCGCCTCTCACTGCCTTCGACTTCCGCCCGCCGGCAGCAGTTCCGCTCTATCGCGGCGATCCCTGGTTCCTGCCGGCGATCATCAAGGGCTATGCGTTGCAGGATCGGATCGCCTGGTGGCGCGCGCGCCGCTGAGGTTCGAAGGCTGCAACTTAGCCTTTTGGCAACCGTGGCTTCAAAGCTGAGACGACGGGCGATGCAAATGAACGGCCCCATCCGAACTGCGCAATCTGGTCGTTGGCCGGCTGCTTTTCAGCCCCGGGAGGAACGCAGCAACAGGCACATGGAAGGTCGTGCTGCGGTTCTCGCAGACTTGAGTGCCTTCTGCCGGATGGCCATGCATTGCAGCACAATCTGCCAAACACCCGCAGCTATTCTCAGTGAGTAAACAGATTGATAGGAGCTTCGATCATGGATCGCTTCCGCCCGAAATACGTCACCTTCGATTGCCACGGCACGCTGATCAATTTCCAGATGGCGGAAGCCGCCAGGGATTTGTACGGCCATCTTCTGGATGAGCCGCGCATGCAGGAATTTATCAAGAACTTCCAAGGGTATCGCTTCGACGAAGTGATGCAAGCTTGGAAGCCTTATGCGGATGTCGTGCACAACGCGCTGGAACGCACCTGCCGCCGCAACCATGTCGCCTTCCGTGCCGAAGATGCGGAAACGATCTACAATCGAATTCCAACCTGGGGACCGCACCCGGACGTTCCCGCTGGCCTGGCCAAGTTGGCCAAAGAAATCCCGCTGGTGACCATCACCAACTCGATGAAGGCACAAATCCCGTCGAACATCGCCAAGCTCGGTGCACCG
>JBNLAU010000129.1:0-7946 GCA_050302295.1 Roseibium sp. | reverse complement strand
GCGCACGACTGAGGCTTACAAGTCCTTGCGCGAGGAACAGACGGCCCTGATCCCGGATTTGATGAAACGGGGCGAAACCAACCGGGTGGAGTTCAAGTCGTCCCTGCGCTGGGACATGCAGGAGGGCCATATCAACCGGAGCCTTGAAAAGGTCATCGCCAAGACGCTTGCCGGGTTCTTCAATGCCGATGGCGGCAATCTTCTGATCGGCGTCAGCGACGACGGCAAACCCCTCGGTCTCGACAATGATCTCGCAACGCTGAAAAGCCCGGATCTCGACGCGTTCGAACGCACCGTCACCGATATTGTTTCCAAAAACCTCGGCGGGGACCTTTGCCCCTACCTCCACACGATTTTCGCAAGGGTGGAAGAGAAGGACATCGCCATGATCGTCGCCCGCCCGGCGCCGCGCGCGGTCTATATGGAGGAGAACAAGTCTTCGGTCTTCTATCTGCGCAGCGGCAATTCCACCCGCAAGCTGGATGTCCGGGAAGCCGTCAACTACGCCAACACCAGATGGTCGTGACGTGAGCGGGGTTTTGAACCTGCTGCTTCCGGACCAATTGGGCGCCGCCGTGGCGGTGTTGCTGATCTCTGTGAGCTTTCTCACCTCCGCAATGACCGCCGCTGTCGGTCTCGGCGGCGGCGTCACCCTGATCGCCATCATGGCGGCGGTGATGCCTGCGGGCGCGCTGGTGCCGGTGCACGGCGTGGTCCAGCTCGGCTCCAACGCAGGCCGGACGCTCGTTCAGCTCAAACATGTCGATTGGCTGATTGCCCTGTGGTTCGCGGCCGGTGCGGTCGCCGGCGCGGCGCTCGGCGGCGCGATTGCCGTTGAACTTCCCGCTGCCGTTTTGAAAGCGGGCATCGGCTGTTTCGTGCTCTGGATCGTCTGGGGTCGCCCTCCCAAATTCGCCAAGGCACGCAAGCGCGCCATGGCAGGCGCCGGTTTTGCCTCCACGTTCCTCTCCATTTTCTTCGGCGCCGCCGGCCCCATCGGCGGTGCGGTCCTTTCGACCCTCGGCCTGCCGCGTCATGGCTTTGTCGCCAACCAGGCCGTCACCGCGCTGATCATGCATGTCTTCAAGATCGTCGCCTTCGGTCTGCTCGGTTTCGCCTTCGCCCCATGGGCGGGCCTGATCGTTCTCATGATCATCAGCGGTTTTCTCGGCACGCTCGCCGGCAGCCGGCTGCTCGGCAGGATGAACGAAAAAACCTTCAAAACCGGATTCAAATGGGTGATGACCGCCCTTGCCCTGAACCTGCTCTGGCAAGCGGTCAGAAGCTGGTTAGGCATTTGACCACCGGGCGGCCAGAGCGCCGCGCGGATGACCCCTTCAGACCTGAACTTCCGCAAACGGTGTCATTTCACGCCGCCAATTGCGGCAATTGACCTTTGCGCAGGCCTGGATTGAGTTATTCGCAACTGGCTTTACCTTGAAAGACCCGGGCCAACACGCTAACCCATCGCGATCTGTTTTCAATTACGCGGGATGGAACGTCCATGGCTTCTCAAAATCTTCTGCTTCTGCCGGGTGACGGCATTGGCCCGGAAATCATGCAGGAAGTAAAAAAGGTCATTGCCTGGTTCAACGATCACGGCGGCATGTCCTTTGAAACCGACGAAGGCCTTGTCGGCGGCGCGGCCTATGATGCCCATGGCCAGGCGATCTCCGAGGAAGATATGGCAAAAGCCATGGCCGCCGATGCGGTTATTTTCGGTGCCGTGGGCGGTCCGAAATGGGATGACGTTCCTTATGAAGTGCGCCCGGAAGCAGGTCTCCTGCGCCTGCGCAAGGACATGCAGCTCTTCGCCAACCTGCGCCCGGCCATCTGCTATCCGGCCCTTGCCGATGCCTCTTCGCTGAAAAAGGACATCATCGAAGGCCTCGACATCCTGATCGTGCGCGAGCTGACCGGCGGTGTCTATTTCGGCGAGCCGAAGGAAATCATCGACCTCGGCAACGGCCAGAAGCGGGGCATCGATACGCAGGTTTACGACACTTACGAAATCGAGCGCATCTCCAAGGTCGCCTTTGAACTGGCGCGCACGCGGAACAACAAGGTCACGTCCATGGAAAAGCGGAACGTGATGAAGTCCGGCGTGCTCTGGAACGAGGTCGTCACCCAGACGCACAACAACGGCTATCAGGATGTTCAGCTGGAACACATGCTGGCCGATGCGGGCGGCATGCAGTTGGTGCGCTGGCCGAAGCAGTTCGACGTGATCGTCACCGACAACCTGTTCGGCGACATGCTATCCGACGTCGCGGCCATGCTGACCGGCTCTCTCGGCATGCTGCCATCCGCCTCCCTCGGCGCGCCGGATCAGGCGACCGGCAAGCGCAAGGCGCTTTACGAGCCGGTACACGGCTCCGCTCCGGATATTGCCGGAACAGGCGCCGCCAACCCGATCGCGATGATCGCCAGCTTCGGCATGGCGCTGCGCTATTCCTTCGAGGAAGTGAGCGCCGCCGACAAGCTGGACAAGGCCATTGCCAACACGCTCAACAAGGGCCTGCGGACCGGCGACATCGCCTCCGAGGGCCAGGCAACCATCACCACGTCCGAAATGGGTGATGCAATCATCGCCGAACTGGACGCGCTGAGCGCCTGATACACCTTACGATTTGCACGCGAGACCGCCAGCGGCTATGCCGTTGGCGGTTTTCCTTTTTACGGATGTTGGGCAGATGATCGAAGACAAACTCGCGCCGTTTCTCGGCAACTGGATCCTCGACACCGGGGAGAGCGATTTCGAACAGGGCGAGCCGCCCAAAAGCGCCACGCTGAAGATCGAGGACAACTTCGGCATGGTCCGGTTCACCATGAACCAGGTGGCCGCCGATGGCGAAGTAACCAACGACACGTTTGAAGCCATGCCGGACGGCCCGGAGGTCAAACTGGGCAAAAGCGGTCTGGTCGACGCCATGCGGCTGGTCTTCGAAAGCGACCGCAATCTTGTCTCCGAAGCGCGCCGGGGCGGTTTGACCATCATGAAGGCGGAGCGCGAATTGTCCGAAGACGGCAACACGCTTACGCTCACCCAGACCGTCCATCTGGTGGATGTCGCCAGCTTCAAGAACATTACCGTCTACCGCAAAGCGCAATAGGCCCCGGACGGTGACACAGCACATCGGCGCCCTGACGCCGGTGGTTCCCGACAACGATCAGGCTATCGCCCTTTATGCGGAAAAGCAGGACTCCTGGCAGATCGAGGCAAACCGGTAAGACGGCTTCTGCGCTACCGGATGGCAGTCAGTCCGTCAGCCCGGCGAGCTTCAAGCCCCTGATGAAGAGCTCGATTGTGGCGGCATCCCTGTATTGGATAACTCTTCTGAACTGACCCACGGAAAATTCCGGGTTCACAGCAAGAAGCTGCCGCCGCATCTCCCGAGCCTCTTCGGTGCGCCCGGTCAGGCCATAGAGGGAGGCGAGGAACGCCCGCGTCATGTCCGATTGCGGCACTTCGAGCAACCGCTTCCTGAACTTCTCTTCCGCTTCGTCATAACGCTTGAGCGCAAACAGCGCACGTCCCAGAAACTGCAGCGCGACGTCATACTTGGGATCAAGCTTCAAGGCCTGTTCCAGCGGTTCAATTGCCCGCTCGTGCTCTCCTGCAAGATCGCGCACCTGTCCGAGGGTCGTGAAGCCTCCCGCGAAGTTGGGGTCAAGCGCGATCGACGTTTCGACTTCCCGTTCGGCATCCTCGTATTTGCCCGACCACAACAGCGCCAGCGCCATGGCCCGGTGCGCCTGCGGTTCGTTTCCGTCGGCTTCGAGCGCAATTTGCGCCATCTTCCGGGCATCGTCGAGACGTTCAGGCCCGGCCCCGTTCCACCTGTTCAGGTACTCCGTGGTGTAGCTGATGGAAAGCCAGGCGGAAGCAGCACCCGCCAGGCCGGCATCAAGCTCGACAGCGCGGTTGAGCAGATCCTGGCATTCCCTTGTTGCTTTCGGCGAGAACCGGAAGATGCTCGCCCTGCCGCGAACAAAGCAGTCATATGCATCCGGATCGACCTTGCCCCGGCTCTCGCGCCGGTTCCGTTCGCCGGGCGTCAGCGCGACCCTTAAGGCGGTGACGATCTCCCGCGTCACCTCGTCCTGCACCGCAAAGATATCCTCCAGGTTTCTGTCGTAGCGCTCGGCCCAAAGGTGTCCGCCCGAGGTGCCGTCTATAAGCTGGGCATTGATCCGCACCCGTCCGCCGGCCCTGCGCACACTGCCCTCCAACACGTTGCGCACTCCAAGGTCCCGGCAAACACGGCGAATGTCCGGGCTCTGGCCCTTGTAGGCAAAGGACGAGTTGCGGGCGACGACGAAAAGGCCGGACACCTTCGACAGGTCGGTAATGATGTCTTCGGTTATGCCGTCTGCGAAGTATTCCTGTTCCTCATCCCCGCTCATGTTGTTGAATGGCAGCACGGCAACGGACGGTTTGTCCGATTGTGACCATCCATTTGTATCGGCAACCGGTGATGGCCCCGCGGAGTCTGCGTTCCAGCGCCAGGTTCTTACCGGTTCGTCGATATTCTTGACCGCCTGCTCACCTCCATCCTCGAAGACCGCGCCAAGACTGTGCTTGATCTGTTCGTACACAGCATCGGAGACGCATATTCCCCCGGCCCCGGCAAGGCCCTCCAGTCGCGATGCGATATTGACGCCGTCACCGTAAATGTCATCGCCGTCGATCATCACGTCGCCAACGTTGACGCCGATGCGAAACAGAAAGCGATGATCCTCGTCCACGTCGGCATTCGCGTCGGTCACTGCGCGCTGCACGTCCATCGCACAGGTCACCGCGTCAATCACGCTGCCGAATTCCACCAGGGCACCATCCCCCACAAGCTTGACGATGCGCCCCCCTTGCTCAGCGATAATCGGATCGATGGTTTCGGAGCGCAGCGCCTTGAGCCGCATGAGCGTACCTGTCTCGTCCGCCCTCATGAGCCGCGAGTAACCGACCACGTCGGCTGCAAGTATCGCTGCGAGGCGGTGTTTCATCGACGGTTCTCCCTCTACGGAAGATTACCGGACGGTCAGGACAGAATCCATTTAAAACAGCTGTTCGAAAGAGCCGCCGGCGATCGGCGATCAGGTTGGGGACTTGGCTGGCAGGCCGGAATTGTTGGGCCAACCGCCAGCGGTATGCCCGGCTTCAAACTCAAAACGCTCCGGAAGATCCTTGCGCCGCTTGGACCATGCCTCAAGCTGTCTCGCGGCCGGCCTGGGACCGAGTGTCAGCTCGTAGAAATCGAAAAGCCCGGGACGCACCGATGTCAGGAAATAACAAAAATGCAGCGGGAAGAACCGAAAGCGCAGGTGACGGTACATATCCGCGGACATCCGGTCCGGAATACAGGCACTGAAGCGCCTCGGTTCCGGCATCTTGCGGCCAGCCGGATCGATTGAAGCATACCGTGCCACCGGGGGCGTCCGCCCACCGCAGACCAGATCATGCGGCCCATAGACGTCCGTCCAGTCGACACCGGACTGCGACACCAATGCCATCGCCTGCCCGAAACCATGCTCGGCCCCGTAACCGCCCAGGCAATCGAATGCCGGCCCCAGCGTGACAAACGCAAACCCGCCCGGCCGCTGACCGATATCTGGTTTGAGCCGTAAAACGGCGGCAAGAACATAGATCGCCACGAACGTGCCGCAGCTATGAGCGACAAAAACCAGCTCTTCGTCCTCTTCCGCCTGCGCCTCCAGAGCAACGATCAGCTCCGCGAATTCGTCGATCCGCGCCCGCATCTGTTCATGTTCGTTTCTCGCAAGCCGGGCGATGAAGTGCCAGCTGTTGACGAGGTAGCGGAAATAAATCCTGGGCTCCATCCAGCGCAGAACGGCAAAGACAGCGGCCATCCACAAACCGGTGACAGAGAGATGGATGCCCCATGAGATCAGACGCACGTAATCTCGCGGAACGGTCGTCTTCTGTTGAATGAAGGCATCAGCATTGTCGAGAACGACCGGCGCCAGGAGCACTGGCGGGAACAACGTGAGCGCTAGATAGAGAATGGTTCCGACTGCCGGATAGAGACAGAACAACCCGTGCGCCCAGTTGCTTTTGAACACCGCCCGATAACCGCCCGCGCGCGCATAGAGATAGAACGAGCGGACTGCATCCGCCAATGTGCGCAACCATGACCGCTGAAAGTCGGATTTGATGACATCCCGCCAGCCGAGCTGCACGAACCGCGTATCAACGGTGCCGCGCGGCCCGTTCACATGTCCTTGCCAAACGCCCGTGGATCCACCCGGATCATGGCCCTCGTCAACCAGCTCAAGCCTGCCGTCAAGCTGCCTGATCTTCAGAAATTTCTCGAATTCCGCACTGATCAGGGAAAAACTATGACGCAACGGGCGTAAATCGTAGCCCGGACAGTAAATGACCAGGCGCTTCATATCGTTTTTGATCTCGATCCCCCGCCCCGAACTTCAAATAACAGTCAGCGCAACTCCCGTCGAGAATATTGGAATTGACGTATCGAGGGAAGAACCTTCGTTCCGCATGAGGAACGGGTATGGCGAGATCTTTTAAAATGGCAGCGCGAAAGAAGGCTCATTGCGCATAAACGCGCCGTACCGTCGTCATTCGAGGGCACAATGGTGCGCCACGCAATATCTAAAGAGCATTATTCACGAAGAAGGCCCGGCAGCCGGAGACTGCCGGGCCTTCGGTCAGGTCTTGGGAGACCATGTAGCAATGCCTAGTTCAGGCGCGACGCCGGCCCGAGATCGATCAGCTGGGTTTCGCCCGGTGCGTCGTCGACACCGTCATTGTCGGTGACCAGGATCAGACGGCCGTCGGCGGTAATCGTCAGGCCTTCTGGCTTGTCCAGGATCCAGCCTTTGCTCTTGGCCATCGCGGGCAAGATATCGACCTTGTAGGACTTCTTCAGAACCGGAAGGTCCTCGCCATAAGCAGCCGGGGTGACGCCTTTCAGGGAAACGGTCGTGATCTGCTTGATCGCGGCATCTTCACCGCCCTTGTTGTCACGCTCCAGGACGGCGAAGTCGCCATCGCCCAGGGAGACGATTTCCGACAGGCCGACCCAGCCGCCGGCGGCACTTTTCGGCGCATCGAGCGGGTAGTGGACAAAACCCCAGGATTTGTCCACCGGGTTGTAGATGGCCAATTTGGTCATGCCCTTCGGATCGTCTTTCCATTCCCGCTGAACGGCAACGGCTACCAGGGTCTGCCCGTCCATCTCGAATTCGGCGACACCCTCAAAGGAGAAGCGCTGTGCCTGGTCGATCAGGGCCTGTGGCAGGGTAATCTCTTCCTGAACGGCGCCATCGGGACCGACCTTCAGCAGCAGGTGACGGCGGTCTTTGTCCGGATGACCTTCGGACGCGAGCCAGAAGCCGCCGTCCTTGGCCACGGAGATGCCCTCCAGATCCAGTTTGGACTGGTTGAAGCCTGTAACGGTCACGTAGGAGGTGATCTTCGCCGGCCTAGAAGAGATATCCAGCGTGTAGATGCGAGCCTCGTCATAGAAGCTGTCGCTGACCGCATAGAGCGTGTTGGCGTCAAGCGGGTCCGCGGCCAGGCCCGACAGGGCGCCCCAGCCGATCGGCGCACCCTTTTCCGGGTCGGTCACGGAGACGACCGACGGGTAGGACGGGGTTTTGGCACCGAACTGGTAGAGCGAGACATGCGCGCGCACGCCGTCTTCATCGACCTCGTTGGCAACGGCGAAGAGATTGCGGCTCGGGATCGCCACGGAGCCTTCCGGACCGACATGGGTCGGCAGGAACTGGAC
The DNA here is from genome assembly GCA_050302295.1 of Roseibium sp. Taxonomy (GTDB): domain Bacteria; phylum Pseudomonadota; class Alphaproteobacteria; order Rhizobiales; family Stappiaceae; genus Roseibium. Next base: position 174 of record JBNLAU010000129.1, on the reverse strand, counting down.
GAATTCAGGCTCGCCGCCGGTGTCCTTGTAGACGGCAACGAAATTGCCGCGCTCGGAATTGACAAGGATCAGGGTCTCGCCGCCAAAGACACCGACGGAAACGTTTTCCGGCTCGGAGCCCTTCTTGTGGGCACGTTTCGCCGGATAGTGACCATAGGCCATGGCCAAGTGTTC
>JBNLAU010000128.1:0-3334 GCA_050302295.1 Roseibium sp. | reverse complement strand
ACCGGCGTCCACCAGCACATGCTGGACCCGGACGATCCATGGCCGGAAGGGTACAAGCTGAGCGACACCTGGGGGGCTTGAGGTCTTTCATGAATTGTCTGCAGGTGCACCCCGCCGGCAAGGCCTGCCCCCCTGCGCTGTTTGAACGGGGGCGAAAATGTAATGAAGTCATGAGATTACTGGATCCCTGCCTTCGCAGGGATGACAGTGGAGCAAGCTGAGTCTCTCGATTTTGGTCACCGGCACCATCAAGAAGTTTGCCGTATGGCTTTATTTTGCTGCGCCCGGGCTCCGGATAAATCGATCAAGGCCTGCAGCATCAGGTTGGCGCCTTGTTCGATGTCGCTCCAGTCACTGTATTCAGCGGGAGCGTGCAGATGCCGCCATGGCTTGGGACGAAGTTGAGGCCGGTGCGGAACGCCGGCATTCATAAATAAAGAGTGATGCGGCGGCAGCCGGATGTGACCAACATTCCGGCGGCTGACCGCTTGACCGGATGGCGGATGTGGTTACACCCAAAGGGACATGCCACATGCCCGAGCAACAGGAACCTCCATGCCCGACATCCCTGAAGCCACTTCCAGCACCGAACTGACCGAAGACGGGCAGGACACGATCCTGATCGATGGACTTCTGCTACAGGTGGAGATCGGCGTGCTCGACAGCGAAAAGGGCAGGCGGCAAGCCGTGCGCTTTGACGTCGAGATAGAAACCGTGCCGGGCTACCGGCGGATCGTGCGGGAGAAAGGCACATATGTGTCCTATGCCGATACGGTCGCCTTCATTCAGGAAAAGGCGGCTTCTGGCGGCCATGTCGATCTGGTCGAAGAGTGGGCGGAGGCCGTTGCCGGATTTGTGCTTTCCAATCCGCTGGCCGAACGGGTTACGGTCAAGGTCACCAAACCGGATATATTCAAAGACGCCGATGGTGTCGGAATCCGGATCACGCGCAGGCGGGCTTGATGGGCCAAACGGCCTTGCCCACGCTGCGATCTTTCCTATTTGCCCGGAAGCTGATTGATTTGAGACCGCTTCCCAAGGAGCTTTGCTTTAGATGATTTCCGCAGACCGCCTTCTTCCGCTCTGGCTCAAGTACCGCGAAGCGCTCGAGACGCCGGTTCGCACGTTCGAGTTCGAGAAATTCGGCCGCCGCTTTGAAGACCGTACCTATCAGATGGGTGTCCTCAATCTGTCGACCGACAGTGTCTACCGGGAAGCCGTTTGCCACACGTTCGAATCGGCACTCTACCGCGGGCGTCGGATGACGCTGGAAGGGGCGGCCATGGTGGATGTCGGCGCTGAATCGACCGGCGAGACCGCCGATATTGTCGCAGCCGAACGGCAGATCGACCGCATGCGCCCGGTTGTTCGCGCACTGGCGGACGAAAACATTCTGGTGTCCGTGGAAACCTATCATCCCGAAGTCGGCGTGGCTCTTCTGGAGGCTGGTGCCGGCGTGATCAACTTGACGGGCCGGGTTGACGATCCATCGTTTTATGAGGCGATCGCCGATCACCAGGCCGGCGTCGTGCTGTGTTACACGCCTGGCGAAAATGCAAGGTCCGGTGACTATCTGCCTCCGGCGGACGAAATCTTCGATCATCAGCTGACCTTCTTCAAGGACCGCATCAGGCTGGCGACCGAGGCAGGCGTTGAACGGCTGTGGGTCGATCCGGGCTTTGGCTTTGCCTTGCATCTGCCGGACGGGCCGGACAGGATCCGCTATCAGACCGACAGCATCCTGCAGTCTTTTCGTCTGCGCGAACTCGGCTGGCCGGTCACGGTGCAGCTGACCGGTGCGGTCTATCTGTTTCAGGATGAAGTGCGGGTGGCACAGACCAGCGCGGCAACGATTGCGGTCATGTCGAAGGCCAATCTGGTGCGCAGCCACGAAGTGCCGCGGGTCCAGCCGGTTCTGAACCTTCAGGAATTTGTCTGAGGTCATTTGGGAGGAAGCAATGTCGGCGAAAAAGATCGCCCTCGTCACCGGGTCGGGCAAGCGGCTCGGCAAAGCCATTGCGGCGGGGCTGGCGGACAGGGGATATGCGCTGGCGCTCCACTATAATTCGTCCGCCGGTGGCGCAAGGGATCTCTACGAGGACATTCGCGCGGCTGGCGGCGAGGCTGTCCTTTTGCAAAAGGATCTCAGCGATCCGGAAATCGCCGGTGAGCTGATTGTCGAGGCCGAAGGTGTGCTTGGCGGACCGGTCAATGTGCTGGTGAACTCGGCGTCCGCCTTTAACACTGACAGCCTGTCGGACCTGACCATTGAAAGCTGGCAGTTCCTGATGAATGTCAACGCGGCCGCACCGGTGTTTCTGATGCAGGCCTTCGCCGATCAGGATCCGGCACCCGAGGGCGGCGTGATCATCAATATGCTCGATACCCAGATGCTGTCGGCTTCTCCCGAGAGGTTCAGTTATTTCTGCGGCAAGTTCGCACTGGAAGGGGCGACCCGGCTGGCGGCCTTTGAACTCGGACCCAAGGGCATCCGCGTCAACGCCATCGCGCCGGGATTGATCCTGCCTTCCGATCAGACCCAGGAGAATTTCGACGCCCGTCAGCAAATGACGCCGCTGGGCCCGGGGCTGGGCCCGGAGGATGTTGTGGCAGCAGTGCATTATCTCATCGACGCGAAACAGATCACCGGCCACACGATTGTGGTGGATGGCGGCCAGCGCCTGATGGGCTTTGGAAATTCGCCTATCGGGTGATCTTTGAAGGCGGCCATCAGGGTAAAAGGAAGGTTAATATCCACTGCCTGAGGGGCCAGGATATTTTTCGTCAAAAAAATGCAAATGGGCTGTTGACGGTATTGTTTGGTGTGCGTATAACCGCGCTCATCGACGGCGGCAACGTCGCTGGCGACAGGGTTTTGTGACCTTAATTCCAGAAAATTGGTCTTTATGGCCGGGCTTATGCGGTTCGGTTTGGGTTTGTTTTCGCTGGGTTTTGGTTGTGGCTTTGAGGGTTTAGGTCCTCCGTTCTTTGACAATTTATATTGAAGGAAGGGAAGCGTAGGCGGCGTTAGCCTTGCGATCCTGGGATGCTTTCGGGTGTTTTGGGGTTTTAAGGAGTTACGCAGGTACGCTGATCTTTTATACAAGGAAGCCGATTGGGTTATTTGGGGTTTCGGTCCTGGATGATTTAATTGAGCTCTTGTTAATTCAGTGACTTTTCGCAGCGATGCGGGGAGTTGCTTTGAGTGCTTTATAGCGATTGATATAGCAGCCTGTGATTGGACTTTTTAGTTAAACCTGAGAGTTTGATCCTGGCTCAGAACGAACGCTGGCGGCAGGCTTAACACATGCAAGTCGAACGAACTCTTCGGAGT
>JBNLAU010000127.1:0-4944 GCA_050302295.1 Roseibium sp. | reverse complement strand
CGATAATCTTCGGGCGCTTCGCCTGGCTCTCGATGTCGGTTTTTGGCTCGTTGTCCGATGCGTCGCCGTCTTCTGCCTGGTCTGCGGCGAATTTTTTCTCTTCGGTGCGGGCGGCTTCCCGGGGCGGCGCGATATCTTCCGGATCGTCTTCGGGCTCGGACATCGTATCCGGCTCGTCGTCCTCGGCAAGGTCCCCGGACTCCTCTTCCGCGTCCGCTGTCCATTCGGCCTCGTCCTTGTCCTCGGTGACTGCGCCTGCGTCGTCCTCGGCGGCTGCGTCTTCATCCGCGCCGTCGAGATCGATGGTGCCCACTTCTTCGTCCTCGGGAGAGACAAACCAGCGGCTTCCGCATTTGGCGCATTTGACGCTGCGGCCTTCGGGGCCGAGTGCGTCGGTATTGATTTCGTAGGACGTGCTGCAGTCCGGACATTTGATCTTCATGGGCGAAGACCTTTCGTCATGGCATGTTCATGCGGCCCGATTGCGCAATCGGCAGGTCCCGATCGCGGCATAAAACGTTGGACAAAATCCGGCAAATCCGATGACGGGGTTTTGTGTCGTGATAAGGCGTTGGACATTGCACCTGTCTGCACTGATTTGATCAGGACCGGTCCATGACAGAAAAAGGCATGCGGGGCATATTCGAAGAGGAATGGGCCGGTCATGGGCAAATCTGTGTAAATCCCTTCGGGACGTGGCATATTCCGTCCCTGGACTTTTTCGCGAAATGCCTGGGGCGGACACACTGCTGCGCAATTCGTATCTCGTCTGCAACGAAATGCGCCATGCGGTACAATGGTTGGTCCTTACCACGGCCTGGTTACTAATGGACCTTCATATGATTAATGCACCGTTAACGGCGAGGATATAGGTTCCGGTCTTTCAACAGGAGTCAATTTTGTGATCCGCTTCGAAAATGTCGGATTAAGGTATGGTATGGGGCCTGAAATCCTGCAAGATCTGACGTTTCAGATCGAGCCGCAGTCGTTTCAGTTTCTGACCGGGCCCTCGGGCGCCGGCAAGACCAGTCTGATCCGGCTCCTGTTCATGTCGCTGCGGCCGACCCGGGGCCTGATCAAGGTGTTCAACCGGGACCTGAGCGTGATCGACAAGCAGGAACTGCCGAAACTCAGACGCAAGATCGGCGTGGTGTTTCAGGACTTCCGGCTGCTGGATCATCTGACGACCTACGAAAACGTGGCATTGCCGTTGCGCGTGGTCGGCAAGGAGGAAAGCGAGTATCGCTCGGACGTGATCGACCTGTTGAGATGGGTCGGACTCGGCGACCGCATGCATGTGCTTCCCCCGGTGCTGTCCGGCGGGGAAAAGCAGCGTGCGGCGATCGCGCGCGCGCTGATCACCCGCCCCGATGTGCTGCTGGCGGACGAGCCGACCGGGAACGTCGATCCGCCGCTTGCCCGCCGTCTGTTGCGTCTGTTCATCGAATTAAACAAACTGGGCACGTCCGTCGTCATCGCAACCCACGATATCGCGCTGCTGGAACAGGTGGACGCCCGGCGTATGGTCCTTGCGGACGGACGCCTTTCAATTTTCGATTAGGCGGCAGAATGGCTCAGTCCGAAGACACCGCTAAAGACAAAGGCGCCGCTGCCAAAGTGAAGCCGCCCCGGCGCGCCAAACGCACGAAGCGGGTCAGACGGCCTGTCCGAAAGGCTGCGCCGAAGCCCAGGAACAACGAGCCGGGTAATGATGCCAGGCTGCGTCCGGCAGCGGCAATCGTGCCGCCGCAGTCGGTAGCCGGGCGCGCGCTCACCCTTGTTGTGGCCATCATGAGCTTTCTGGCCTGCCTGACGGTCGGCGGCGTCTCCATCGTCTGGGACGCCGCGGATGCCTGGCAGAACGACCTGGTGCGCGAGATCACAATCCAGATCCGGCCGACCGAAGGGGTCAGCATGCTGCGCGAGATCGACAATGCGGTCGCCCTTGCGCAGGAATTCCCCGGTATCGGCGCCGTGCGCGCGCTGTCGGACGCCGAGACCAAGGCCCTGCTGGAACCCTGGCTCGGCGAGGGCCTGCAGCTGGAGGGCCTGCCCGTTCCCCGGCTCATCCAGATCACGGTCAGCGACCCGTCGCTTTTGAACCTCGATCAGCTCCGGGACAAGGTTTCGCAGAATGTCACTGGAGCCAGCGTGGACGACCATTCGATGTGGACCTCGCAATTGTCCGCGATGGCCGGCGCGGTGGTGGCCGGCGGTATCATGATCATGATCCTAGTGCTGGGGTCGATGGTGCTCAGCGTGGTGTTCGCCACCCAGTCGGCCATGGCCGGCAACAAGGACGTTGTCTCGGTCCTTCACTTTGTCGGCGCCGAGGACAGCTTCATTGCCCGGGAATTCCAGCGCCATTTCCTGCTTCTGGGCCTGAAAGGCGGTGTCTCCGGGGGCGTTGCTTCCATCTTGTGTTTCGTTCTTCTGGATATGCTGACGCGTCAGGGGTCTGGCCAGGCGGGCTCGGCTCAGCTCTCGGCCCTCCTCGGGTCGGCGTCCGTCAGTCTGCCAGGTTACCTCGGGGTTTTCGGGGTTGTCTTCCTGGTCGCAATCCTGACCGCGCTGACGTCGGGACTGGCCGTCAAGGCGCATCTTGCGAAAGTGGATTGATTTTTCGTGCGTAATGCCGCGAAATTGGCCGAATCACTTATCATAGTCGTGCCATGACGAATGCACATACAGTCATAGACCACACCTTGAACGACGGCGTAGCCATGCCGCCGGACAGGCGCGGGGCTGTTCCAGAGGAAAGGGGAACAGCGGAAAGTGCCGCCGCCACGCCCCTTGGCAAGCGCAAAAAGCGCTTCGGATTGCGGATTGCCTTCGTCGCCGTTTTGACCGCTCTCGTTGTGGGTGCGGCCGGCCAGTTCATCATGTTTGCCCATCAGGTCGCCTCCGCCGGCGTACCCAAAGCGGCCAGCGCGGACGCGATCGTGGTGCTCACCGGCGGTCATGCCCGGGTCAATGAGGCTGTCCGTCTTCTGGAAGAAGGCCGGGCCAGCCGGCTTCTGATTTCCGGCGTGCATCCGGGCACCACCCGCAAACAGCTCGCGGCCGTTACCTCCTCCAGCATGCCGCTGAAAACGAACAGTGTCGATCTTGACCGGGTGGCGCTCAACACGGCGGGCAACGCGGTGGAAACGGCAAACTGGGTCAGGAAAAACGGCTTCTCGTCGCTGCTGGTGGTGACCAGCGCCTATCACCTCCCCCGGGCCAAGGTGGAACTGTCTGGCGCCCTGCCGGACGTCGATCTTATTGCCTACCCCGTGTTCTCCAAGGATCTGAATCTCAGCCGCTGGTACAGAGAACCGGGTACGATCCGTCTTCTCATGCGCGAATATGTGAAGTATATCCTCGCCCGACTCCGGATTACCGTGAAGGGCATGAGCTGACGATTGTCAGACCATGACCTGACGGTGGCTCCGCCCAATTCAGCGTTCACGGGTGCCATGGTTCTTCTGCGTTCTACACTGTTTCAGGTCCTGTTCTATTGTCTCACCCTGGTTCTGATGGTCCTGTTTTCGCCGGTCATGCTGCTGCCGCGCAAATGGGGCTGGTGGGTCGTGCCGACATGGTCGAACATCCTGCAGATGCTGATGCGCGTCGTGGCTGGCATCAAGGTTGAAGTCCGGGGCAAGGAGAACCTGCCGAAAGGCGGCTGCATCGCCGCCATGAAGCATCAGTCGGCCTGGGAAACAGTGTCGTTGATTCCGCTCTTTTCCAGTCCGACCTTCATCCTGAAGCGCGAGCTGCGCTGGATCCCGATATTCGGTTGGTACACGGCGAAATTCAAACAGATCCCGATCAACCGGGGCAAACGCTCGGAAGCCCTGTCCGCGATGATGCAAGCGGCTCGAGTGGCGATCGCCGAAAAGCGGCAGATCCTAATCTTTCCGGAAGGAACCCGCCGGCCTGCAGGGGCGGAACCGAAGTATAAATACGGAATAGCGCACCTCTACCGGGACCTGAATTGTCCGGTCGCACCCATTGCACACAATGCCGGGCTCTACTGGCCCCGTTCGTCCTGGAAGGTTTATCCGGGCACGATCATTGTCGAGATCCTGCCGCCGATCGAGCCGGGTCTTGCGCCAGACGTTTTTTATGAGCGGGTGGTCAGGGAGATTGAAACCGCAAGCGACCGTCTGATCGAAGAGGCGCGGCAGTCACGTTCACCCTCACCGGTTCTCCAGCGGGTGGACGCCTTGCGGGAAACACCAACCGCCTGACTCGCACTGCCCCAGGCGGAGGTGGTAATTTAAATAAAAAATCGAGCACGTATTAGTAACGCAAGAAACACGCTACCGTGATGCTTCTCGTGTTCAGTAAACATGTGTTCACATGAAGGTTAGTCTCGTTTTCTTTCAGTAAACAATCGCCATATCCAGTGTGCGTCGTTCAGAAGACGCCGGTGCGATACGGCAACGGAGACGTTGAAACAGTATCGTTTCCGCCAAAACGAGCACACGGAGCTTATCATGCGTACCACCAAGAAAAACGTGTCACTACTGATTGCCGCCACCTTCGTTTCAGGTCTCCTGACCGGCAGCGGCCTTGCGGCTTCTCCCGGTCAGACCGTCGTTGACGGAAACGGCAGAGGACAGCTGAATCCCGAGTATGCGCAAGAGGTCAACGAGGTGGCCCTGCAGGCACCGCTTCGCCGGATCGCCGCTCATACGGGTCACCGCCGTTCTGCAACAGACGGTGACGCGAATGGCAACGAACCGCTCAGCATCCACTACATGCAGATCATCAATCAGAAGCTTCTGCAGACATCCCACACCCGGTGATCAGACCGCAGGACAAAAACCTTCAAGAAGAAATGGCCGCGCCTTGAGTGCGGCCTTTCTTTTTCACACCCTAACAAGCGCGTTCGGATGAGTTCCTGTTTATTGCGGCTGGCCTCAGGCCCCGGCAAGCCCGCGCAGGCGGGCCGCC
>JBNLAU010000126.1:0-27691 GCA_050302295.1 Roseibium sp. | reverse complement strand
CACGGCGTTTCCAAGCTTGTCGACCTCGACAATATAGGGAACCAGTTTGACCTGCGTGCTTAAAAGCAGCGCATAGGAAAAGCCGATCGTCGCCATGATCAGACCAACGATGCCCACGATGCGCCAGGCGGCCGCGGCTTTCACATAAGAGCCATAGCGTTCGGTCCATTCCTGGCGGGCGGCGACAAATGGGTTTTCGGGCGGTCTGGTTGTTGCCATCAGTTCTCTCATTCAAATTCTAACTGTCTTTGCGTTCGGGAGGTGTTGGCCGTCTGGCTGTGCCACTGCTCTGCTCGTCGAGTTTGGCGTTGGCTAAACCGAGCATCGAGCCTGCATAGGCACCGGGAGACTGGATCGCTTTTTCCTTGGCTGCCGATCCAGCTGCTTTTGCGCCTGCACCTATTCCAGCGCCAAAGCCCTTCAGGGTAGCACCTGCGATAGACGAGCCTGAGGCACGGGCTGACTGGGCCGCTGCCATACCGGCACTTGCAGCACCGGCGCCAAGGAACGCAGCGCCAGCTGCAAACGAACCCGCCTGTCCGCCGTGGCGGATCGTTTCCATGCCACCCGTCACTGTGACACCCTGCACGACGCCCTGAATGATGTTCGGGACATACATCGCGATCACGAAAACCACGACGGATATTCCGGCTATTGCCAGTGTCGAAAGAAAGTCGTCACCGTTTGATGGTTGGTTTGACAGGCCAATCAGAACTTCCGAACCGATGCGCGCAATCATTACAAGTGCCATCAGTTTCATGCCGACCGAGAAGGCGTAGACCAAATAGCGGATTGCGAAGTCCTTGGTATGCGAGGAACCTCCCAAACCAAGCATGATCATGCCCGCAAGCAGTCCGACATACATTTCCGCCATGATCGATACAAAGATTGCCGCGACCAGACTGAAGGATATTACAACCACAACCATTGCAAAGACGGCGGCAATGGCGAGCGCGTTATCCTGAAAAATGCCGAACTGGGCCTTGGTAGACATTGCACTGGCTACTTTGAGGCCGGCATTGAATACGTTGGCGGGCGATGCTGATCCGCCATTTGCCCCGATTTGGTAAAGACTGTCGACGACAGCGCGCGCAAATTCCGGGCCTTTTTCCAGAACGAAAACAAAGAAGCCGATAAACATGATGCGACGAACCAGTTCGGCGAACCAGGTCTCGAGCGACGCCGCAGAAATTGCTAACCAGACGGCCGCAATTCCAACTTCGATTGCAGCAAGAATCCAAAAAAGCGAGCGCGCCGCATCCATGACGCTGTCTTGCCAGCCTTGAGCTGCATTCGCGATTTCGTTTTCGAGTTGCGTTAGCAGGGCGCCTTCTTGTCCAAAGGCGGGGACGGCCATGGCCATCAACAAAACAAGGCTGGAGCCAGCGATATTGGCTTTCTTACGAGCCATCTTGGGATCCATTCTGCAAGTTCCAGCGAGGCTTCATTTCTTGACCATTCGTTGTGTCAAACTGATCTGCCTTTGGCGCATTTGGTTTGTTTTCTTGAACAGCGATGGGCTGACCAAAGACCTGCCAAACGACCAAGCAAAGGCCAACGATTAGGCCGGTGACAACAACGATTGTGATAAGCTTTTTCACCACCGGGGCTCCATCATCTGACCGCCAGTGGTGGAAGGCGCAGTCGAATTGAAGAACGTCTCCCGCCGCGCTTGGGCCAGATCCTTGTCGGTCTGCTCGGTTTGAAGCCAGGTTCCCATCATCGTCATCTGCTGCGAGACAAGACCGCGGAGCTTCTGCATTTGTGCGACCTGCTGGGCTGCGATTTCGTGGCCAACCTGCAGGGCCTTCATCTGTCCGTCCGCCGATTCCGACATTGAGCGCAGCGAGGACATTGTGGATTCCTCGCTTCCGAACTGATCGGCGGTGAGGCTTGCAGCCTTCAATGTGCCCGCAATCGTGTCCCGGTTTGTGTCGGACCACGTCTGGTAACTTGCAGAAAAGCTGTCACTACCCGGAAGATTGGCCTTCAGGTCCGCATAACTCTGAAACCGTTGTTTGAGCACATCGTCAGCATTTCCCATCGAAAACGCGATGCTGTGTCCCTGATTGACGATGCTTCTCAAACTATTCAGATCACTTTCCACCTGGCCCCAGATATGGGCAGGGAGCGTGGCGGTGTTTTGCAACAGGTTCTGATATATATGCAGTTGGTTCTGGATCTGCTCGGCCAGCTGATTGATCTGGGTGATCTGGTTCTGGATTTGCTCGCCGGACTGTCCGACCAGGGAAACAAGTTCGCTGTTGTTGAGAAGCTGCGTCCATTCGGTTGCAGCACCCGTGATGGTCCCGGCGGATGCTGGCGAAGCGGCTCCCGTCAGGAGCACCGCAGCGGCAATGCCCGCGGCCACTCTATTCATTGTTGAGCAATGATTGCGCATCTTTTATCCCTCTCATTTCCAGCCAGTGGATTGGCCAATCCTCACCATGTTGCTGCGCGAGCGCTCGGATCGCCTTGATGTCGTCCTTCCCTGAAGCGCCAACGAAACTCAGCGCCACCGGACCAAGCGACATGTCGAACAGTCGCCGGCCTTCAGGGGTGGCCACGTAATATTCCCGTTTCGGGATCGCGCTCGAAACGATCTCGATTTGCCGTTCGTTGAAGCCAATCCGCTCATAGAATTCCCGCGTACCGGGCTCGCGCGCCGCGCCATTGGGCAGGCATATTTTGGTGGGGCAGGATTCTTTCAGAACATCGATGATGCCTGATCGCTCGGCGTCAGAAATGGACTGCGTTGCCAGAACGACGGCGCAGTTGGCTTTTCTGAGAACTTTCAGCCATTCCCTGATTTTGTCGCGAAACACGGGATGTCCGAGCATCAGCCAGGCTTCGTCCAACACGATGAGGCTTGGGGAGCCGTCGAGGCGCTTCTCGATCCTGCGAAACAGATAGGTGAGCACGGGAACGAGGCTTCGTTCGCCCATATTCATAAGTTGCTCGATCTCGAAGCATTGGAAGCACCCGAGTGTCAGCCCGTCCTCTTCGGCGTCAAGAAGCTGTCCCATCGGTCCATCAACGGTATAATGGTGAAGGGCGTCCTTGATGTCGCGCATCTGCACGCCGGAGACAAAATCCGATAGCGATTTGCCCGCTGCATTGGCCATCAGCCCGATCTGCCGCGAGATCGCATTGCGGTGATCGGGTGTAATAGTTACGCCCTGGAGCGAGATCAGCATCTCGATCCATTCGGATGCCCAGGCTTTGTCCGCGTCCGTCCGTAAATCCGAAAGCGGGCAAAATGCCAGGTCGGTCTCGTCCCAGTCGCCGCCGATCTCGTAGTGATCGCCGCCAGCGGCTAAAGTCAAGGGAAGAAGCGAGCAGCCCTTGTCGAACGCGAATATTTGCGCACGTTCATAACGCCTGAACTGCGCAGCAATAAGTGCCAGCAGTGTTGATTTACCAGATCCTGTGGGCCCGAATATGAGGGTGTGGCCGACATCATCGACATGGAGGTTCAGGCGGAACGGCGTCGAGCCGCTGGCGACCTGCATCAAAGGCGGCGAGTTCGGCGGATAAAACGGGCATGGCGCAACGGCATTGCCCGACCAGACCGAATTCAGCGGCATCAGGTCGGAGAGATTGTTGGTATTGATGAGCGGCTCGCGGATATTGCAATACCAGTTGCCTGGCAGGCTCCCGAGATAGGCGTCCGTTGCATTCAGCGTTTCAATACGGGCACCAAAACCTTCCGCCTGGATCAATCTGCGGATGGCTTCAGCCTTTTCCTGCAGACGTGTTCTGGTTTCGTCGAAAAGAACGATTACGGCGGTATAGTAGCCATAGGCGACAAGCTGGGAGGACGCTTGGGCAATAGCGTCCTCTGTCTCGGCGACCATGGCAAAAGCGTCCTGGTCAACCGATCGGCTTTGCGTCTGGAACAGCTGGTCAAAGAATGGGCGAACCTTCTGCTGCCACTTCTTGCGCGTGCGCTCGAGCTTTGCGCGCGCCTCCTCTGCATCGAGAAAGATAAAACGCGTCGACCAGCGATAGGTCAGCGGCATCAGATCAAGGCTATTCAGGATCCCCGGCCAGCTTTTTGAGGGAAGGCCATCGATTGCAACGACGGCAAGAAAACGGTTTTCGACTTTCGGGGTCAGACCATGTTCGAGTTCAGCTGTCGCAACCCAATCGAGATACATGGGAATATCGGGCAAGCGGATCGGATGGTTCTCGCCGGTAATGCAGAAGCGGACAAACTGAAACAGCTCATCATAGCGTGCTATGCGCTCCCCTCCCCGCTCGGTAACTTCACGTGTTTCCATGCGGCGAATTGAGATCGTGTTGGAAAGATATTGCTCAACTTCCCGAATGGCGGTTTTGAACGCCTGCAGTACCGTGTCGCCATAAGAGGTTTTGCGGCTCTCCTGATCAGAGTAGATATATTTGCTGAGAGCTGACCGTTTTGGCTCCAATGGCCGGTGCGTCAGGATCAGCGCATGCTTGCTTTCGAAATGTCCCTGCTCGCGCGCAAAATGTGTACGGCGCTCGGCGTCAATCATTCGCGTGACCGGGTCCGGAAAATGGCATTGATCCTCGCCAGGATAGGCAACCGTTGGAATACGAACGGCCTCAGCCTGGATCATCCATCCACTGCCAAGCCGGGAGAGGATTAAATTGATCTGGCGCGACAGCTCGTTGCGTTCAAGATCAGTGGCACTTTCAGAGTCAGGCCCGGCAAAATACCAACCTGCCATCAGGCTTCCGTCCTTCAAGAGCATGATGCCATTATCGACAAGACCGGCATAGGGAACGAGATCGGCAAAGGATGGGCCGGTATTGCGAAAACGTTTGAGGGCAACCATTCTCAAGCCCCTCAGTATCGCCGCCAGGGCGACGATGTCGCCTTGTAATAGGACTTGTAGGAAATATGCCGCACATAGACCTGCCGCATCAACGGATCGGACTTTGCCATCAGCCTTAAGAGGCCAACAATCACGAACCAGATCGCAATCCCGACCAGCGCAGAGTAAATGGTCAAAACCACGAAGATTAAAATGACGGCCGCCAGTCCGGTCAGGAGAACAAGTTCCCGATCCGCACCCATAAGCAGGTTCGGTCGTGAAAGCGCACGGTGGATGCGATTGCGGTGCAGACGGGAGCCGGACTCAACCATCAGCCCCCTCCCTGTCCATATCGAGCAAGGTCTGCGTAGAAACGTTACTGGCAATTCCGATGGAGGCGCCTGTTGCACCGAACAGGCCAACGATAGTCGTGGCACCCAGCAGAATTCCGGCGACGAGGACCACATACATAAGCCGACGGGCAAAATCGTTGAGCTCACCGCCGAAGATCAGCATGCCGCCGGCAATGGCAACGGCCGTCAGCGCGATGTAGCCGGCGACCGGGCCGGTTATCGATTGCTGGATCTGTTGAAGCGGGCCTTCCCAGGGAAGGCTGCCGCCTGAGCTGGAGAGGGCTGGAGCAAATGCTGCCAGTGAGATGATTGCAGCGGTGCCAATCATCTTGATGAGGCGCATCTTAACCGACATGGAGTGCCTCCTGCTCTTCCGTCAGCTGATCGGATTCGATCTCGTATTCGCCGTTGACGAACCGATCGACATGGATGACATCCCTCACCCGCCGGCCACGCGCGGTCCTTTCGATGGATATGATCAGATCGACCGCCTCGCCGATGACTTCGCGCATCGGCTGCTGACTGACTTCTGCCGTGAGCTGTTCAAGGCGTCGCAGCGCCGACATGGCGGTGTTGGAGTGGATCGTTGCGACCCCGCCCGGATGGCCGGTATTCCAGGCTTTCAAGAGTGTGAGTGCAGCGCCATCGCGCACTTCGCCGACAATGATGCGGTCGGGGCGCAGACGCATCGTGCTTTTCAGAAGACGGCCCATGTCGATATTGCTGCTCGTATGAAGAAGCACGGCATTTTCCGCCGCACACTGGATTTCGGCTGTGTCTTCCAGAATGACCAGCCGGTCATCAGGCGCAAATTTAACGATCTCATTGATTACTGCATTAGCGAGCGTTGTTTTCCCAGACCCGGTTCCCCCGGAAATCACGATATTCAAGCGCGCGGAAATTGCGCTCTGGATCGTGCTTGCCTGACACTCAGTCATGACACCCGTGCGGACATATTCCTCAAGGGGTATAAGCCGGGACGCCCGACGGCGGATCGTAAAAGCTGGACGCTCGACAACTGGCGGCAACAATCCTTCAAAGCGATGCCCGCCGATTGGCAGTTCCCCGGATATGATCGGCTGATCGATATCGACTTCCGCCTGCAGCGCATGGGCAACGGCGCCGATCACCATTTCGGCCGAAGATGCGGACAGTTCACCTGCGGCTGCAACACCGTGGCCGAGCCGTTCGATAAACAGCTTTCCATCCGGGTTGAGCATGATCTCGACGACATTAGCGTCATCAAGTGCTACGCAAATCTGATCTCCAAGGGCTTCCTGGAGTTTGCGGACAAGTCTTGGGTGGGAGCGCAACTGGGTCACCGGTGTCCCTCACGCAGCTTGTGCTAAGGCACGAAGCTCGGACGCGTATTCCTCTGGCCGAAGCGCTTCAAACGTTTCCATGTCGACCGGAAGCGTGCCTGCTACGGCCTCGGTCACGCCGATTTGCTCGGGCTCTCCAATACGGGTAAGCGGCCAGCCGACGCGGGCAAGGATCCGTTCGAACCTCAGATCGGTGACAGTGACGATTTCGGAGACGTTGTTCGCCAGGGACCATTCGAGGATCCCGGCAAACATGGTCAGTGTCGCTTCGTGAACGGAGCCGTGCCCCCTGCCCTGTTCAAGTCTCGTGTCGACGCAGAAACGCGAGCTTTCCGCCATTGTCGTGTTGGGGCTGTACGAACTCCCGTCTATGAGCGATGGAAACACGTCGGTGATCATTGTCGGGCCCAGCGAAGGAAGAAGACGGGCGCAGCCGACGACACTGTCCTTGTTCGCGACAGCCAAGATGTAGGTCGCATTCAATGCATCGAAACTGTCGCGTTCTCGCCCATCGACAACATTCACCTCCCATCCGAGGCGCTCGGCAAAGACCCTTGCCCGCAACTGATGTTGCCTGTCGATGAGTTTCCGCTCGTAGTCCGAACTGGGTTTCGAAATCGCCACAATCTGCATGCTGTTCTCCGTCAGAATTCGTCTGAAGCAGGTTTCAGCACAGAACAATCACGCTCCGAAATTGTATAATCCTACAAAATTATTGGTGGGTGAGTCGGGCGTGAGTCTTCAGACTTCGTTGCCTGAAGCGACGTATCGGTCAAATCAGCTGTCGAGCTGTTGCATGATTCACAGTAAAACGAAATGGGAACGAATTCGGCTGTTGGTGGAGATTAAGAGATTGTAATATAATGTTAAACTATGGAATTATGCATGTTGCGAGTTGGCACAGAACTGATGTCGTTAAGGTTTTGTTAACCAAAATATTCTTGCCGTGAAACGCTTCTTGAGTATCATCACGGAAATTGCGCCGTTTGGCGTAAAAACCGTGATTAAAGAGATTAGCGTGAACGCTTCTATGCAAATTAACCGATCAGCACTTCCCGATGTCGATGACGTCATCGGCTCGCACGCGGAACTGCTCGGTTCCCAGCTCCAAAGCATTAGCGAGGCGCTTTTTCCTCCTGCTGCAAGCAAGATTTTGCGACGGTTTACGTCGGGTGAAGCCGCTCGGCTAATTGGGGTGTCGGATTCTACTCTTAGAAAGATGACGTTGGCCGGAGACGGACCGCAACCTGAAACGACAAGTAACGGGCGGCGCCTTTATACACTTGCCGATATCAATGAGATCAGACGGATCTTCGCGCAGACCGCTCGGGGGCGTGAAGCAATTGAATTTGTTCCTTGGCGACGTGAAAATGAGCATTTGCAGGTCCTGGCTGTAACCAACTTTAAGGGAGGGTCGGGAAAGACGACGACATCGGCCCATCTTGCACAATACTTGGCCCTCCAAGGATACAGAGTGCTCGCTGTCGATCTCGATCCGCAAGCGAGTCTTTCTGCGTTACTTGGTGTTCTTCCAGAGCTGCATGTTGGCCATAACCAAACGCTGTATGCCTCGATACGCTATGACCAAGACCGGCGCCCGTTGCGGGACGTAATCCGGAGCACCTACTTTGACGGTCTTGATCTAGTTCCGGGGAATTTGGAACTGATGGAGTTTGAGCATACGACGCCGAAGGCATTGGCGGACGGAAGTGCATCGGATGGGGGTTCTATCTTTTTTGCACGGGTCGCCAGCGCACTGGATGAGGTAGCAGATGACTACGACGTTGTCGTGATTGACTGCCCTCCCCAGCTTGGCTTTCTGACGCTTGCAGGCCTGTGTGCGGCGACGTCTATGATCGTTACGGTTCATCCGCAGATGCTCGACGTATCCTCAATGAGCCAATTCCTTCTAATGACTCGTGATCTGCTAGGTGTGGTTCGTGAGGCAGGTGGTGCTCTGAAGTTTGATTTCGTAAGATATTTGCTGACTAGGTATGAACCACAGGACGCGCCGCAAACCAAAGTGGTCGCACTGTTGCGGAACCTATTTGACGATCACGTTCTGACGAATGCCATGGTAAAGTCCGCTGCTATTTCCGACGCAGGGCTTACCAAACAGACGCTTTACGAAATCGGCCCAGGCAATCTCACGAGGACAACGTACGACCGTGCCATGGAATCGCTTACGGCGGTAAATGGTGAGATCGAAAGCTTGATGAAATTGGCTTGGGGGCGGTCATGACCTCATGGCTTGTAACGTCCAGTGCGATCTTGTTGGGAGCTCCCAACAGCTCATTGTTTTGTTGGGGATGGGACGGCTATGAGAAGTCTGTTGGGAGCTCCCAACAGTTTTTAAGTCGCGCCTCCTCCCGGCGCTATGACATCGCGCGTTGGGAGCTCCCAACGCGTCTCCCATTCAGCCGCGAATGGTCAACATTGGATGTTCGCCCATGAGCAGGAAAGATGCAATCAACTCTCTCTACCTGAAGAAGCCAACACCGACTGCGGCTACACCAGAGGGCGAAAAGCCCACTGACCGGGTTCGCACCGGGGCGATCTCTGCAATGGGCACGTCGTTAAAGCAGATGACAGACGGCGCGAAACTCGCTACCCGATTGCAGGAGCAGCTAGAAAAAGGCGACGTTGTCGTTGAGCTCGAACCCGACGCAATTGAGCAGTCTCCAATTGCAGATCGAATTCCGACCGATGTTGATCCGGCTTTCGACGAATTAGTCCAATCCATTGCTGATAATGGGCAACAGGTTCCTATTCTGGTTCGGCCCAGCCCTAATGGTACTGGACGCTTTCAGATTGCATACGGACGTCGGCGTCTCAGAGCTGCCAAGGAGCTGAATCAGCCAGTTCGCGCGATAATTAGAAAACTGACAGATCAAGAACTCTTCGTTGCACAAGGTCGGGAGAACCTTGATCGAGAAGATCTAACCTTTATCGAGAGAGCGTTTTTCGCAAAGAACCTTGAAGACTCGGGCTGCGATCGGCAGACAATAATCTCGGCATTGTGCTCTGACAAAGCCGATGTGAGCCGATACATAGGTGTTGCGCGCCGGGTACCAGAACGCCTGGTTAGGCGCATTGGACCAGCGCCAAAGGCGGGTCGCGCGCGTTGGTTGAAGCTTGTCGATGGGCTCGATCGTGCCGGTGACGACTTTGACGCTGACACAATTCTTAACGACGGAATGCTGGACGCTGCAGCGAGTGACGCACGGTTCCAAGCAGTCTTACGTGCACTGGAGACGAAGAAGGGCGGGAAATCCAAAGCCACCAGTCAAAGTGTTTGGAAGACGCCGACCGGTAAGCGTGCGGCGAAGATTGAAGACCGAGACGGTAAGACGTCTTTGATCTTCGAAGAAAAGGTCGTTCCGGATTTTGCACGTTTTGTTTCAGCGCAACTAGATGACCTCTATCAGCAGTTTCAAGCCAGCAGAGAGGAGGACGACAACTAAACGAGCGGCTGCTAACAGCGGCCAGAGAAAATTGGCAAAGAAAAAGGCCACCGAAATCGCTTCCGGAAGCCCCTTCTTATTTTCAGCAACTTAAGAATCGCACTTCCGAGAATCACAGTCAAGACTCTTTTGAGTCGCGAACGCCATTTCGGCGAGCAGATTTCTATTGCCTATCGATAGGTGAAAGAAAAATGCAGACGCATATCTCAACGACGCCCTTTGGGCGGCGGCCGATGTCGCTTGGCCTAATGGCCAGCCAAGTTGCCGCGAAATCTATGCCCGAAGGGGCGACAGTCGAAAAGTGGAAAGTCTTCCATTCGATCCGCAAGGCCCGTGATCCTTTGGGCGCCACGGACAGGGGCCTTGCCATTCTCAACGCGCTTTTGTCCTTCCATCCGGACAATGAGCTTTCAAGTGATGGAACGCTTGTCGTTTGGCCATCAAACGAACAGCTCATGGCCCGTGCGAACGGTATGCCTCCAACAACGCTGCGGCGCCACCTGGCGATCCTGGTGGAATGCGGATTGATCATTCGCCGCGACAGTCCGAACGGTAAGCGCTTCGCGCGCAAGGGCCGAGGAGGGCAGGTTGAACAAGCCTATGGTTTCGATCTTTCGCCGATCGTCGCGCGAGCGGCCGAGTTCGAAGAGCTTGCCGAGGCCGTAGAAGCCGAGAAGAAAGCCTTCAAGGTCGCTAAAGAGCGACTGACGCTGCTTCGTCGTGACATCGTGAAGATGATCGACGCCGGCATTGAAGAGGGTGTTCCGGGCAATTGGGGTCGAGTGAGCCAGATTTATCAGGAGATCATTGGTCGTCTTCCACGCACCGCACCCCGCCAGGTGGTCGAGAGCCTTTGCGACGAACTCCAGGATTTGTGGCAAGACGTGCGTGACGTATTGGAATCTTTTGCAAAAACAGAGAATCCGGATGCCAATGAGTCCCAAAATGGTCGCCACATACAGAATTCAAATCCAGATCACTATCTTGAATCGGAACACGCCTTTGGAAAAAAAGATGAAGCGAGCGGCACCCCTGAGGAAAACAGCAACCTGCGGAGCTTGCCGAAACGGGATTTACCATTGGGTATGGTGCTTGAGGCTTGCCCGGACGTGAAGGACTACGCCCAGCATGGCCAGATAAGCCGCTGGAGGGATCTGCTGGTGGCCGCCGAGGTGGCCCGACCGGTGCTGGGTATCAGCCCGAGCGCCTGGCAGGAGGCCTGTGAAGCCATGGGTGAAACAAACGCTGCAATTACGCTGGCCGCAATCTTGCAGAGAGCCGATCAGATCAACAATCCGGGCGGTTATCTCAGAAGTCTGACGGACAGGGCGCGGGAGGGGCAATTCTCGACCTGGCCAATGATTATGGCGCTTTACAGGGCAAAACTCGAGACGATCAAGAGTGAAGTGAAGACGCAAACAGCTTCGATGGACGCGGATGAGCAGGGGCAGGGTGGATACGTCGTTTCGGATGCCCTTCGCAGCACGCTGAAGAAGCCGCAGACATGATCAGCGCGCCGACAGTGAACCTTGGTTCTTGTGCTAGCCCTCGTCATCATCGAGAAGGCAGTCGAAGCTATCCATCAAGGCATCGACAATCGCTTGTCCGAGATCGTTTGCGGTTTGTGAGATTTTTGCTTCATCGCCGGATCGGGCTGCAGTGGCGAGCTCTGATCCTTGTGCGGCAACAATCTCGCTTGCGCGCTGCATTGCCCACTGAGCGAAGTCGTCCCGGGAGCTAATCGACATGGTTTCCAATTATGGTTACTCCATCGTTTACGAAGTCTTCGTGGATTCCGCGCTAAACCTCAGGCGCGCGATGAGTATTGCGTTCGCGCATAGAAATCACCTCGGCAGATCTGCCGCGTTGCCATCGAGTAGGCCATTGCGTCTGGCACGGTCAATCAGGTTCTTGACGGAAGAGGGCGCCCATTTGGTGCCGCCGCGCGGTGTCCGTTCGTGCAAACGCTCGAGTTGGTTGGCGATCTCGCGCAATGTCAATTCAGGATTGGACGAGTGGATCCCGGCAACAAGTGTCATGAGGCGATCTTCTGGCGGACGGGGCGGCGACTTTCGCAGAAGTGCTTTATCAGCCATCCCCTCTGAAACCATCCATTTGACCGCACGCCGGAGCCGCTCCGGGGTCCAATCGAAACCACGGTTCTTCAATACCCGCGCAATATCGTCCCAGGTGTGGTCAGGTCGCATGCGTCGCACGGTCGGCAGCCAGTCATTTGCGGTCGATTGGATCACTGAGCGAGCGGAAATGCGCGCCCTTCGCCGTCAGATCTTCAATTACATCGAGCAGGTGGCTCACAGATCGCGCCAGGCGGTCGAGGCGAACGACGACCAGCGTCTCGCCGGCGTTGATCTCCTGAACCAGTTTGGCCAGGGCAGGGCGCGCTCGAGAGACGCCAGATCCATGCTCTTGGATGATCAGATCGCATCCGGCCGCCTTCAGTTCCATCTCCTGGGCTTTTGTGGCCTGTTCGTCCGTTGACACACGGGCATAGCCTATAAGTCTTCCCCCTGGTTTCTTCATACCGATTTAACTCGGAGAATATGAACACGCGTAGTGTTGTTCCGATCGACATATTCGCAAAATGTATCGATAAAGGCATGGAATCTCGACACATATGCCGCAAGCCTCATTGCGAAGAACCCCACGGGTTGATGACGTTTAGACCAGCGGCCTCAAACGGACTTGTGTCGCGTGTGGCAACCATCAGGCCGTGTGCCGCCGCCGTAGCTGCGATATATCCGTCAGCCTTGCCAATCGCCTTGCCTGTCTGTCTTGCGCGAGCCATGAGCTGGGCATAGGCTTGCGAAGCGTCCAGATCGAAGGACAGAATTCGTCCGGTGAAAGCGGGCAAAACCTCTCGCTCCAAACGATTCTGATAGATCGACTGCCGCTTGCCCTCTGGCATCGAGGCCAGGCCGTAACGCAGTTCGGCAATAGTGACCGTGGAAAGATAGAGAGTTTCGACCATTTGCGCGTCGATCCATGCTAATACATTGGCGTCCGGTTCGACCTTCCACAGTTCGGAAATCACGTTGGTATCGAGAACGATCATTCAAAGCTCATTGGTTCCGCTGGCGTCTTGTCGCGAAGCTGGTTGATGCGTTCAGCTTCAGCATCTGTCAGCCCTTCGGCTTCGCGTGCAATTGAAGCCAGCAGTGTCCCGAGCTTCAAACGGCCTTCCGGTTTAGCTGCCTGTTCCAGAATGTTGCGGATTTCGGCTTCCGCGCTCCGTCCGTGCAAGGCTGCTCTGACGCGGAGTGCGCGATGCACTTCGTCTGGAACGTTGCGAATGGTAATTGAAGCCATGCTTCACATTTCCTCATATGATTGCATTGAATGCAATATAGAGAAATGCAGGCAGTCTTTCAATCTCAAGCATATTGAAAACGGAAATCGACTGAAACAACCCTGCTTCAGGGATCCTTTTTGGATGTAGCTGTGACTCGGCACGGGGCTTCAACCCCGATCGGCGCGATAAGACTTTGAAATATTTAAGGCGGGTGGGGTCCTCTCGTCACGCCGAATGACAGATCAGATAGGTTTTTTTGATCGCGCGGGCCATCAGGCGGCCCGAGCCGTGGTCCGGTCGCGAAGGAGCGCGAGCAGGGCCGGATTGAGGTAGAGGTTCTCTCGTCCGGCTTTTACCTCTTCAAGCAAGCCGTTCTCAACGAGCGCTTTCAGGTAAGCAGACGCGGCCTGACGCTTAGCAATGCCGGTATCTACGAGATCACTGATCCGGCAGTACGGATTGACAAAGATGATTTCCGCGAGTTCACGCGAGTAGATCTTCGGGAGATCACGGCGGATGCGTTCTGCGGTCTGATCGAGCAAATCACGAATGGTGCGAATCCGTGCCGTTGACCAATCAGAGGTCTCACGTACAGCCTCGAGCACATAAAGGATCCAGTCCTCCCAGGCGCCATTCGTCGTGACGGCCAGAAGCCGATCGTAATAAGCGCGCTTGTTTTCGATAATGTATCGGCTGAGATAGAGGACGGGAATATCCAATAGGCCTTTATCGACCAGGTAAAGAAGATTGAGGACGCGGCCAGTGCGTCCGTTACCATCTATGAAAGGGTGAATGGCTTCAAACTGATAGTGCATCACTGCGAGCCGGATGAGCGGATCGACATCTTCCGCTTCATGGATATAGCGTTCCCAATTGGCCAATTTGCTCCGGAGCCGTTCCTGCCCTTCAGGCGGGGTGTAAATCACCGTGCCCGTCGCTTCGTTTAAAAGTGCCGTGCCGGGCGTGGAACGAATATCCAGGTCAACGCCCTTGATCCTGCGGCACACGGCAACCGCCGTGGATATCGAAACCGGGCGATCTTTCAGCGATTGAAATCCCTCATTGAGCGCTGTGCGATATCGCAGAGCTTCTTTTGTCGCAGGATCGGCCCGATCCCCGGGTTCGTTGGCAAAACGGAACAGCCGATCGGCCGTCGTGACAATATTCTCGATTTCCGAACTCGCCTGCGCCTCAAGCAGCGGGATCGAGTTGATAAGGACGGACTGATTGGGGATGAGTTGTCCTGACACCCGCAGTTCGGCGAGTGACGCCCTGGCGGCGATGCAAGCCTTCAGGACAGCCTTCGTCTCGACATCGTCTTTGGGAGGCAATGGGGGAAGATCGTTATAGGGAAGGTCCGGGCGAAATGTCATGTCGATCAATCCTGGTTTGGTCGACATGTCGCAAGAATATGTCGATGGCATCGACACGTTGTGGAAACATGTCGACAAAAATTGATTCTATCGACATATCATAATCCGTGCAAGTCGGCTTTCCAAAGTCATAAGGCAACAATAACTGATCAGTTGTGAGTGCCTCAAGAAAGAGGCCGCTATTGCATTCAGGGCAATGACGGGCTATATCTCTTTAAGTATCTATATCATTTAGGATATTAAATGACAAAATGGAAGGTCGAGTTTCACGACCGTTTCAAGGATGAAATCGAAGACCTTCCAAGTGACGTCCGCGTAGAGTTTTTGGCGCATTTGCTGTTACTTCGCGAAAAAGGCTTTCGCTTAGGACGGCCTGAAGTCGATACACTTGAAGGTTCCAAGCACGCAAATATGAAAGAACTGCGTGTTAAGGTGCTGAAGGTTCAGTGGCGTTTTGCCTTTGCTTTCGATCCTGAGCGAAAGGCTGTTGTCCTCTGCGGTGGGGCCAAAAGTGGGGTGAGCCAAAAGCTCTTCTACAAACGGTTGATTGATTTGGCCGACAAACGATACGGCGAGCATTTGAGCAAGTTGGAGAAAAAACATGGATGATCTCGACAAGCTTTTAAAGACTCTTCCTGAGGGTGAACAGCAAGCGATTGCTGCCCGCACAGAGGAGTTGGTTATTGCGCACAATTTGCGCGAATTGCGGGCGCTTGCTGGTCGAACGCAGGAGGACGTGTCTGCTGGAACCGGATTTAAGCAGAACAATGTTTCCAGACTGGAGAGGCGTGACGACATGAAGCTTTCGACGCTTCGCGATTATGTCGAATCTCTGGGCGGCACACTAAGGATCGTGGCTGACGTTGCAGGCAAGAAAGTTGATCTTTCAAATATCGCAGAACGCTCACGCCACAAAATATAAGCTTTATCAGGTGTTTACAGGGAAAATACGACGGCGACACATCGTATAGTCAAAGCAGCCTGGCAGCTCTCCCACTGCGACGTGTTGCGCTGTTATGGTAGCTTGACGCCTGTTGCACCGAACGATGCCGCGACTGCTCCATGGCCTCTGGCAGCGGAACACCTCGGTTGGCAGCCTCGGTCAGATAGCCCGAACGCAGGCCGTGCGCCGAAAACTCCCGCGGATCCAACCCCGCCATAGCCGCCCGCTGCTTGACGATCGCATTGACGGCACTCGGCTCCAACGCCCGCTTCGAAACATTGCCCCAGCGATCGATCTTCCGAAAGATGCTCCCCGTCTCGATATTGGCAATCGCAAGCCAGGCGTTAAGCGCATCCACAGGACGCCCCGTCAGATAAACGATCTCATCGCTTTCGGCACCGGACGTCTTGGTGCGACCCAGATGGATGGCGAGAGAGGGGAGGGGAGGGCCGTTTTCGACGGGGATGGGGGGCTCGACGGTGAGCTGTTCTTTGCGCAAACCGGCAATCTCGCTGCGACGGCGACCGCCCGATGCAAAGGCCACCATCAGGATTGCTTGATCACGGATATCACGGAGGCTGTCTGTGCCGCAGGTGGCGAGCATCTTGGCCAGAACGTCGCCGGTGATCGCCTTGGCGCTCTTGCGCTTTCTT
The DNA here is from genome assembly GCA_050302295.1 of Roseibium sp. Classification (GTDB taxonomy): domain Bacteria; phylum Pseudomonadota; class Alphaproteobacteria; order Rhizobiales; family Stappiaceae; genus Roseibium. Next base: position 11,471 of record JBNLAU010000126.1, on the reverse strand, counting down.
GGACGCGGTGTTGCACGGACGGCGAGGCGTATCGCGGCTTTGAGCGAAGGCGACGAGAAGGTGCCCGCCTGTCCGCGCCATTTCGTCAGGGTCGACCAGCTGGCAAGCCGCCGGCGCACCGTGTCGGGCGCATGCGGTCCGGAAGAACGGAGGAAGCGTTGCTCGCGCAGCCTCTGTTCCACATCAGCTGGCATACCGTGTTGAGGATCAATGTCGCGCTGGTCGGGTTGCCACAGATGGTGGGCAACGAATTTGAGCAGCAGCGCTTCGGGTGCTGGCCAGGGGAGGGAGGCGCCGGTCGCGGCGAGTGACCAGGCCTGCAGATAGGCCAGATCGGAAGTGAGGGCGCGCAGGGTGTTGTCGCCCATACCCTCATTGACCAGATGGCGCAGCGTCTCGATGTCCTGATCTGTCAGAAGTTCGGCCAATTCGTCGCGGCGGTCGATTGGCAGGACGGCGGCGATGGTGTCGAGTTCGTTGGCGCGGCGATCGACGGCGGACTTGGCGTTTTCTGATTTGGCCACGGCAATGCTCCGTTTCAGCGGTTTTGACGGCCGAGCGGGCCGAGCTTCGGGTTGATTTTCGCTGATTTGCGAGTCCAGATCAATAACCTCCGATAAGGGTTACTTATCAAAGATTATAACCCCGTCCATAAAACATATCATGTGAGGAACTTTAATATTTATATAGAGTTCCTTTAGCAAATCATTTACCATAAATTCAATGGCTTACGATCTCACGAAAATCAGCATGAGTGCCCTGATGCAGCCGGCTTTCGACGCCGGCGTCGCGCTGACGCGTCTGGACGAGCGGATTGCGCGTTCGCCCGTCGGCGCAGGTTGGATCGAACGCACCCAATTCACCGATGCCTGCGCCTCGCTGTGGATCGACGGCGAACTGGTGCATCTCGAAGACCTCGTCCTCCACGACGCCTTTCGCGATACCCGAACCCCCACCCACGAACTCGCCATCGCTCGCGACGTGTTGCGCACCCGCCGCCGCATTTCTGGACAGTCACCGGATTGGGCGCTTTCTGCTGACGGCGTTCGGGCGCTGCGACAGACGTCGGACATCAACTTGGTGGGCGTCGAGGGGGCGGAGCCGGCTGGCAACATGCGACCCGTGCCCGCCGTCGATCGAGAAGGGGAGGGCGACGATAATGAAAAGGCCGAAAATCTGCCTAGCGTTGATTATGCCGCCATCGATGCGGTGCTAGCCAGATCGGAGGCCGCGATCGAAAACGCAACGCGGCCGGGCCGCGCCAGCGCGGCGGAAAAAGATCCGATGATCTACGATCCCGACTGGGACGAGGACGCGCGGCTGGAGGAATGGCGCGGCGTGCTGCGGCAGTCACAAGACTTGCCGGCGGTGCTGCAGGCGATCGTCACCCTCGATGCTTGGAACGAACTGTCCGTGCTTCAGCATGCGCCCTGGCTCGGCCGGCTGTTTTGCGCTTCAATCCTGCGTAAGGCCGGTATCACCTCAGGTGCTCATCTGGCCGCATTCAATCTCGGCCTGAAAACCATTCCCTTCGATCGGCGCCGGCATCGCGATCGCGAAACCCGGCTGCTCGCCATCGCGCATGGACTTTTGGCGGCCGCCGAGATCGGGCTGAAGGAGCATGATCGGCTGGCGTTGGCGCGCACGATGTTCGAGCGAAATCTGGATGGACGCCGAACGTCGTCAAAACTGCCGGAGCTGGTCGAGCTGGTGATGGCAAAGCCACTGGTGTCGGCCGGGATGGTGGCGAAGACCCTCGGCGTCACGCCACAGGCGGCGCGGCGGATTGTTTTGGAACTCGGGCTGCGGGAGATGACGGGGAGGGGGAGGTTTCGGGCATGGGGTGTCGTGTAACGCAGATTGCAGGCATGCCTAAAATTGGTATTGCCAACTTGCTGACCGCGCTTGTGTTTGGTAGATCGCTGAGATGGTTGAGCGTCTCGATTTTCCGCGCCTTAAGGGCTTCCGTTTTCCTCGATCGATCATTTCTTATGCGGTTTGGGCCTATCATCGGTTCGCGTTGAGTACGGCAGATGTTGAAGATCTCTTGGCGGAACGGGGTATTTTTGTCAGCCGGGAAACAATCCGCAAATGGGTGAACCGGTTTGGCCGGCATTTTGCGCGCTGCATTCGCCGGGACAGACCAAAGCCAAACAGCAAATGGCATCTGGATGAAGCCGTGATCGTCATTGGCGGTGTGAAATACTGGCTCTGGCGGGCAATTGACGGCGAGGGAGAGGTGCTCGACATCCTGGTTCAACCCCGCCGGAACGCTAAGGCGGCCAGGCGTTTCTTTGGCGCGCTGGTCACGCAATTCGGCGAGCCCAGGGTTGTGGTGACCGACAAGCTGCGCAGCTACACCAAGCCGGTAAAGGCCCTTGCTCCAGATGCTGATCATCGCGCTCACAAGGGATTGAACAACAGGATTGAAAATTCCCATCGCCCGACACGCAAACGGGAGAAGATCTTTGGCCGGTTCAAGTCTCCCCGGCAAGCTCAACGGTTTCTGTCCGCCCACGATCAGATCAACACGATCTTCCGGCCGCGCCGATACAAACTGTCTGCTGCCTCATACCGGCATGCAAGAGCAGATGCATTCGGCTTATGGGAGGACTACACAGGCGAAATCAACGCCTGAAATCCGTCTAAAAGGGCCACCCTACTGACTGAATAAGATAAGTTGGCAATACCGTTTGCGCTTATCTCGATTTTCATTGGTCTCGCCGTAGGACTGTTCAACGGGCTGATGGTCGGCAAGCGTAAGTCGTCTGCCGTCATCGTCACCCTTGCTGTCAACATAATCCTCATCGGCATCGTTCAGTTCCTCGCGAGCGGAAAGCCGCCCGGAGATGTGCCGAAAATCTTTACTGACCTCTACAACGGCAGGCTATTTACTATCCCGATGCCGATTGTTGTCTGGGTCATCCTGGCCGCGATCATGGCGCTGTTCCTGTCGCAATCCGTCTACGGCCGATATGTCGATGCCGTCGGCGAAAACCCTCGGGCGGCGCATTTTTCCGGCGTCCCGACAGAGAGGGTGGTCATCGTGGCACACACGATCGCGGGTCTCATGGCGGCCTTAGCGGCCTTGGTTCAGACCGCGTCAATTGCGGTCGGCAGCATCAGGTTCGGCCTCGACTTCCCGCTCAACGCCGTGGCGGCAACGATTCTCGGCGGCGTCATCTTCGGGCGCGGTGAAGGTGGTGTTCTCGGGCCACTCTTCGGCGTGCTGTCATTTGCCCTGCTCTTCGTTGCGATGACCATTTTCGGCATTCAGGAGCCGGGCAAGCTCATGGCTCAAGGCGCGATCATCATGCTCGCCGCCGTCTTTTATGGCCTTCGTGCATCGAAGGGCTGAACCCAAAAACGTCAACAGATCAGGAGGAATTTCAGTGGCTGTCAAAAAACGCATTATGTGCTTCGGGGACTCGCTGACATGGGGATGGATTCCCACCGAGGACGGAGCGCCGACGTTGCGCTATCCCTTTGAACAACGTTGGGCCGGAGCCATGCTTGGCGACCTTGGACCTGACTACGAGGTGATTGAAGAGGGGTTGAGCGCACGGACGACCGATGTCGACGATCCGGTAGACCCGCGCCTCAACGGAAGCGCTTATCTGCCCTCCGCACTGGCCAGCCATCTTCCTCTCGATCTTGTCATCATCATGCTTGGTACCAACGACACCAAGTCATATTTCCGCCGGACGACGTACGAGATCGCGCATGGCATGTCGAAGCTTGTCAGTCAGGTCATGACATCAGCGGGCGGTGTTGGCACTCTCTATCCCGCGCCTAAGGTCTTGGTTGTCGCACCTCCGCCCTTGGCGCCTATGCCACATTTCTGGTTCCAGGGTATGTTCGACGGTGGCCACGAGAAAACGAAGGAACTCGGAAAGCACTACGAATCTCTGACTTCATTCCTGAAAATCGATTTTCTCAACGCTGGGGAATTCATAACCACCGATGGCGTGGACGGCATCCACTTCACAGCCGAGAACAATACTGAACTCGGCAAGGCCATCGCGGCAAAAGTCAGATTGATCTTTGATGTGAATGAAAACAATGCCGCAGCTTGAACGGTATTGCCAAGCTGCTTACGGTTGGTTGGAGTTGACAGCCGCGTTCATAAATCAGGCAGCCAATGGCGTGTGGGTCGGTTTATGTCTTGATCGATAGCACTGGATTGAAGATCTATGGCGCCGGCCAATGGCTGGAAGAAAAACATAGGGCAAAGTCCCGGCGTGGCTGGCGAAAACTGCATCTGGCGGTTGACGCCGACAGTGGCGAGATCATTGCCCATAGCCTGACAGGTCAGGAATCCGGCGACGCTTCGCAGTTGGAGCCGTTGCTGGATCTGGCCTACGATGAGTTTGACCAGTTCACTGCAGATGGTGCCTATGATGGCACTCTCACCTACGACACAGTTCTGCATCTCAGTCCAGGCGCAAAGGTTGTCATTCCACCGCGCTCGAATGCAGTCGGACGACCCGACGCCCAAGCGTCCTGTCAGAGAGACGACCACATAGCCTCAATGCAGATAGACGGCCGACTGAAATGGCAGACAACTAACGGCTATGGCAAACGGGCGCTGATCGAAACAGCGATGGGCAGATATAAGGACATCATCGGTCCGCGTTTGCGCGCTCGTTCATCCCGTGGGCAGCACAGACAGAAGCTGCCATCAGTGTTGCCATACTGAACTGAATGCTCGCCTGCGGACGCCCGAAATCCGTTCGTAGCAAAGCCTCCACGGAAGCAACCAAATAACCGACCTATCAAAGACCAAACTCCGCACATTCGCTGAACGCTGCACCAACGCTAACCGGCAGCCAACATTGCTGGCTGCCGGTTCACACCGTCGAAAACACAGAGGACGCAGTTGAGACCCGCAGATCTTGCGAATGGCGGGTCTCGAAATGTACTTACTTGGTCAAGTCGGTCCAGATGCGCGCATAGAGCTGCTGGACGTCCGGCGGGCAGGAAGTCAAGAAATGGGCTTCAGACTTGCGATCGTCCGGAATGGTCAGTTCCGGGGCCTTCAACAGATCCGCATCCATGAACTTTTCCGAGCCGGCAATTGCGTTGCCATAGCGCGTATAGTTGGAGATCAATCCTGCATTTTCCGGATCCATGAGGAAATTCATGAAAAGCTTGGCGTTCTCGACATTCTTCGCGTCAGCGAGGATCGCAACGTTGTCCTGCGAGAGCGGGAAGCCCGTTTTTGGCAGGCCAAAGGCAAATCCGGGGTTTTCCGCGCGGATGCGCATTGAAGCGCCGTTCCAGAATATGGAGGCATCCAGGTCTTCCTTGACGAACTTCTCCATGCTCGGATAATCGACCGATGCCCAGGAAGCCTTGGCAGCCATAAGCTTGTCATAGGCTGCCTTCAGCACGTCCTTGTCGGTGGTGCAGGCCTTGCCGCCAACGTAGTTGATCGCCATGTCGATGACCTCGTTCATGGCAGGTACAACGTTGATCTTGCCCTTCAGCTCCGGCGGCGGATCAAAAATGATGGCCGCTGTGTTCAGATCGCCCTTGTATACCTTGGTGTTGACTATGATGCCGGTCGTTGTCCAGGTGTAGGGCACCGTGTAATGGCGGCCGCTATCCCAGTCGACATTCACCCATTCCGGTTTGACATTCTTGAAGTTCGACATCTGCGACGGCTCGCTCTTCATAAGCAGGCCGGCCTGGATATAGGCAGGAACGATGTAGGCGGAGGGAACGATGATGTCGAAGCCAGAGCCGCCGGCCTGAATCTTGGCAAGCGCCGTCTCGTTGGAATCGTATTCCGTGACAGTGACCTTTACGTCATAGGCCTTCTCAAATTTCATGATCAGGTCCGGGGGCGTGTAGAGGCCGAAATTGTAGATATTGAGCTGACCGGCAGCGAGAGCCGGAATGGCTGTCGCCATCAGGATGGCCGTGGAGGCAGCAATGCGAGATGCGTATTTCATGTCATTCTCCTCTGGGTTTTGTTAGTCTTTATTGCGTGTCGCTATCCAAGACCCCGCCACGATCAGCACACTGAGCAGCAACAGAAACGAGGAAATGGCATAGATTTCCGAGGTAAGATTGCGGCGCAACTCACCCATGAGATAGGTCGGCAGGGTGTCCTGACCGGGCGATTTCAAGAAGTCGCTGATCACCACATCGTCGAGCGAAACGACGAATGCGAGCATGAAGCCGGAAAGGATGCCCGGCGTCAGCAGCGGCAACGTCACCCGCCGGAAGGCATAGAACCGGCTGGCGTAAAGATCGGCAGCGGCCGTCTCGAGGCTCAGATCCATGCCCTCAAGCCGTGCACGTATGGGCAGATACGCAAATGGAATGCAGAAGGTGGTATGCGCGGCAATCAGGAAGCCAAGTCCGGTATATCCCGTCATCTGCTTGATCTGTCCAACGATGATCACAAGCGCGATGGCCAGCACGATTTCCGGCACCATGAGCGGTTGGTTGAGGATCATGTGGATCGCGCTTTCGCCACGAAAGCCATCATTGCGGGTAGTCGCCAGCGCCGCCATGGTCGCAAACAATGTCGAAATCACCGCCGCCGTCGTCGCAAGGATCAGAGAATTGATAGCCGCGCCCAGAAATGCCTGGTTCTGAAGGGCCGCGACATACCATTTCAGGGATGAGCCTTCCCAGTTGCCGATCACCTTGCCGGAGTTAAAGGAATAGGCGACCAGGATGAATATCGGGATGTAGAGGATGACGAAACAGGTGACGGCGACCACCGCCGTTCCCGGCAATCTGCTGACATTGAAGCCGCGCTTAGCCATGATTGCGCTCCTTCCGCCCTGAGGTGAGGCGGGTGTACCAGATGAGGGCCAGAAGAACGAGAATTGTCAGGGTGATCGAAAGTGCAGCGCCCAGCGGCCAGTTGCGGCCTTGCCCGAATTGCAGGTCGATCAGATTACCCAGCATCATCGATTTTCCACCGCCCATGACACGGGGCGTAACATAAGCGCCAAGCGAGGGAACGAAGACGAGAATGGAGCCGGCAACGATGCCCGGGCGGATCAGCGGCAGGATCACGCGGCGAAGGCAATAGAACCGTGAAGCGTAAAGATCGTAACTCGCTTCAGCGAGCCGGAAATCAAACTTCTCGATGGCCGCATAGACCGGCAACACCATGAGCGGCAGGAAGACATAGGTCATGCCGAGCAGGACGGCAAAGTCGGTGAACATCATCTGGATTGGCGTCTTGATCACGCCAAGAGCAAGAAGAATACGGTTGAAGACTCCTTCGGAGCGGATCATCTCCTGCACGGCTATCGTGCGCACCAGGAGATTGGTCCAAAAGGGAATTGTGATCAGGAAAAGCCAGAAATTTCTCTGCGTCTGTGGCCGCGTTGCGATGAACCACGCGGTCGGAAGGCCGAAGACCAGGGTGATCAAGGTCGTGGCAATGGAGAGAGAAATCGATCGGAAGAGGATGTCCAGATTGGCGCTGGCGATGCCAACCGTGTCATCGAAGATGTCGCGTTCAAACAGAACCGAGAACCAGCCGTTCGTCGAAAAAATCCATTTAACATTGCCAAAGTCGCCGGGCGTCAGGAAGGAATAGACCAGAACGACGCCAAGGGGCAGGATTGAAAACAGCATGATCACTGTGACGGCGGGTAGTGAAAGCACCCAGCGGCGCGAGGTGTCGGACAAATTCATGCTACCTCCTCCTCCTTCACGATCCGCAGCGCCTTTGCTGGCAGCGAGATCGTGATGCGATCACCTTCCGAATAGCTGACGCCACCCTGCAACGCATTCTGGACCCGCGCCACGAGCTTCGTGCCATCGGAAAGCAAAAGATAGACATGCGTATCGGTTCCAAAGAAAACCAGCTGGGCAATCGTGGCTTCGAGTTGAAGCGAATCCGGGACATCGGGCGAAAGCACGACATGTTCTGGCCTGATCATCAGCGTGAGCGCGCCATCGGTTGCGCCTTCCAGCCCAATTCTGCCCTGCCCGACTTCGACCGCGCCGTTAGCGCCGTGAGCAGATAGGAAATTGGACTCGCCGATGAACCCTGCCACAAAACGATTGGCTGGCCGGTCGTAGAGCTCGCGCGGCGTGGCGATCTGCTGGATGCGGCCGCCACTCATGACGGCTATGCGGTCGGACATGGTGAGCGCTTCTTCCTGGTCGTGCGTGACGAAGATGAAGGTAAGGCCCGTTTCCCGCTGCAGCCGTTTCAGTTCGATCTGCATGTCCTTGCGCAACTTCATGTCGAGCGCGGAAAGGGGTTCATCGAGCAGCAGAATGCGGGGCTTTGCAACCAGCGCACGGGCAAGTGCAACGCGCTGCTGCTGTCCGCCGGAGAGCTCCGAGCTCTTGCGATGTTTCAAATGTCCGAGTTGCACCAGGCCCAGTATCTTGTCGATGGCAGGCTCGATCTCCGAATGCGGACGCCCTTGCGCGCCCAATGCAAAGCCTACATTCAGCGCAACAGTCATATGCGGAAAGAGCGCATAGTTCTGGAACACGGTGTTGACCGGACGCCGGTTCGGCGGCATCCCGGCAATATCGGTGCCATCGAGCACCAAAGCGCCCCCACTCGGGCTGGCAAAGCCCGCAATCAAACGCAGCAAGGTCGTCTTTCCGCAGCCGGATGGACCGAGAAGGGTAAAAAACTCACCCTCTGCAATGGTGAAATTCACTTCGTGCAAGGCGGTGATCTCGCCTATGCCATAGCCATACCGCTTGGACAGTCTGCGAATGTCGAGCATCTGCTGTTGTTCCCTTATAGGTTTTTCATAAAGGTATTGACAAAATTAATTTAGTCAACCAAATTTTTATTCCAATAAAAACTTTTATAGTGAAAAGCTAATGGCCTATCTTCTCAATCAGATCGATCCTACGGAACCGGGCTTACGCAGCAGGAAGAAAGCCAAGCGTCACGACGAGATCATTGCTGCCGCGCGATCGCTTTTCACCAGCCAGGGTATTGATGCCACAACCATGGCCGACATAGCCGCCGTCGCCGGAATATCTGCCCAGACCGTATTTAATTATTTCGGCTCGAAGGACGGTGTGCTGATTGCCCTGATCAGCGAGGGGACCATGGCGGCTCGCGAGCAAGACCGTCATCGTCATTGGCGCGATAAGACCAGTCTCGACACTCTGTTTGTAGAGCTGTTCCTTCGTGTCTCACGGCGGACGCTAGAGATCGCGAGCAAGCGGGTTTGGCGTTACGCCGAGTCCGCCTCAATTCGTCAGCCCGATACCGAACTTGCCCTGCAATATAGAAGCGTTTCTGACGCCTTTATAGGCGTGGTGGCTGAATTCTTCGACAGCCTGCTGATCAAAACACGGTCTGGATCTGATGCCTCGCCAGAATTTCTGGCGCGCCTGTTTTGCGACGTCTATGCGCCCACCTTTCTCAACCTGATTACCGAAGAAGAACAAACACTTGCCGATCATGAAGAGCGGCTTCGCGACAGGATAACGCCACTTACATTCTACCTTTTCGATGACGCCAGCATAAAGTCTCCCACACGCAAAGGGATACCCGAATGAACGCCTCGATGATCTTTGTGAATGCACGGGTGTTGACCATGGACGAGGCGATGCCTCGTGCCGAAGCCTTGGCGGTGGTCGGAAACCGGATTATAACGGTTGGCAGCGGTGAGGCGGTTCTCGCGCAGGCTTTGCCGGATACCCGCATCATTGATGCGCAAGGCGGCACATTGATGCCTGGCTTTGTTGAAAGCCATCTTCACCTCTTCTCAGGCGCCTATGGCCAAACCTTGCTGCAACTGCCGGGCATGAAGGGTTTTGACGCGCTCAAGTCCGGATTTCAGGAATTTGCGGCGTTACGTCCGGACGAAGGTCTGCTTCTTGCGCAAGGAGCGGATTACGAAATTCTCGGGCCGGGAACCCGGCTCGACCGCCACGTACTCGACCGCATCTGCCCGGATCGCCCCATAGCGGTAATGGCTTACGATTTTCACACGCTGTTTGCCAACACCGCGGCGCTTGAAGCCGCAGGTCTTCTCCACGGACGCGATCTGCCCCTTGGCAACGAAGTCGTCATGGGTAGCGATGGTCTGGCCACGGGGGAATTGCGCGAGAAATTTGCCCTACTCCCCGTACTTGATCTTCGCACCATGGGTGGCCGTGAGATGCTCGGCATGTCTGGCATTGAACCGAGAGCCCCACCTACCCCGGAGGAGTGGCGCGATGACATGGAAATCCTCAAGGCAGGCATGAGGTTCGCCGCCTCCAAGGGCATTACATCCATGCACAACATGGACGGAAACCGGCACCTTCTGGAACTGCTGCGCGATGTCGAGATAGAGGGAGGCCTTCTCTCCCGCATCTCCGTGCCCTTTCACCTGACCCGGGAAATGCCGCTTAGCGAACTCGACCGAGCCTCTGCCATGACCAGGGATTTTACAGGCGACAGGCTGACGTGCGGTCGCGTCAAGATTTTCGTCGATGGCGTGATCGAGAGCGGCACTGCCGCGATGATTGAGGACTATACCGACAAGCCTGGCTTGCGCGGCGATCCGATTTTCGATGCTGAATCTTTCAAGGCGGCCGCAATCGAGGCCGATCGCCGGGACATGCAGATCGCTGTCCATGCAATCGGTGATGCTGCAGTGCGGATCACACTTGATGGCTTTGAGGCTGCCCGCAAGGCCAATGGTCCCCGCGACAGCCGGCATCGCATCGAACATGTCGAGATGATCAATCCAGCCGACGTGTCCCGGTTTGCCGAGCTAGGGGTAATCGCATCCTTCCAGCCGCTCCATGCACCCGTTGGAGAAACCCCCACAAGCCGCAGCATTGGACCGGAGCGGGCAGCTTATGCCTATGCCTGGCGCCTTCTTCACGACGCGGGTGCGACACTGGTCTTCTCCTCCGATTGGCCCATCGTGCCGATCGACCCTCTGCTGGGGATCCAGACGGCAATGACACGCGAACCGCATATGTCCGGCCTGCCGGACCATCGTCTGCCGTTGCACGAGGTCCTTGCGGCCTTCACGTCCAATGGCGCATATGCCGGCCACATGGAGGATAAAACTGGCAAGCTGCAGCCTGGCATGCTGGCCGACCTTGTTCTGCTTTCGGCCGATATCGAGGCAACGCCGGCAAACGACATCGCCTCGATTGGTGTCAGGATGACCGTTTGCGACGGAAAGATTACCCATGAATGCTGAGGACCTCCAGGACGACATAGTCACTTTGGGGGCTCGTCAAACCCTCTCCAAACCAGCTCTCAGAAAGGCTTGCGTGATCCGGGCCGATATCGGCCCGTCGTTGGAGTTTGCGACCACGCAAGGCGCTGTGCGCGCCATATTCCCGATCATTGGCGGCGAGGCCCGCGGCATTGACTGGACCGGACGCATTCTTGCAGGCGGGGCGGATTTTGCCATTGCACTGCCCAACGGTTCCTACGCCATTGAGGCACGCTATTGTATCGAAATGGATGACGGCACCCCCGTTATGGTGTTCAATGCGGGCCGCAT
>JBNLAU010000125.1:0-4913 GCA_050302295.1 Roseibium sp. | reverse complement strand
AGGAAGGCGCTCCGCCTCCGGTGGATCTGGCAGCGGAAAAGCGCCGCGGCACGATTGTCCGCCAGCTTATCGGTGCCGGCCGCCTCACCGGCGTGCATGACATATCTTCAGGCGGGCTCGGTGTTGCCCTCGCCGAGATGGCAATCTCCGGCGGTATCGGCGCAACGGTCACGGTTGAAGGCCCTGCCCATGCCGCCCTGTTCGGCGAAGACCAGGGCCGTTACGTGGTGACCGTCACCCAGGAAAGGGTCGAGGCCGTCCTGGAGGATATTCTGGATGCCGGGATTGAGGTTCAACAAATCGGCACCACGGCTGGCGACAGTTTGACTGTTGAAGGCATTCTCACCATATCCGTTGCAAACTTGAAGAAAGCACACGAAGATTGGTTCCCGAACTACATGGCAACGGCCTGAACACCTTGCCGTTCAGGAATCAATGAACAAGGACTGATGCACAATGCCGATGAACGCGAATGAGATCGAAACCCTGATCAAAGAGGCTCTGCCCGATGCTCAGGTCGAGATCCGGGATTTGGCTGGCGACGGCGATCATTATGCCGCGAATGTTGTCTCCGAATCCTTTCGGGGCAAAAGCCGCGTGCAACAGCATCAGCTGGTCTATGAAGCGCTGAAAGGCAATATGGGCGGCAGCTTGCATGCCCTCGCCCTTCAGACCAAGGCGCCTGACTGATTGACAGATTGCCGCGCGCGACAAGCGCCCACTTGATTCTGCCGCCCGTCTTCGCCAGACAGGCGGCAACGAGACACAAAGGACGGAAACCATGAGCATCCAGGACTGGATCAAAAACGAAGTCGACAGCAACGAAGTGGTGCTGTTCATGAAAGGCACGCCGAATTTCCCGCAGTGCGGTTTTTCCGGACAGGTCGTACAGATCCTCGACTACGTTGGCGCCCCCTATAAAGGCATCAACGTTCTGGAAGACGACGCGTTGCGCCAGGGCATCAAGGAATTCAGCAAATGGCCGACAATTCCGCAGCTTTATGTCAAAGGCGAATTCGTCGGCGGCTGCGACATCATCCGCGAAATGTTCCAGAGCCAGGAACTGCAGGGACTGCTGTCTGAAAAAGGCGTCGAGACCAGCCAGCAGACGGCTTGAGCTGATTCAACTTTTCAAGACCACCTACCAAGGGGCGGATTTTCCGCCCCTTTTTCGTTTTTGCCATGCTGTAATTTTGCAAGAAAACAGGCACGCAGAAGCGCGTTTTGCCCGTGATCTCCCCTCGTTAAAACCGCCTAGAGCCCATCCACTCAATATTGCACCATTTGATGCCGGAAAGCAGTTCATCCGGCAAGGCGCGTCGCGAAGTGCGATGTGGCGCATCGGACAAGCGGCGGAACGCTGCCGATGAGCTGCTTTCCAGCACCCGGAGGGCCGGGCGATTTCGCCCTCTGACGGCGTCGGCTCGCGCTTGCGGTGAGGCACACCGCTGCGCGCAATCCGCCTTGTCAGAAGACGAAATCACTCCGGTCAAATGGTGCAATATTGAGTGGATGGGCTCTAGGTTTTGGATTTATCCAACATTAACCCGAATCAAATCCGGCTAAATTGAGGCAGCCACTCGGCTTTGAACACCGAATCGCCTAAGCTGAACATAAGGTGAATGCGGATTTCAGAATGAGTACAGGTGCGTTCCGCCATTTTCAGTCCACATCGCAGGGCCTGTTATGAAAACGGGCCGGAAAATGGGACCGGGGACAATGAACAAGTTTGCTGTAGCAACCACCGTCACTTTCGCACTGGCTCTGGCCGTGATCGGCTTCGCCGTGTCCGGCGGCTCGAAAACCGATGGTGAACTGCGCCGCGTTGACTGCCAGGCCATCACGATGTTCACGCCGGCTCAAAACAAAAGCGCCGAGGACCTGTGCGCCAACTATGGCGGCGTCGCCGCAAAAGACGCCGAACCCAGCAGCGAAGGACTGGTGATCCTTGTCCGCAATCAGCCCATGGGCGGCTTTGCCGGCGAAAAGGCCGTGCGCTGAACGGCGTTTACACCTCCAGATCAGACACGGCCCCATTGCAGCCCGCGGGAACCGCATAGGCTTCAACCGGCCCCTTTACATTGTGCAGATCCAGGGCACCCAACGGTTGGGCCGCGCAGGCGGCATTGCCGGCCACTTCTCCCGATGCAACAATCGAATGACCGTTGATCTTGCCATAATCGCCCAGCCTTGCCGCGATATTGGCAGCCCTGCCGATAACCGTGAAATCCAGCCGCTCCTTTGAACCGACATTGCCGTAAGTGACCTCGCCAAAGGCAATCCCGATGGCACAGGAAAGGGACAGGCCGGCCTCGTCATCCTCTGGATCCCTCAGCCTTCGAACGATCTCTTCGGCACTCGCCACTGCCTGTTTGCAAGCCTGACTGCGGCCCGAGCTCCCCGGAAAAATCGCCAGAACCGCATCGCCGATGAATTTCAGCACCTCACCCTCGTGGGCGTTGATGATATCGGCGGTGACTTCGAAGAACCGGTTGAGTTCGCCCAGATAGACGTCCCGGCCAAGTTCGGTCTCCAGCCGGGTCGAATGGCGCAGATCGCAGAACAGGATTGCCGCGTCGATGATGTCACCATCGCCGCGCCGGATCTTCCCGCCCAGTACGCGGGCGCCTGTCCGTTTGCCGAGATAGGTCTCCAGAAGCGATGTCGCGTTTGATGTTAGCGCAAACACCTCGAACAACCGGCTGATAAGCGCTGAACACTCGAACACCAGGCCCAGATTGGCCGTGGTAAAGCCTTGCGGATGATCGGATGCCAGCGTCATGACGTTGATCCGGCCGTCGGAAAACGGCAGCGGCATCGCCACATAGTCCGTGACACCCTGCTCCCTCAACTCCTCCATGATCGGAAAATTGAATTCGTCCGGATTGGTGTCGAGCTTCTGGCGGACGCCGCCCAATCCGTCGGCGACGTGCTGAAAGGGGCTCTCCCTGAAGACGGGGCTTTCCAGCGTATCATAGGACGGAAAGCGGCTGGTGACCTCATCGTTGTCCCGAAGCCAGACGCAGTTATGCCCCGCGATCATGGGATGCAGGGACCAGATCAGAATGCTCATGCGCGAGACGGCAATGCCGTCTTCAACCAGCCTTTTGCCAAGAGCCGAAATCAGTTCCTCCGGCGTTTCGGCAGTCCAGGCTTTCCTGATCAGCCAGTCAACGGTCGGCCCCGATATATTGCTGGCAAGCGGGGACTCGATCTGCCCCCCATGATGGTCGATACGGGTGGCAACGCCGGGCATGAACGCATGGAACCCGTCAACGGCCCGCCCTTCCGGTAGGGCTCTGGGATAATGCCAGGCGCCATGTTCGAACGTCTCACCTCCAATATGCACGTGGTGATAGGACGCCGTTCCCTTGAAAGGGCAGAATGTCTTGTGATCGGAAGCCGGTTCCAGCTTCGCCCGAATGTCGTCGGCCGGGAAATAGACCACCGGCGGCAGCCGGGTTTCATACATCACCCGGGCCCTGCTCGACCTGGCCAGCAGCTCATCGCCCCGCCAGGCCGTCACTTCGCCGGAAAGAGGCTCAACAAGAATGCCGTAGTCATTCGCTGTCTGTTGCACAAGCGCAGTCATGGCTAGGGTACGGCCTCACAAATTTGAAGTTTCAGGCTTGGGCGCGGCTTTTCAAATCCGGACGGGCCTCCCTTAAGAGATAGGAAACCGTGGATGGACTTTCCAGTTGTGCCGCCGATCATATCAGCGGGTATTGGCGGCAAAAATCTCGCAAATTCGGAGGCCGTCGCACCCGTGTGAACGAACGCGGGCACCAGGGTCGCATGTTCTGGCACAGAGAGGCTTCATTCCGCCGCGAACAGTTTCGCCGTCATGGCAAGGCTGGCGCCGCAGGGCTCTTCCGCCTCGCCGCCCTCCGGCACCCCTGCCCCGTCCGCAGGGCGCAGGTTGACGAAATCGTAGAGCGCGCGGTCGAGCAGATGCGACGGGCGCGTGTGGCCGAGGGCGCGGGCCATGACGCCGAGGCGGCCGGGCGATTGCTTCTCCCAGCCTTGCAGCATCCGCTTGACTTCCTCGCGCTGCAGCCCGTCCTGGGACCCGCAGAGATTGCACGGAATGATCGGGAACTGCATGCCGGTGGCGAATTTGGCAATGTCGCTTTCGGCGGAATAGGCCAGCGGACGCACGACCAGGAGATCGCCTTCATCATTGATCAGTTTCGGCGGCATCGAGGCCAGCCTCCCGCCGTGAAAGAGATTCATGAAGAAGGTTTCCAGAATGTCTTCCCGGTGATGGCCGAGCACGATCGCCTCGCAGCCGTTTTCCCGTGCAACCCGGTACAGGATGCCCCGGCGCAAACGCGAACAGAGCGAACAATAGGTCCGGTTCTCGGGGATCTTGTCGGTAACGATCGAATAGGTGTCCTCGCGCACGATGATGTGCTCGATACCGTTTTCCTCAAAGAACTTCGGCAGAACATCCGCCGGAAAGCCCGGCTGCGCCTGGTCCAGATTGCAGGCAATCAGGTCAACCGGCAAAAGCCCGCGCCATTTCAGCTCGATCAATACCGCCAGCAGCGTGTAGCTGTCCTTGCCGCCGGACAGACACACCAGCCATTTCGGCCGGTTCTGCGGTGCGGCGCCTTCCGGCAACATGCCGAAATCGCTGATCGCCTCACGCGCCTGCCGCAGCAGCCGCTTGCGCAGCTTCTTGAATTCAACACTGGATGGCGCCTTGCGCAGAAGCGCGGGAACGTCCGTGTCGGTGCTGTCGGCAATGTCGTTCATGTCTGCAGCCTGGGTGTCGATGCGTTTATCCGGTTGGCGCTGATTTAGCGGATTGCAGCCGATCCGCCAAGGTGAAAGACGACTGGCACCTTCGGGAGACTACCGCTAGCCCTTTCCTGTCACTGACCGGCGCGAGATTGCTTTCTGACAGCCTC
>JBNLAU010000124.1:0-9063 GCA_050302295.1 Roseibium sp. | reverse complement strand
AAGCGACGGCTGCGCATTGCCGGATCGGTTGGAGACCTGGGTACCTGCGCGGTCTCCCGAATTGTGCTGCGTGCCGATGGACGGGCGCAGGGAGCGGTTAAGCGTCGGCGGGGTGGCCGTCGCGGACGCATAGGCGAGCGTGGTTTCGGGCCGTGGCGCCGGAGCAGGTGAGGGCGTGGAGGTTCCGGTTGCTGCCGCGATGGCCGCCACCGGGTCGTCCACCGGTGAAGAGGCTGGAACGGGAATGGAACCCGTCAAACCAAGATTTGCCGCTGCGGCCTGAGCCGCCTCACTGAGGTTCCGGCCCGGCTTTTGTGACGGTGCACGGGCAACGAGGAAACGGCTGTCAATAGGTTGGCTGGCCGGTAGCGGCTGACCGCTTTCAAGAGCGATGCGCTGCGAATCCAGAGTATTCGGTTCTGCGCTGGCGACCAGCGCCGGCGTCGCGTCGATACGGGGTTTGAAGACCGGAGCCGCGCTGGTAATGGCAACAGCTTCGGTATCCGGCTCCACGGGTTCGGGTTTGCTGTCCAGGACCTTGCGTGTCGGGATCGGCGGGTTTTCGATGACCGGCGTGAAATCCGGTTTGGCATCGGCGGTGCGCTGATTGCCAACGGCGCCCGCACGTCCGGACTGGCCATTGTTGTTGCCTCCGCCAAACAGGCTGGCGAGGAAATTGCCGCTGGTCTTTTTCCGCGGCTCTTGCGCGGTGGGTCGGATCGGGTCTCCGGCGTTTCTCAGATTCTGGTTGCGTGTACTCGGAGGGGAACTGGAGGCGACGATCGTCGGCCGGGACGATCTGCTCTTGCCCGAGTTGGTTTCCGCAAGCGCGACTTTGTAACCCTTCAAGGGTTTGCCATCAGATGGGATATGAAGGGTTTTGCCGTCGGGAAACACCTTGGCAAGCTGAGAACGGGTCATGCGCGGCCAGTGCCGGACACGGCCGGTGTCCATGTGCACAAACGGCGAACCGGAGCGGGGATAATAGCCGACGCCGCCCACCTGTTTGCGCAGGCCTGTCACCCGGAGCTTGGCCAGATTGACGCCGGGAATATAGTAATCCATGGCCTTGCCGAGCATGTGCTGGCTGTGCTTGGCAACGCCGGAGGACCGCTTGCGCAGCATGTTGTTGGTTGCCGGAGAACGGTAGCTCGAGACGACGTAGATGGGCTTGGTGGCGCCGACCTTCTGGTAGACTTCCCAGACCAGATCGAGCAATTCCGGATCCATCTTGATGATTTCGTTGCGCCGCCAGTCCCGCAAAAAACGGTTGGCTTCGCGCAGTCCAGCCGGAATATAGCGGCCGTTTTTCTTGAAGGTGATGGAAACACGCTCTTTGGTATGCGTGTTGTAGAGCTTAAGTGTGCGGGTTTCGGCATGCGCTGCTGCCGCCAGGCAAACAGACATGACCATCAGCGCGCCAACTGTTTTCACAGCACGCTTCAGCCATCCGACGGCGCCGATACCCACTGACCGTTTACGCAATCTCAATCTCGCCGTTTTGAGGGCTTTCACCCATCCCATACACCCCAGCAGGAGACATATAATAACTGCTGCAAGTTAAGAAGTTTTTACCCTAAATTCACTTGCGGAATAATCGTGGCAGATATGCAACGACGCAAGCTCCAAAGGATCAAAACGCCTCGGTGATGCTGGATAACCGGAGAATGCGTCAAAAAATCGTCCAATTTCACTTAACCCGCATTTCGCATGTTCCCTGCGTTCCACGTCGCACCTGGTAAGCCGAATGCGTGGGAAGGACGCGCGGAACGTCTCCAACTCCCTCTGTCGGCTTTCGGATGCAGGCCTTCACCAATATGCAACCTTTCAGGCTGGTTGGCTCAGGGCAGAACTCGGGGGAGCGTAAGCAATGCAGGGCGGGTGTCCTTGCGTTGCCTCAAATCAGGCTGCGGCGTCTTTGCCGCTGTCTTCCAGCCCGTATTCCTTGAGCTTGCGGTAAAGGGTGGACCGCCCAATTCCAAGCCGTTTGGCGACTTCGGTCATGCGGCCGGAATAGTGGTTGATGGCCGCGCGAATCAATTCTTCCTCCATATCCGTAAGCTTGCGGATATGGCCGTCCTGATCGAGGTTGCGCATGAAGCCGAAAGGGGCGGCCTGTTCAAATCCCGTTTGCCGGGGGACGGGAGGCGTGGCTTCAAGCCGACCGGCGGTGGCTGGAACGGGTTCGGATGTTACCGGAGATGAAACAGCGGGCTCTGCCGGAGCGGCAGACGGAGCTGGAACCTGGACGGCGGGCTGGTCGGTCGCCGCCGCGATCTGCGGGAAGTCATTGACCGTCAGTTGAGCGCCGTCACACAGCACCACGGCGCGGAAGACAGCGTTTTCAAGCTGCCGGATGTTCCCGGGCCAGTGGTAGGTCTGCAGCATGGCGACCGTATCGGGAGTGACCCCGGCCACCTGCGGCTTGCCTTCCTCGGCGGCAAACCTTGCCAGAAAATGGCGGATGAGTGCGGGGATGTCCTCGCGCCGGTCGCGCAGCGGAGGAATCCAGATCGGAAACACATTGAGCCGGTAATAGAGATCCTCGCGGAATACACCTTCCTTGACCTGATCAATGAGCCTGCGGTTGGTCGCGGAAATCAGCCGGAAATCCACCTTGACCGGACGCCGGGCGCCGATCGGGTCGATCTCGTTCTCCTGGATGGCTCTCAGAAGCTTGACCTGGACATCCTGCGGCAGCTCCCCGACCTCGTCGAGAAACAGTGTGCCGCCATGGGCTTCCTGGAATTTGCCTGCATGTTTGTCGACAGCGCCGGTAAACGCTCCCTTTTCGTGGCCGAACAGGATGGATTCGACAAGATTGTCGGGAATGGCGCCGCAGTTGACGGTGACCAGCGGCTTGGACTTGCGGTCGCTGGACCCCTGGATGGCGCTGGCGATCATCTCCTTGCCGACACCGCTCTCCCCCTCGATCAGAATGGGAATATTCGAGGCCGCGGCGCGCTTGCCCAGATTGATGACCCGCTCCATGGCAGCGGAATGGGTGATGATATCGGCAAAGGTCAGTGTGCCCGACGCCTGTTTGCGGATCCGGGTGATCTCGCCTTCCAGGGCGGAGGTCTTCAAGAGGTTGCGGATCGACACATTCAGCCGTTCGGGAGCAACCGGCTTGACGACGAAGTCCTGAGCCCCGGCATTCATCACGTTGACGACCGTGTCGATGCCGCCATGGGCCGTCTGCACAATGACCGGAGTGGAAATCTTGTCTCCGCGCAGCCGTTCCAGAACACCCAGCCCGTCAAGCTCGGGCATCACCATGTCCAGGATGATCAGATCGATCTCGCTGGCTTCCGGGCCCGTCATGATCCGGACAGCCTCCGCGCCGTTCTCGGCGGTTTTCGACCGGTAACCGAATTTCTTGACGGCTTCCTGAAGCAGTCTGCGCTGGATCGGATCGTCATCAACAATGAGAATTTTGCCGCTGATAGCTTGCATTGGCTGGTCCGATTGCCCTGGTTTGTCTCGTTTCGAACCATTCTGGTCGCAATTGGGTAAACAAATCGTCCAAACCGCGAGGAAAAAGTTTTCCTTTTCCAATTGCAGGTTGGTGCCTGCCAAGCCTACTAATTCAAAATCAGTTTTCTCCCGGGATCATGTCCGTGATCTGGTCCCGCGGCCCTTCACCGGAGTGACACATGCCGATGCCTACCCCCGTCTTCGCGCCCCAATCTTCAGCGTCTGTTGATCTTGGAGCCCTGCCGGAATGGAACCTGTCAGACCTGTATCCGGCAGTCGACGCGCCGCAGGTGGCCGCGGACCTGAAGGAAAGCCTTGAACGGTCCAGAACGTTCGAAGCCTCGTACAAGGGCCGTCTGGCCGAGCTTGCCGGCGAGAACGTGTCCGCGCTGGTCACGGCCGTTCGCGCCTTTGAGGACCTGCAGGACCTCATGGGCCGGCTGATTTCCTTTGCCGGGCTGGTTTATGCCGGTAACACCATCGATCCGGCGTCGCAGAAATTCTATGGCGACGTGCAGGAGCAGATCACCACCGCCAGTTCGCATCTTCTGTTCTTCACGCTGGAGTTGAACAACGTGGAGGACGCGGTGATGGAGGCCGCGCTTCAGGATGAGCATCTCGCCCACTACAGGCCCTGGATCGAGGACCTTCGCAAGGACAAGCCCTATCAGCTGGAAGACCGGGTGGAGCAGCTCTTCCACGAAAAATCCGTGACCGGCAGCAGTGCGTGGAACCGTCTCTTCGACGAAACCATGGCTTCGCTTTCGTTTGACGTCGACGGGGAGAAGCTGACGATCGAGCCCACGCTTAACCTGCTTGTCGATCCTTCACCGGAAAAACGCCGGAAGGCCTCCGGAGCGCTTACCAAGACATTCACGGAAAATCTCCGCACGTTCACCCTGATCACCAACACGCTGGCAAAGGACAAGGAAATCTCCGACCGCTGGCGGAATTTTTCCGATATCGCCGACAGCCGCCATCTGGCGAACAGGGTGGAGCGGGACGTGGTCGATGCGATGGTCGCTGCCGTTCGGGACGCCTATCCGCGCCTCTCTCACCGCTACTACAAGCTGAAAGCCAAATGGCTCGGCATGGAGCAGCTCAACACCTGGGACCGCAATGCGCCGCTTCCGGATGCCGACACGAGGGTCATCCCGTGGAACGAGGCAAAAGACACCGTCCTTTCAGCCTACAGCGCCTTTTCGCCCGATATGGCGGAGATTGCGGAGCGGTTCTTCGACAAGGACTGGATCGACGCGCCGGCCCGTTCCGGCAAGGCGCCGGGGGCGTTTGCTCATCCGACCGTGCCCAGCGCGCACCCCTATGTGCTGGTCAACTACCAGGGCAAGATCCGCGATGTCATGACGCTGGCCCATGAGCTAGGTCATGGCGTGCATCAGGTGCTCGCGGGGCCGAACGGTCCGCTGATGGCGCCGACACCCCTGACTTTGGCGGAAACCGCGAGCGTCTTCGGCGAAATGCTGACCTTCAAGTCGCTGCTGGCCAAGGCCTCCAATCCGCAGACCCGCAAGGTGATGCTGGCCTCCAAGGCGGAGGACATGATCAACACCGTGGTCCGGCAGATCGCGTTCTACACGTTTGAACGCAAGATCCACAGCGAGCGGCGCAACGGCGAGCTGACGGCGGACAAGATCGGTGAACTGTGGCTGTCGGTTCAGGGCGAAAGTCTCGGCCCGGCCATCAAGCTCAACGAAGGCTACGAAACCTTCTGGACCTATATTCCGCATTTCATCCATTCACCGTTCTATGTTTATGCTTATGCGTTCGGCGATTGCCTGGTGAACTCGCTCTACGCGGTTTACGAGGAAGCGGAGACCGGTTTCCAGGATAAGTATTTCGAGCTGCTGAAGGCCGGAGGCACCAAACATCACTCCGAGTTGCTGGCTCCCTTCGGCCTCAGCGCCACCGATCCGGACTTCTGGAAAAAAGGTCTTTCGGTCATCGAACGCATCATTGATGAGCTGGAGGAGCTTGACCGGGCCTGACCGGTTGATCGCGGAGCCGGATGACACGCAATTCGTCGCCACCGTTTCAACACACGCCCTATGACGGATCGAGCCAGCCCTTCACCGTTGGCCTGAAGCCGATTGGAGAAGAGGTCTGGCTCGAGCCCGACAATCACTTTGCGGCGCATCTTGCGGAAAAGGAGCGGCTGATATCGGAGCGGCGGGAAGCCGTGTTCCTGGCCGAACCGGACACGGATGGCGCGCAGCGGGAGGTTCTGGATCTCGTCGTTCAAAACCTGAGCAGGTTTCACGGAGACACTCACAAGCGGGATGCGGATTTCATGGCACTTGCGGGTGCGGGAAGGCGCGTTGATCTGAACAAAGGTCCCCCGCTTTTGACCGCGTCGCGCCTGGTGCAGGAAGATCTGGTCATTATGCGTCCCGGCAAGGATGGCTACCGGCTGGCCGCGGCCTCGCTCTGTTTTCCGTCTTCTTGGTCGCTTGCGGAAAAATTCGGTCAATCCATGAGCGGCATTCATGAAAACGTGCCGGGCTTCAACGACACCCGCGTGGGACAGATGGTGGCCCGGATCTTCGACAATCTGAAAGAGGAACAACTGCTCGAACGGTTCAACTGGTCAATCTATCCCGATGGCGAGTTGCACCACCCATTGCCGAAAGAGATCCATTTCAGGATTGCGGATAGCGCTCTGGCGCATCTGTTTCTGCGGGTTGAGCGTCAAACCCTCAGGCGCTTGCCGCGTTCCGGGGATATCCTGTTCACTATCAAGATCCATCACGATCCGCTGGCGGCGCTGGACACTCAGGAAAACTGCGAAAAGCTAGCAGCTGCGCTCAGATCGCAGCTCCTTTCGCTGGATGCCGATCAGCTTTCCTACAAGGGACTTGTGGAGACCCGCGATGCGTTGGCCGCCGTACTTGAGCGCCGGGCAGGGCGGGGGGAGGCGCAATAACTGCCGGTGTGGCTGGATATTGCGGCCGTAGTTCATATCTAGGTCGTGGTGATGATTTCGTTCGATAATGCCAACACAAGTCCTTCCGGGGAGCCCGTTACCTGATGCCAGAATCCAAAGACCGTGAGAGCAACCGGCTCAGTGCCCGAATGGGGCGCTATGCCAGGGTTGGAACCAATATGGGCGGGATCGCGGCCAAGGTGGCGGGTGCCCGCTTGTTCGGCATGGAACTCGACAATGCCAAGAACGCGGCTGAACTGGCCTCGGCTCTGGGCGGGCTCAAGGGTCCCCTGATGAAGGTGGCGCAGCTCCTGTCCACCATCCCGGATGCTCTGCCGCCGGAATATACGACCGAGCTTGCCAAACTGCAGGCCAGCGCGCCGCCCATGGGATGGGCCTTCGTCAAACGGCGCATGCGCGCCGAACTTGGCGCCGACTGGCAAAGCCGGTTTGCCGAATTCGGCCGGGAACCGGCGGCGGCGGCTTCTCTCGGTCAGGTCCACCGGGCAACCGCCCATGACGGCCGGGTTCTTGCCTGCAAACTGCAATATCCGGATATGGCGTCGGCGGTCGAGGCGGATCTGAAGCAGTTGCAGATGCTGTTTTCGCTGCACCGGCGGATGAGCCCGGCGATCGACACACGGGAAATCGCCAAGGAGATCAGCGCCAGGGTGCGTGAGGAACTCGATTATGTCCGGGAAGCGGCGCATATCGCACTCTATCAGGATGTCTTGTCCGGCAGCGACCAGATCCGCGTTCCCAAGGTGGTCGGCGATCTATCAACCGGCCGACTTCTGACCATGGGCTGGCTCACCGGCAACCCCTTGCTGGAATATCGGGACCACAGCCAGGAAGACCGCAATCTGCTGGCCCGGACCATGTTTCACGCCTGGTGGCATCCCTTCAGTCATTTCGGCGTCATTCACGGTGACCCGCATCTGGGCAACTACACGGTCTTCGAACAGGAAGGCCGTCCGGCCGGGATCAATCTTCTGGACTACGGCTGCATCCGCATCTTCCCCGAGGCTTTTGTGGAAGGAGTGGTCGAGCTTTATCGTGGGCTGTTGAACGAGGAAAACGACAGGGTGGTCGCCGCTTATGAACGTTGGGGTTTCACCAACCTCAAGAAGGAAGTCATTGAGGTTCTCAACATCTGGGCGCGCTTCATTTACGGGCCGCTGCTGACGGATAAGGTCCGCTCGCTGGCCGATGGCGTTTCGGCCGCCGAATATGGCCGCAAGGAGGCTTTCCGGGTGCATTCGGCGCTGAAGGAACTCGGACCGGTAACCGTGCCGCAGGAGTTTGTGTTCATGGACAGGGCCGCCATTGGCCTTGGCGGCGTATTCCTGCATCTACGCGCCGAGTTGAATTTCTTTCAGTTGTTCAATGAACAGATCGAGGGCTTCGACGCGGCCACTGTCAGGGCTCGACAGGACAAAGTGCTTGGAGCGGCCGGTCTGGCGGATACCCCGTTCGCGGCCTGAAGGAGCCGCGTTTGCGGTTGAGCCGAAGAAAAACGATAGACAAGGAGTTGCGTTCTTGTGCCGGCCGACACTGATTATGCCCCATCAGATGAGCCACACGTGACGCGGTTGGCATTTCGTACCGAATTTTGCCATTCAGATCATTGCCGAACCCGGTGGCTTTATTGTATGAAGTCTGCCAACTATTGATTTTCCTGGGGGACTTTATGTCTGACGAAAATGCGCCCACGATGGACTACGATGCTCACGAGCGGACTTACGAGTCGTTCATCAACTTCGCCAAAGTGGGAACGATCGCGGTTTTGACTATTGTTGTGTGCCTGGTCATGTTTGGCCTCGGCGGCACCGCCGCAACCATCTTCGGCTGGCTGATCCTGTTCGGAACCATTATCGCCTCCGCTATCGGTCTGGCGCTCGGCTCTTCCGGCTGGATCCCGCCGGCACTGGTTTTTGTACTGGCAGGTATCCTGGCTATTCTGACGGTCTGACGACTGTCGTATCGGGACACCTTCCGTAAGGATGGAAGGCGCGGCTGAAGCCGCGCCTTTTGTTTTGCCCTGTTCGCGCTATAAGCAAGCGTCATGAACCACTCCGCACCGCCCGCATTCGACTATGACCCGCCCGTTGATCCGTATCTTCAGGTTCTCCACGCGGACGCGGATCTGCTTGTTGTGAACAAGCCGAGCGGCCTGCTGAGCGTGCCCGGTAAGGCCGCTGAACATTCAGATTGCCTGGAAAAGCGCGCGCAGGAGACCTACCATCAGGCCCGTATTGTCCACCGGCTGGACATGGATACGTCCGGTGTAATGGTGCTGGCCATGAATGCACAGGCGCACCGGCATCTGGGGCTGCAGTTCGAGAGGCGGAAAACCTCGAAATCCTACATCGCAGAGGTCTGGGGCGAGCTCGGCGAGGACGAGGGCGAGGTGGATCTGCCCCTGATTTGCGACTGGCCGAATCGCCCCAAGCAGATGGTCAGCCATGAACACGGCAAACCGGCGCTGACACGCTGGCAGGTGCTGGAGCGCAAGGGCAGAACGACGCGGGTCAGGCTGTATCCGCATACGGGGCGCTCGCACCAGCTGAGAGTTCATATGCTGGCCCTGGGCCATCCGATTATTGGTGACAGGTTCTATGCGCAAGGCGAGGCTCTGGCGGCCT
>JBNLAU010000123.1:0-6194 GCA_050302295.1 Roseibium sp. | reverse complement strand
TCCGGGCCCTGTAAGTGAGGGCAACAGTGCCCCGTAAAAGACAGCAGCCGCCGGTGGCCGGGCCTCCGGCGGCTGCTTTGTTCAACGTCTTATGCGCCGTTGTTGCACGCGCCGAGTTCGCCGCCGAGCATTTCGGCCGGATATTCGACCTGGGCACGCGGGGTGACTTCCACCACTTCCAGAACGTCGAACTGGGAGCTCGGGTTTTCTTTACCCTTCACGACCAGAACGTCCTTGAAGCACTGGTGGTCGTCAGCGCGGTAGAGGGTCGGGCCGTTGCCGAGGCCGTCGAACTCGAAGCCTTCCAGAGCCGCTGCGATAGCGCAGGGATCGAAAGTGCCCGCGCGCTGCGCTGCATCGGCGTAGAGAAGCGCCTGGCAGTAGGTGGTGTGCGCGGCCTGGCTCGGCGGGAAGCCGTATTCCTGACCGAAGGACTTGACGAATGCCTTGGAGCCTTCGTCCTGCAGCGACCAATGCCAGTTGGTGGAGCCGAAGATGCCCTTGACGTTTTCACCGGCACCCTGAGCCATCAGGCGGGAGTACAGCGGAACAACAATGGCGAAGTCCTTGCCGTTGACCTGCTTGTCGCGCAGACCGAACTGAACCGCCTGGGTCAGCGAGTTCACCATGTCCTTGCCATAGTGGTTCAGCACCAGCACGTCGGCTCCGGAATTCAGAACCGGCGTGATGTACTGGGAGAAGTCACCAGCACCAAGCGGAGTGCGGACAGCTGCCGCCGTCTTCCAACCCATGCCTTCGGTGTACTTCTTGATCGAACCTTCCTGCGACCAGCCCCAGGTGTAGTCGGCGGTCAGGTGATAGGCGACCCGGTCGGTACCGAATGCGTTTTTCAGCACCGGAGCTAGAGCTGCGCCGGACATTTCCGTATTGAAGAAGTGACGGAAACCGTTCTTGCGCTTGTCTTTGCCAGTGGTGTCGTTGGAGTGGGTCAGACCCGCCATGAAGATGACACCGGCTTCCTGGCAAAGCGACTGAACCGCGATTGCCACACCGGAAGACGAACCGCCGGTGATCATGATGGCGCCGTCTTTTTCAATCATGCGCTTGGCAGATGCGCGTGCCGCGTCGGACTTGGTCTGCGTGTCGCCGGTTACGAAGGTGACCTTCTTACCGTTCACACCCGCGCCTTCAAGGGCTTTGGACGTGAAGGTGTTCAACATGCCGCCGTCGCCTTCGCCGTTGATGTGTTTCACGGCCAGCTGATAAGCGCGCAGCTCGTCGGCACCCTCGTCGGCGTACGCACCGGTTTGCGGAACGTTGAAGCCGAATACGACTTCAGACCCTGTCGGCTCGTTCAGATAACCTGCAGACCAGGCTCGGCTGGTGAAAATGGTTGGCGTTGCCAGAGCAGCACCACCCATTGCGCCAGCGCGCAAAATAGAACGGCGATTAAGGGGCTTACGAATTATGCTCATACTTTCCTCCCAGAAAGGCACGGCGGGTCCACCTCGGACGCACCTGCAAGTAGCTGTACAGCCGCAAGCAATCCTGGCCCGTTCCCCGTCCGGAAGACCGGCTCTGTGCGCCAAAACTGCAAGCTGGCGTGACTGTAAAAAAATCAAGCACTAAACAGCAATACGACTATCGACGCGCACCTTTTGTTCAAGTCGTTAGACTTTTGAAATATTCACGGTCAAACTCCAAGAGCAATTAAGCAATTATATTGCATTGCAGCATACGTTTTTCACCCAGTATATATAGCATTATGCGAAACTAGTTTCGCACTGCACACTTTCTTCAACGTAAGACGCGGATTGCAATGCGCTTTCAAGCGGTTAGACCAAAGTTGCACAGCCCGGACCGAAAATCTTGCCGGCTGACACCAATTGACCCGAAAGCCACCGGGCAGATAGGCTCTGAGCATCTGCCAGCCTCTTCAAGATCCAAAATCCGGAACTCCTCCATGACCGTATTGACGTCGCTCGATGCGCTTCACGCCCATTATGGCACTGCCGGCGAAGCTTCATTGATCAAGGAAATCAATCACCTTAGCCTCGCATACCGGAAAATTGTCGAAACTTCGCCGTTTTGCGCGCTTTCTACATGCGGTCCGGAAGGCCTGGATTGCTCGCCGCGCGGCGATGATGGCCCGGTTGTTCGGATCAAGGATGAAAGAACGCTGCTGATGCCAGACCGGCGCGGCAACAACCGGATTGATTCCCTGCGCAATATCGTCCGTGACCCGCGCGTATCTCTGATGTTCATGATCCCCGGCTGGAACAACGTTCTTCGAATTAACGGCCGGGCTGTCATCTCCGTCGAGCCGGACTTGCTTTCGTCTTTTGAAAAGGACGGCAAACAACCGCGCTCCGTCATCATCGTCACCATCGACGCCGTCTATTTCCAGTGTGCCCGTGCGATCATGCGCGCGGATCTTTGGAACCCGGAAAAGCACGCCGGTGCGGGCACTATTCCGACACCGGGAATGATCATGCAGGAAATCAAGACCGGTTTTGACGGCCAATCCTATGACGAAGAATGGAAAGGCAGAGCTAAAAAAAGCATGTGGTAATTCAAGATCATGAGCGTGTCCCCGCTTCTGGGTGCCGGATGGCTGATTGGCAGCCATGCCATTGCCGCGCTGTTCGCCTATTAACTCGGCCTTTTTCAGATGACCGCCCCCAAAAAGTACCCTGCCCCACAGAACGCTCGGCTATATTTGGTGCATGCTGATGCTCTGGACTGATGATGACATGTTCCTGTTTTTTGCGGCTGGTATTATGCCGGGACGCGTCATGCACGAGGTTATACTCGGATCTTGGCACGCATGCTGATTAGCTCTTGGAACATGCTGCGAACTGCTCCATATCTCGCGCACGTCCTTATCAACGCCAATTCGAGGATTTCATGACCGCCAATCCATTGCTTGCCGACTGGACCACACCGTTCGATCTGCCGCCCTTCAACGAGATCGAGCCTTCGCATTTTGAAGAGGCGTTCAATCAGGCTATGGCGGAAGCGCGGGCGGAAATTGACGAGATTGCCGGACAAACTTCCGTGCCGACGTTTGAAAATACTGTCGTGGCCATGGAAAGGTCCGGTGAAAAGCTGACCAGGGTAGCGCGCACCTTCTTTAATCTGACCGGCGCGCACACGAATGCCGACTTGCAGAAGATCGAACGCGACGTTGCCCCGAAACTGGCGAAACACTCCTCCGATACGCTGTTGAACGCCAGGCTGTACGAGCGAATTGCCGTTCTTTGGGACCACCGGCAGACGCTGGGTCTCAACGATGAAGATGCCCGCGTCCTTGAGCGGTATCAGAAAATGTTTCAAAGAGCCGGTGCGGGCCTAGACGGGGCCGGTAAAACGCGTATGGCGGAGATATCGCAGCGGCTGGCAACGCTCGGTACGGGATTTTCGCAGAATGTCCTGAAGGACGAGGCGGACTTTCAATTGGTTCTGGAGACCGAAGAGGACCGTGCGGGCCTGCCGGACTTTCTTCTGACAGCGGCGGCGGAAGCAGCAAGGGAGCGCGGCCTTGAGGGCAAACACGTCATCACCCTTTCCCGCTCCTCGATTGAACCGTTCCTGCAGTTTTCCACCAACCGGCGCCTGCGCGAAGAAGCCTTCAAGGCCTGGTCTGCCCGCGGAGAGAACGGCGGCGACACCGACAATCGCGCTATCATCAAGGAAACGCTCGCGCTAAGGGCCGAGAAGGCCAGAATGCTGGGCTTTGAAAATTTTGCTGCTTTCAAACTCGACGACACAATGGCCAAAGCGCCTGAAAATGTTCGCGAGCTTTTGACCAGAGTTTGGGAACCCGCAGTCGCGCAAGCCAGGGAAGAAGAGGCCAAGCTGGCAGAAATGGCGCGAAGCAGTGGCGGCAATCACGAAATCGAAGCCTGGGATTGGCGCCACTACTCGGAGAAAGTTCGCAAGGCAGAGCACGATCTCGATGAAGCCGAACTCAAACCGTATCTCCAGCTCGACAACATCATCCAGGCGGCGTTCGACACCGCAACCCATCTGTTCGGCATTACCTTCCGAGAGCTGAAAGGGCTTCCGGTCTATCATCCGGACGTGCGCGTGTTTGAGGTTCTCGATCGTAGCGGCGCGCATAAGGGCCTGTTCCTGGGCGACTACTTCGCCCGCTCCTCAAAACGTTCCGGCGCCTGGATGAGCGCGTTCCGCTCGCAGCACAAGCTCGATGGGGACGTGACACCAATCATCGTCAATGTCATGAATTTCTCGAAAGGCGCCCCCGGAGAGGCAACGCTGCTGACATTCGACGATGCCCGCACGCTGTTCCACGAATTCGGACATGCATTGCATGGGCTCCTGTCCAACGTCACCTATCCGATCATCTCGGGAACAGGCGTGGCGCGCGATTTTGTCGAATTGCCTTCCCAGCTTTACGAACACTGGCTTTCCGAGCCGGAGGTTCTTTCCAAGTTTGCGGTCCATTGCAAAACCGGTGAGCCGATGCCTCAGGCGCTTCTTGAAAAACTTCTTGCAGCCGCGAATTTCAATCAGGGCTTCGCAACCGTCGAATATACGGCGTCCGCCCTGATCGACCTCGAGCTGCACTTGCTTGAAAACCCAGAGGATCTGGACACAGCCACGTTTGAAAAACAGGAACTCGGCAAGATAGGCATGCCGAAGGCGATCACCATGCGTCACCGGATCCCCCATTTCCAGCACGTCTTTTCCGGCGATGGATATTCAGCGGGCTACTACAGCTACATGTGGTCGGAAGTGATGGACGCCGATGCCTTTGATGCCTTCAAGGAGGCGGGCGATGTGTTTGATCTCGAAACATCAGACAAGCTGCTGAACTGCATCTATTCCGCAGGCGGGCGCCAGGATCCGGAAGATGCGTATATCGCGTTCAGGGGACGAGCGCCGAAAATCGACGCACTTCTCGAAAAACGCGGCTTCGCCGCCTGAACGGGACAGGGCTGCCTTCGGCAGCTCAACGACGGCCAAAGCAAAGGATCATGATGAGCGTGTCCCCGACCGACAAAGCGCCATATGCGGAAACAGCGCCATTGTTACGGATTTGCCTGCTACTTGGCGGACTTTCCGGAGCGCTCGGCGTCAGCAGTCTTGCTCTGTCGGCCCATGCGCGAGACTCGGCCCTGCTGACCACTGCGGCGCAGATGTTGCTCTTTCACGCGCCGCTGTTCCTCGGAGCCGGCATTCTGGCACAGATCCGCAAGGTGCCGTTGCTTACCGTTGTGGTGGCAGGGCTAACAATCGGACTAACGCTTTTTTGCGGCGACTTGTTCTCGAGAGTGCTCTTGAACCACCGTTTCTTTCCAATGTCAGCGCCGATAGGCGGCATGCTTGTAATCTTGAGCTGGACGTCCCTTGCGTTGTGCGCTTTACGTGTTCGGCCCAAGTGACTAAAAGCCTGCAAGTGGCATATTCCAGCGTCGACCAAATAGTATTCGGATTGAAGCCGTGACCGTTTCTGCACAATTGCGCGAGAGTGAGCAAGCCAACGGCCGGAAAGGCGCGGTGCCGGATGACAACTTTGTGCCGCCCTACCCGTTCCGGTACGAAAAAATGCCGCCGGTTTGGACCCTTGTCGGCATGGCGAAGCGAAACTTCCTGTCGATCTGGGGCGTAGATGATTTTCAAAGCCGGCTGAGAAGCAAGAAGATCTTCACGCGGGAACTTGTGATCTGCAACAGACCGGATGTCGTGCGTGAAGCCTTTCAGACCAATCACGAGGTTCTGCAGCGCAAGAGCCCGCAAATGCGCCACGCGCTGGAACCGCTGCTCGGCGACGGTCTGTTCATCAGCGACACGGAAACCTGGCAGAAGCGCAGAAAAATCGTTGCCCCGATCATCCACGGATCGCGCGTCAAGGGCTTTGCGCCGATCATGATCGACACGATCGGCGAAAAATGCGCCGACTGGACAGCCGCGGGCGAAGGTGCGGAAATCGACGCACTCGCCGACATGGCCCATCTGACCGCCGAGATCATCTGCCGGACAATATTCGGCCGTCAGCTGGGCAAGGATTACGCCTCCGAAGTCGTTCAGGGGTTTTCGGATTATCAGCGCCATATCGACCAGATCGATCTCTTGTCACTGTTTGGTCTTCCCGAATGGTTGCCACGCTTCCGCGGCAGGGCCATCAAGAAGCCGATCCAGCGTATCATGTCGGTTCTGGATGAAATCATCGACAGCTACGAAGCGCAGAAAAATCGTTGCCCCGATCA
>JBNLAU010000122.1:0-5853 GCA_050302295.1 Roseibium sp. | reverse complement strand
CTTGAAGCCCCTCTCCCTGCAGCGTTCGCGACGAATTCGGCATGAAGATACCCGCATCGGCGGTTTGCTCCGCAGGCGCCCCGCCGGTGCACCAGGTGGCTTTGCCGGCCAACAGAAGGCCTCATCGGCGAGGGTACGGGTCCAAAATATTTGCGCTTGGCGGCGCTCCGCGGTGCCGCCCGGCCATTCGAAACCGCTCAAACGGTCCCCAACACAGCAACACAGTCCCCGGCCTTGATCAGCCCCGGGAAATGGCGCGCGGCCACGATGCCAGGCCTTTGCGCACGGCAGTCCTGTGGGCTGACGCCGGTACGGTCGACCGGCCAGATTCGGGCAATGAGATCGCCCTTTTCAGCGTGATCTCCCAGATCCAGCATGGGCTCCAGAAGCCCTTCAGTTTGGGAAAAATGGAAACAATCGCCTTCGGGAATATCGAGCTGAACGCTGGGAGCAATATCCGGCTCGCCGCTCAGGATACCCGCATGGATGAGGACGTTCCGCGTTCCCTTCTTGGCTATGGCAATGGATTTCGCTGTTGCCGTGCCCCCGCCCCCGAGTTCGGTGGTGACAAAGGTCTTTCCCTGGGTTTCAACGGCCGTGTCGTACATGCCGACATTATCGATTTCCAGAAGCATTGCGGAATAGGGAGCGTTGAACGCTTCCATTGCCGCGACGCAGGCCACCTGCTGGTCCTTGTCCTCCAGCACATGCGCGGCGGCAAAGGGCAGAAAGTCGAGCGTTTTTCCACCCGAGTGAAAGTCCAGGATGATATCGGCCTTCGGGATCAGGACGGTGTTGAAATAGTCCGCGATCTTTTCGGTCACCGTTCCGTCCGGGCGTCCAGGAAAGGAGCGGTTCAGATTGCCTTTGTCGATCGGCGACGTCCGTTTGCCCGCCCGGAACGCCGGGTAATTGAATGCGGGCACGATGATGACCCGGCCCTTGATGTCGTCCGGCGTGAGGGTCAGGGCGAGGTCCTGAAGGGCGACAGGACCTTCATATTCATCACCGTGGTTGGCCCCCGTCAAAAGGGCGGTCGGACCCGGTCCGTTGTGGACCACCGTGATCGGGATCATCACCGATCCCCAGGCGGAATCGTCCCGGCTGTATGGCAGACGCAGGAAACCGTGATGAACGCCGTCCTCATCGAACGGAATGGTGGCAACGATCGGATTGGACGTCATGGTTCAGTCCTTTACGAAAAGCTTTCGCGGAACATCGGCAAGGCATTCGGGAGCGCCCTTGCCGATGACGATGCTTTCGGTGATTTCAAAGCCCCAGTCCTCCATCCAGAGGCCGGTCATGAAATGGAAGGTCATGTTTTCTTCGAGGACCGTGCGGTCACCGGACCTGAGCGACATGGTGCGCTCGCCCCAGTCGGGCGGATACGACAGGCCGATCGGGTAGCCGGTGCGGTTGTCCTTGGTGATCCCGTGCTTTTTCAGAACGCTGAAAAAGGCCTTCGCGATGTCCTCGCAGAGATTTCCCGCTCTTGCGGCCTCAAGCCCTTTTTCCATTCCTTCCAGGACGGCCTTTTCCGCGTCCAGAAAGTCCTGTGTAGGCTTGCCGAGGTACAGCGTTCTGGAGAGTGGGCAGTGATAGCGGTTGTGAACCCCCGCCACTTCGAAAAAGGTGCCCTCGCCTGTTTTCATCGGGGCGAAGTCCCAGGTCAGGTGCGGCGCGGCCGCGTCGCTGCCTGACGGTGACAGCGGCACGATGGCCGGATAGTCGCCGCCGATCCCCAGGTACGGGTCGTAGCGCAGGCCGGCGTCATAGATTTCCGAGACAAGATCGCATTTACGCAGGCCGGGTTCGGCCTTTTCCAGAATCCGGGCATGGATCTTTTCGACGATTTTCCCGGCCTTGCGCATGTATTTGAGTTCTCGCGGAGACTTGACCGCGCGCTGCCAGTTCACCAGCGCGGTCACATCCTCGAAGCGGGCGTTCGGCAGGTTCTTCTGCAGCGAAGCGAAAGCGGCGGCGCTGAACCAGTAATTGTCCATCTCCACGCCGATCCGCGCCGAAGACCAGCCTCGTTCCACCATCCGCGCGGACAAATAGTCCATCGGATGCCGTTCCGTGGATTGAACGTAATGATCAGGATAACCGATGACGTTGTCCTGATGCATGAAGCAGGTTCGATAGGCCCCCTGGGCATCCTGCCCCCGTCCGTACCAGATCGGCTCGCCCTCAAGCCCTAGCAGAACCGCCTGATGCACATAAAAGGACCAGCCGTCATAGCCGGTCAGCCAGGCCATGTTGGACGGATCGGAAACGATGATCACGTCAACGCCCACCCGCTCCATCGCGGCCCTGGTTTTCGCGATCCGCTCATCATATTCCTCACGCGAGAAACGAAGGGTCGGCTCAATCATGATGATGTTCCATATTCATCGCCCTGCACACTGGAGCACAGTCTCTAGCTTTCAAATGAGGTTCCGGCCCCGACGGCTTCCGCCTGCTGGCGTGCGTAGGTGGCAATTGCGGTGTCCTGAATGCCGGTTCCGGTCAGATCGGCAATCGTGATGTCGTTCGAAGATGTGCGGCCTTTGACCTTGCGGGCGACAATGTCGCCAAGTTCGGCAAAGCTCTTGTCCTTCGGCACCACGCCCGCATCCAGGGCATGGTGAAGTTCGCCCAACAGTTCTGTCTGCGATTGCCGGTCGGGCACATAAAGGTCGGCACGCGCAATGCATCCGGGCGCGATTTCGTTCTTGTGCTCCTGATCCGACCCCATAGCCGTAATGTGCTGACCGGGCCGCAGCCAATCGGCCTGTATCAGCGGTGCAGCGCTCGGTGTCGTGGTGACAACCACATCCGCCTCCCCGACGGCAACCGCCAGATCGCTTGCGGCAGTCACCTCGATACCCAGCAGCTGCGCCATTTCCCGAGCTGTAGCCTCCGCCTTGGCATTGTCCCTCGCCCAGAAGCTCACCCTGGTGATCGGCCGGACGAGGCAAAGGGCCTGCAGCTGCAGTCTGGCCTGTGTTCCGGCACCGACGATGCAGGCTGTATTGGCAGCCTCCGGCGCCAGATGCTTTGCGGCAACCGCACCTGCCGCTGCCGTCCTGACGTCTGTCAGGTAGCCATTGTCCAGAAGCAGCGCCTCCACCATGCCGGTGCGGGCGGAAAACAGGATCATCAAGCCAGAGGTACTCGGCAAGCCGATCTTCGGATTGTCGAAAAAGCCCGGCGATACCTTGATAGCGAAGCTCTCCACGCCCGGCACATAGGCCGTTTTGACGTCCACCTCGCCGTTATATTCCTTGATCGCCATCGACAGGATTGGCGGCATGACAACGCCGCCGCGCGCAAGCGCCGCAAAAGCACTCTCGACGCATTCCACGGCATCAAGGTTGAGATGCACGATCTTGCGGAGTTCCTTTTCGGTCAGGATCTTGATTGCGGGCAAGGCTCAGTCCTCCGTTTCCGCGGACACGTCCACATCTTCACCGGAAATGATCCGGTGGTGCAGGGTCATGTCGATATTGCATCCGGATAAAAGCGCCACTGTCGAGCCCGCCGGTTTCACTTTTCCGGTGATGAGCGCGGCCATGGCAACGCCTCCGGCACCTTCGACGATCTGGCGTTCCTGCCAGTAGCCGTGCCGGATACCTGCGGCGATTTCGCCTTCATTCAGGAGAACGACCTCGTCGACCAGATCGCGGACGATGCTGTAGGTGTATTTGTTGTGAAGGCCGATGCCGCCGCCCAGAGAGTCCGCCAGCGTCGGCAATTCTGGCACCTGGACAGGATGCCCGGCATCCAGCGAGGCAGCCATGGCGGCGCCGCGCTCCATGGAGATGCCGACCACCCTCACTCCTGGCTTTTTCGCCGCGATGGCCGCGGCGACGCCGGAAATGAGACCGCCTCCGGACAGCTGAACAAGGACCGTTTCCACATCCGGCACGTCATCCAGAATTTCTAGACCAAGCGTTCCCTGGCCGGCAATGATGTCCCGATGGTCGAACGGGGGAATGAGCGTCATGCCCTCCTCCGCGACCAGCCGGTCCACCTCGATCTGGGCTTCGTCCTGGGAAGCGCCCGTGATGCGCACTTCCGCGCCAAGCGACCTGATGCCGTCGATCTTGTTTTGCGGCACCAGGCGGGACATGCAGATGATGCAATTGACGCCTGCCTTTTTCGCGGCAAAGGCAAGCGCCCGCCCATGGTTGCCCGTGGACACACCGACGACGCCCTTTGCCCGTGACGCCTCATCAAGGCTGAGCACCGCATTGGCCGCCCCGCGCAGCTTGAAACTGCCGGTTTTCTGCAAATGCTCCAGCTTCAGGAATACCGGCACGCCCGCAGCTTCGCTCAGGCTGACCGACGGCTCCACCGGCGTGCGCCGGATGGTGCCCGCGATTGCTGCCTGCGCACGCTCGAAGTCGCGCAGGGTGAAATCTGTTCCTGATGGATTCTGCACGTTCAAGAAAGTCCTCCCGCCGGGCGATATGGCTCACCCTGAAATGAGGACAATTCAACGTCAATCAGAATATTAAATCATGACAATCTATTTCAGAAGCCAGAAACGATCAGAAGGCATAGGGCGCCGGTTCAGGACGGCTGCGATACAGGCGGGCGATAAGCTCAAGCCCATGGATGAAGGGCTCTTCCTCCATATTGCCGAGACAGATCCGGACACCCGGCATCTCCTTGAATCCGGGAAGAGCAAAGGCAGACCCGGGAGCAATGACCACGCTCTTCTGGCGGGCATTCTCGACAAAGGCCGTCTCCGGCCACTGCGAGGGCAACGGCAGCCAGATGTGCAGTCCGTTCGAGCTTGCATTGAAATCAATTCCGTCGAAGACGTTTGCCACCAGCTGATTGCGCTGCTCCAGCGCCGCTATTTGCCAGCCAAGGAGTTCTTCCGCCGTACCGTCTTCAATCCACCGTGTGGCGATTTCCGCCATCAGCGGTGTTGCGATCCAGTCCGTTGCCAAATGCCGGTATTCGGCCGCAGGGACGAGAGCCTCAGGAACAACGAGATAACCGTGACGCAATCCCGGAAGCAGGCATTTGGTGAAGCTGGTGAAATAGAATGTCCGCTCGGGTGCAAGTGCCGCGATCGGCGGCAGCCGATCTGCCTGAAGCGGACCCCAGGCATCGTTTTCAATGATCTGGAAATCATACTTGCGGGCAAGCTCCGCAATGGCCTTGCGCCGTTCAAGGCTCATGACCAGAGCCATTGGATTTAGGCCGTTCGGCAGGACAAACAGGGCCTTGATCCGGGCGGTGCGGCAGTGGCGCTCCAGCGCTTCGGGCACCACGCCTTCCTCATCCTGAAGAACGCCCTGCAGCTTCAGGTCCAGATACCGGGAAAGACGGATGAGTGGATGGTGGCAGACATGTTCGGCAACCACGGTCCCACCGGCACCTGCCGCCGTCATGAGCGCGGTCGTCATGGCCGAGCTGCTGCCGTTGGTCATCAACACCTGATCGGGCGCGGGCGTCAGGCCGCAGCGCTCCAGCCAGCTCATCGCCGCCCCCTGATAAGGCCGCAAGGCCGTCGTCGGGCGGATGGAAAAGATTGCGGACGGGCTCAGCGTCTCGGAAAGATCCGCCAGAGCCGACTTCATCCGGTTCATGTGCAACTGGTCCGCGACGGGCCTCAGGTTGGAAAAATCCAGAAGCTGCTCTTCCTGAATGCGCTGGAGATAGGGCGGATAGGTATCGACCGGCCTGGCGCTGACAAAGGTGCCCCGCCCCACCTGCCCTTCGATCTGTCCCCGCCGGATCAGTTCGTCATAGGCGCGACTGACGGTCTGGACACTGAGGCCTAGCTGGTATGCCAGTTCCCGGTGGGTCGGCAGCCTGTCGCCGATCTGCAGGTCCCCCCTGTCGATGGCGTTT
>JBNLAU010000121.1:0-2916 GCA_050302295.1 Roseibium sp. | reverse complement strand
CAGAGCCTGGAATTTCTTGCGCCCGCCCCGGTGGGGGAGGAACTGAGGGCTTGCGTCACCATCACGCGTCTGCGGCCCGAAAAACATCTGGTGGATCTGGAAACCGTCTGCGAAACCGCCGGCGGCACGCGTGTCTGCCAGGGGCGGGCGCTGGTCTATGTCGAGGATGTCGACAAGGTCTGACGCCGGCATGGCCGAAATTTCCGTTTCGCGGCATGACGATGTTGATTGTGCTTGAAAAAGCAGCTGGACATGCGTTCAAACTGCCCGCAGTTGGATGGTTTGAAAGGCAGTGTCAGATGAGCGCAAATGCGCGGGAGCTTTTGAAGGCGTTGTTCAAGCAGGCTGTCGAGGTGGCTGACCCGATGAAAAGCCTTGCTGCCTTTCTGCCGGAAAAGCCTGCGGGCCGAGTCGTTGTGGTCGGTGCGGGCAAGGCTTCCGCCCGAATGGCCGAAGCCGTGGAAGCTGTCTGGGGCCCTTGTGATGGCCTGGTGATCACTCGCTACGGCTATGGCAGACCCTGTGCGGGCATCGAGATCGTCGAGGCGGCCCATCCCGTGCCGGACGAGGCAGGTCTCACGGCGACGCGTCGCATGCTTGATCTTCTGAATGGGCTTGGCGAAGACGACTTCGTGCTTGCGCTGATTTCCGGTGGTGCCTCCGCCTTGCTGACGGCCCCTGCGGGCAGCATCACGCTGGCCGAAAAACAGTCGGTGAACCAGAAACTGCTCGCCTCCGGCGCGCCCATCGGCCAGATGAATACGGTCCGCAAACACCTGAGCCGGGTCAAGGGCGGTCAGCTTGCCGCCGCCGCTTATCCGGCGCGGATGCTGGCGCTGCTGATTTCCGATGTGCCAGGCGACGATCCGGCGGACATCGGATCGGGGCCGACGGTGGGCGAGGCGAGCTTGCCTGCGGATGCGGTTGCCATTCTGGACCGCTGGCGGATCGAGGTGCCAGCGTCCGTGCTGCAGGTTCTGGATGGCCAGACCGGTGTTCTGGCGCCCGGCGATCAGAAACTCTCCAGAGTGTGCAACACGATTTTTGCCGCCCCGTCCCAGTCCCTTGAAGCCGCCAGGGCTCTTGCCGAAGAAAACGGCTGCGACGTCGAAATCCTGGGGGATGCGCTGGAGGGCGAAGCGCGGGAGACTGCGCGTGAGCACGCGGAACTCGCCCGCCGACGCAGGACGGACCGGCAGAGCAATGGCCGGCCCCTGGTGCTGCTGTCAGGTGGGGAACTGACCGTGACGCGGCGGGGAGAGGGCATTGGCGGGCCGAATGCGGAATATGCGCTGGCGCTTGCATGTGCCCTGCAGGGCGCCGCCGGCATCCATGCAATTGCCTGCGATACCGATGGCGTCGACGGCGCGGCCGAGGTGGCGGGCGCCGTTATCGGACCGGAAACGCTTTCCAAGGCGGCGTCAGCGGGCGTGTCGGCGGAACGGGCCTTGGCAGCAAATGATGCCCATCGGTTTTTCGAGGCGGTCGGCGATCAGGTCGTTACCGGGCCGACATTGACGAATGTGAACGATTTCCGTGCCATATGGATCGAGGCTGCGGCCAATTCCTGATATTCAGCAGATCCGGGAACGGATTTGTCCTGTCAAAACGGTAAAATCTGCTTGGTATAGGGCTTTTTCTCGCACTGTCTTCTGGAGGCAGTGCACCTGTTTGTGTCACAGAGGTTGGACGTGTCGGAGATTACCCTTACCCGGGCTATACGCATGCCGGACCCTTTCCGGATCGAACGGTTTGTGTCCAACCCGAAACTGGGTCCAAGGCTGCTCTTTTTCAGCGGCGGCTCGGCACTCAACGGCGTTTCGCAATGGCTGAAACGCTATACCCACAATTCCATCCATCTGGTCACGCCGTTTGACAGCGGCGGCAGTTCGCAAGGATTGCGGATTGCTTTCAACATGCCTGCAATCGGTGATCTTCGAAGCCGGCTGATGGCGCTTGCCGATGAGACTGTCCTGGGGCATCCCGACGTATTCCGGCTTTTCACCCATCGTTATGCGAAGTCGGCGAAACAGGTCGATCTTGAAGCGCAGCGGGATGCCATGATCGCAGGAACGCATCCGCTGGTGGAAGCCATCGAACAACCGATGCGCACGTTGATCCACAACCAGCTCGGCATGTTCCGCGCCGGCTGCCCGCAAAGCTTCGATCTGCGGGGCGCCAGCATTGGCAATCTCATTCTGGCCGGCGGCTATCTCAATCAGAGCCAGCAGCTGGAGCCGATCATCTTTCTGGTGTCCAAGCTAGTCGGGGTTCTGGGAACGGTGCGGGCCGTGGCGGACGACAATCTGCATCTTGGGGCAGAGCTTGCCAATGGCGAGGTGATCATCGGGCAGCATCTTCTTACCGGGAAGGAGCATCCGCCGCTGGCATCGCCGATCAGGAATTTGTTCCTGAACAGAACGCGCACGGGACTGGATCCGGCAATCGCCGCCTTTCCGGAAAGGAACCGGAAGCTGATGCAGTCGGCGGATCTGGTTTGTTATGCGCCCGGCAGTTTCTACACCAGCCTGATCGCAAATCTTCTGCCCCAAGGAGTGGGCAAGGCGATTGCCGAACGAACCGTTCCCAAGGTCTATGTGCCAAGCCTCGGGCACGATCCCGAAACCGAAGGCATGACCCTTTCGGACATGGTCGACACGCTGCTCATGTATCTGCGCCGGGACGCCGGAGCGGATTGTCCGACGGGCAAGCTCCTCAATTTCGTAATCGCCGACAGCAGCGTTCCGGAGAGCGAGGCCCGTGAGGTCAGCGCGCGCGGCATCGCAGTGCTGAAACTGGATCTCGTCAGCAGGCAGTCGGCTCCCTACTATGACCCCAAGCCACTTTGCGAAGCTCTGGTGTCCCTGGTCTGATCCGCTTTGCCATTTATTTGTCTTCCGTATGAAATCCCGGTGC
>JBNLAU010000120.1:0-10778 GCA_050302295.1 Roseibium sp. | reverse complement strand
GCGGAATTCGGTGATCTCAAGGCCGGTTTCGGTGGCCAGCGTCTGGATTTCCTGACGCAGCTCGCGAACGGTTTCCTTTTCCTTGGCGATGAAGTTCTTCCACCCGCGGGTGGAAAGGTTCGCCACCTTGCGCAGCCAGTTCGGGTCAAGCTCGGCACCCTGATACTGCTTCAGGAAGTCCGAACGGTCGACGTTGTAGCTGTCGGCAAGGCGCAGGAGACGGCCTTCGTAGCCCATCAGGCGCTTGTTGATGTCATAGAGCTGGGCAACCAGGGCGTCGATGCGGTTCTGGTTGAGCGACAGGCTCTTCACATCGACGATGATGTCTTCTTTCAGCTTCTTGTAGCGGCGCTCCTGGCTCGGAGACAGGGTCTTGTTGGCCAGCTTGTTTTCCACCAGCTGGTCCTGCAGACGGCGCAGCTTCTTGTAGTTGTCGGCGATGTTGTCGAAGGTTTCCAGAACGCCCGGCTTCAGTTCCGCTTCCATAGCGGACAGGGAGACGTTGGATTCGAACTCGTCGTCATCATCGTCCTCGTCGTCACCTTCTTCGTTCTCGGTGTCTTCCGAGGGGCCGCCGGCGTTCTCGGCGGGCGTTTCGCCCGGAGCAACGTCGTCATTGGCCACTGCCGGTCCCGCCTTGGCGTCCGGACCGGCATAGGTCGCTTCCAGATCGATGATGTCGCGCAGGAGAACCTGGGCTTCGTTAAGCTCGTCGCGCCAGATGATAATCGCCTGGAAGGTCAGCGGGCTTTCGCAAAGACCCGCGATCATCGCTTCGCGGCCGGCCTCGATCCGCTTGGCGATCGCGATTTCGCCCTCGCGGGACAGAAGTTCAACCGACCCCATTTCGCGCAGATACATGCGCACCGGATCGTCCGTACGATCGGCCGGCTCCTTGGTGGTGCTGGTTTTCGCCACAGCCGTGGTGCTGGCCGCAACCAGTTCGCCGCCATCGACCTCTTCCGGGCCGTCTTCGGCTTCGTCGGAATCGATCACATTGATGCCCATATCGGAGAGCATGGACATGGTGTCTTCGATCTTTTCCGAAGACACCTGCTCGGAGGGCAGAACCTCGTTCAGCTCGTCATAGGTGACATAGCCGCGCTTCTTGGCGGCTTTGATCATCTTTTTGACGGCGGCATCCGACAGGTCCAGCAGCGGACCATCTGATCCTTCCGCGCTCTGTTCCTGATTGTCGTCTGCTTGCGTCGCTTTGGCTACCATATCGTGCTCCAGTTCGTGGCCGGTGCGGCCACGCAGCGCCCTTTGTTTGGCTTCAAACCAATTGGCCTCCAGCGCGCCAGCTTGAAGAGCGGCCGCGTCCGAAAGAATCAATCTGTGTTGGTTTGTAAGCCGTGTCCCTTAAGTCCCAATTAACCGTACACTTTTCGACATTGTGAAAATTCAGCATCGACGAAGCACACGGCCTTTCAATTTCACATTCGAAGACGAATGCAGAAGCGGAGTTCAAACGGGTTGCAGCGTTTGTCTAGACTTTATGCCGCGAGCAGGCTTGATGGCTGCGGCGCGCGAGGGCTGCAAAACTCCTATTTAGCTCGGCGCGCGCGATTCGCAAGTGTGATTCGTCAAAGGTCAATTGGAAAATGCGTTTTTTGGCATTTCCAGCACCGTAAAACGGGTTATTGGCGGCGGTTCAACCTGCCAGGCCCATATTCAACAAGCGCAGCATAAGCAAACACGCCGGGCGGACACCATCGGAATTTCCGTCAACAGGCCGGGCATCACGTCCCTTCCATCCGGGCGATCGACCAAAATGGCAGCAGGTCATTCAAGCCCCGCACACTCATCCCGCTGCAACGGTCTCAGTCAGAACCTGCGGCCCCGCCGCCCGGATTTTCTTGGCCCGTTCGGCCAGCTCGGCTTCCTCGCGTGCACACTCTTCGCGCCGCCTGTTGAGATCCTGGCTCAGCGCCTGGATTCGAGCCCAGGAATGTTCGTCCAATTCCTCATCCGCGCCTTTGAGTTCGCCTGCGAGTTCCTCTTCAAGGGCATTCAGTTCGAGCACATCCAGAAAATGCAGGAACGCCGCTTCGACGAAATCTTCCGGCGGTTTGGATTTGAGCAACGGAAAGCGATGATTGAGAGCGGAAAACTCCGCCCGCTTCTGCTCCTGCAGGCCAATCGTCTCCAGCATCATCTCGTACATGATGTCCTTGAGCGGCTCATCGAAAGCACGTGTGAGATCGGCGATCGGCGTCTCTTCGAGATCATCCACGATGCGGCACAGAACATCGCGCAGCTGAGCATGCAGCTCATTGGCAAACGGCAGCCCGGAAAACCGCTCGAAATTGCGGTCGAGCAAATGGGGGAAGCGCATGCACAGCCCCAGAACCAGGCGCTCGGTGCCGAAATCGTCGCTTGCGGCAACCCGTTCGCGCGCTTTGCCCAGCGGCGCAACATTGTCGCCCCCCTTCTTGCCGTCTCTACGGCTCTGCCGCGCCTGTTCAAAGAACAGATTGGACAGCTTGAATTTCAGGTCCAGCTGATAGCGCCGTCGAACCCGTTCATCGCGGAT
Organism: Roseibium sp.; assembly: GCA_050302295.1. Lineage (GTDB taxonomy): Bacteria > Pseudomonadota > Alphaproteobacteria > Rhizobiales > Stappiaceae > Roseibium. The sequence goes on along the minus strand of JBNLAU010000120.1, from coordinate 8,242 downwards.
CGTGCCGATCAGGTCGTCAAACCGTTTCTCCAAGGCAGCCTTGCGTTCGGGCGTATCAAGCCGGGCGACCGAAATTTCCCGGTCCCAGACCACATCGAAGAGCGACCGGGCTCTGCCGACTTCCGCATGGAACCCTGCCACCCCGCGCTGCTTGACCAGGTCGTCCGGGTCCATTCCGTCCGGAAGAAAACAGAACTGAAACGAATAGCCGCTCTTGAGAACCGGAAAAATCCGGTCGATGGCCCGGTGCGCGGCGGAGACACCGGCTGCGTCACCATCAAAACAGATCACCGGCTCGGGTGCGTATTTCCACAGACGCACCACCTGATCTTCGGTAAATGCTGTGCCGAGTGAGGCAACCACGTGGTGAATGCCCGCCTGCCAGAGCGCAATCGCGTCGAGATAGCCTTCCACGATCACCGCCGCGCCCGACTTGAAGGCCGGTTCGCGCGCCCGATGGGCGTTGAACAGCATGACCCCCTTGTGAAACAGCGGCGTTTCCGGCGAGTTCAGGTACTTCGGCTGTCCGTCCGGCAACAATGTCCGCCCGCCGAAAGCAACCACCCGGCCGCGCTCGTCCTGGATCGGGATCATCAGGCGGCCCCTGAACCGGTCGTAGGAGGGACGCCCATCCTCGGGCTTGATGAGGAGCCCCGCCTCGATCATCGCTTCTTCGGGAATGTCCCTTGCGGCAAGGTGAGATTTGAGCGCGTCCCGGCTGTCTGGAGCCAGTCCGAAACGGAATTCCTGCAGTGTTTCGGGAAGGAAGCCACGCTTGAGCACATAGTCGCGCGCGCCTTCTCCGCGAGGACCGATGAATTCGCTTTGAAAGAACCGTGCCGCCATCTCGCAGATGTCGGCGAGCCCGGCGCGCTTCTTCTCCCGGCGGGCGGCCTGCGGATCCGGTGCGGGCAGCGCGACACCGGCCTGTTCCGCCAGTCGCTCGACCGATTCCGGAAAACTGAGGCCCTCCGTCTCGCACAGAAAGGTGAAATGATCTCCGGACGCGCCACAGCCGAAACACTTGTAGCGGTTGCGCCGGTCGTCCACGTGAAAGCTCGGGCTCTTTTCCTGATGAAACGGGCAGCAGGCCCAATAATCTCCCTTGCCGGGCTGGGTCTTGCGCCGGTCCCAGTTCACCCGCCGCCCGACGATATCCGACAGGGTGAGGCGGGCACGTATTTCATCAAGAAGACGCTGATCAAAGCGCATGGATTGCGAACTGCCCGAAGTCGGAGGAACGAAGACACCCCCCGGCAGCCTTCCAGCCGTCGGGCGATCCGTCAAAAATAGAGGGTCTTTTCAAACTAAGCCAGAGCCGCACACCATTCCGCGGAGGTTCTGGAAGACTTGTTAATAAGATGAAGGGAGCCTGCGGCGCCTTCACTCTTTTTCGGCGCCGTTCGTATCGTTCGCCGGCTGGCCGTTACTGTCCGCTCGCAGCATGTCCTTGACCACACAAGACGCTTGCACAAAGTCCATTTTGCCTGGATAGCGGGTCTTGAGCTCGCTCATGCAGCGGCCGATATCGCGAAGGCCGCGAGCGTCGATTTCCTTGACCGTTTGCTCGCAGATAGCCCGAATTTCCTCGTCGCTCAGCTTGACGGGCAGGAATTCGCGCATGATCTCCTGCTCCACCCGCTCCTGTTCGGCCAGATCCAGCTGTCCGCCGCTTTCGAACTCAACGGCCGAGCTTTCCCGCTGGCGGATCATTTTATGAAGGATATCGATTACTTCGTGATCAGTGACGCCATCCTTGCCGGTCTCCCGGGCAGCGGCCTCACGGTCCTTCACTGCCGTTTGCACCAGACGCAAAGTCGCGCACCGGCGTTTGTCGTCAGTCTCCTGCGCTGCTTTGAGGGCCGCGTTGATTCTGTCACGCATCGCTTCGCCCATGGTTTACCCCACCCCTGCCACACTGAGGCCCGGCGCTGTTTGGCGCTCGTTGCGATTACTCAGCCAAGTCATTGAATTTTAATGGTCTTTTTTCAGAGGATCAATGTTGACGATCCAAGCCGCTTCCCATAGAGTCCCGCGCTTAATGCAGACGGCCACGCGCAGGCATTTTTGCCCGCTTCAGACGCCTTTCCTGCAGTGCATGATGTCACCAACAAGATCTGGAAACAAGACATGACGACTGCAGACGCATGGTCCAAGACCCCGGCGACCGCCCTGCTTGTGCTCGCGGACGGCAGCATTATCGAAGGACAAGGCCTCGGCGCCACCGGCCAAGCTGTTGGTGAGATTTGCTTTAACACGGCCATGACCGGATATCAGGAGATCCTCACCGACCCCTCCTATTCCGGCCAGATCATCACTTTCACTTTTCCGCATATCGGCAATGTCGGCACCAATGACGAGGACATCGAAACCGTCAACATGGCTGCCGAAAGCGGCATCCGCGGCGTGGTTTTGGCGGCGGGTGTCACCGACCCGGCCAACTACCGGGCGGCAAAACATCTCGACGACTGGCTGAAAAGCCGAAACCTGATCGGCATCAGCGGCGTTGACACCCGTGCGCTGACCGCGCTGATCCGCGAAAAGGGCGTCCCCAACGGCGTGATCGCCCATGCACCCGATGGCGAATTTGACATTGAGGCCCTGAAAACCGCTGCCGCCAACTGGCCGGGCCTTGTCGGCATGGACCTGGCGAAGGACGCCTCCACGACCCAATCGCATCCCTGGACCCAGACCACCTGGAAATGGAACCAGGGCTATGGCGAAGCGGAGGGCGGCACGTTCAAGGTTGTCGCCATCGATTTCGGCATCAAGCGCAACATTCTGCGCCTCCTGACCGATGCCGGATGCCAGGTGACCGTATTGCCGGCCACCGCAACGGCTGCCGACGTACTCGCCCACGCCCCGGACGGCGTATTCCTGTCCAACGGCCCCGGAGACCCGGAAGCAACGGGCACCTATTCGGTTGAAATGATCAAGCAGGTTGTCGAAAAAGGCATTCCGACCTTTGGCATCTGTCTTGGCCATCAGATGCTGGCGCTGGCGCTGGGCGGCAAGACCACGAAGATGCATCAGGGCCACCACGGTGCGAACCATCCGGTTTTCGATCACACCACTGGCAAGGTCGAGATCACTTCAATGAACCACGGCTTCGCCGTCGATGCCGACAGCCTTCCGGACAATGTCGAGCAGACCCATGTATCCCTGTTCGACGGCTCCAATTGCGGCCTTGCAATGAAGGACAAGCCGGTGTTCTCCGTCCAGTACCACCCGGAAGCTTCCCCCGGCCCGCGCGACAGCCATTATCTGTTCAAGCGGTTCACGGATCTGATGCAGGCTGCAAGGCAAGAGACAGCAAAGTCAGCCTGACCTGAGCTGACCTGAACCGGCGGGCACAGATGCACGGCCTCCTGCCGGAAACAACGGCAACCCGAACATAAAAAAACCCGACGGACATGGCCCGTCGGGTTTTTCGTTGATCTTGAGCTGATCAGCTAATCAATTCGCCAAACACGGACAATATCTGATCGACTTCCGCGATCTGCTCGTCCAGCATTTGCTTTTGTTCAAAAAGGATGTCCTGCTGAGATTTGCAGATCTCTTGCAGTTCCTTGAACTGTTCGTTGCGATTTGTCTTGCTTTCGACCAGTTTGATAACCCTGCGGATTTCCGCAAGGGTCAGACCGATCTTCTTGGCCTGCAAAATCACCCGCATCCGCGAGACATCGCGGGTTCCGTAAAAGCGGCGAGCGCCTTTGCGGACAGGGTGGAGCAGGCCCTTCTCTTCATAGAAGCGCAAGGTCCGGAGAGTTACGTCAAACCGCTCCGACATTTCCGAAATCGCGAGAACACGATCTTCCATTAATACATCGTGCCCGGGACCAGCGATGTCCGGAACAGCGACCATATTGGTTGCTACATTGTTCATACTTGTAAGCCCGATCTTGTCTTTTTTTGTTTCAAGTCCGGCCAGGTCGTGCAACGCCCCTGACTTTCCGGTCCCACATCCGGTCCACCAGGTCCCACAGGCACTACAAGAACAGCCTCTGCAGCCAGAAGCGTACTGCCAATCGCTTCAGAAGCTCCCAACGCCAAACTCATTAGGAGACTAAGCACTAGACCATTACACTGGATTGACAGTTAAAATCTACGAAAAAAATGGAATTATTGACCGTTTTCCGTCAAAGTTTCAGATCTACGAAAACTAAAACCGCAAAATTTACAGAAAGACCATACAACTTTGAATAATTAGACCGGAACTCCAGTTGAACCGGGCCTACAAATGTTAATTATCGATAATCTACTACAAATAAATAGACTTATCCTGAATATCGAACTTCCCAACGAATTCCCCTGACCTCACGGCATTTCGAGAAATAGAACTACTTTATTTGATTTATTTCACCCTGGATAATTATTACAAATCCCAGTAAAACATAGATATTATCTAGCTTAAATACCGATCATCAGGCATCCCATCGGAAGATCAGCACCGATACCCTTAAGCGAACAATGCAATTTTCGCGAGAATTCCAAAGGTGCCATCCTCGGGAAATTCGACGCCTGCCGGCATGCCTTTCAGGCCATGACGGATCATAATTTTCCGTGGATATTTCCTTTTTTGACCAAACGTTCAGATTTGATGGGGATCAAGGCGAAGGAAAGCCGCGTAAAAAGAGCACACTGTGCACTTCTTGATTGACAATCGAACATGCAGGCTATTCTTGTCATATCAGGGTACGGATCCCCGGGGGACGGATCCAAGGCATTCCGGAATAAGAGAAATATGGTCGAATCAAACTCAAGAAACCAAGTGCCCGGCATGACCCCCCAACAGTTCCGCCACTGGCGGCGGACCTTGGGACTGAAACAAAAAGACGCTGCGGATCGGCTGGGCCTGAAGAAGCGCATGATTCAGTATTACGAGAAAGGCAACCGCGACGGCCGACCGGTGGAAATCCCGAAATCCGTCCGCTTGGCGTGTTATGCCCTTTCGGAAGGAATCGGCGACTTTGACGGTCAAACAACCGTTCCGCTGCCCGCTGACGGTCAGGACTTCGAATAAACTGCGCTGATAAAGCGGAAAACGTCGTCCAGATGCTCAGCCGGGGTTTCCTAGCGCAACGCTTTTCCCTATAAGACGCGCTCAGCCAACATTGTCATTCACCTCATGATCGAGCCTGACCGAATAACGGCGCCCGTTATCCGGACTGGCCCCTGCGAGCTGCGAGCCGAGATGCCAAAACGTACAGATATCTCTTCCATACTGATCATTGGTGCCGGTCCGATTGTTATCGGCCAAGCCTGCGAATTCGACTATTCCGGCACCCAGGCCTGCAAGGCACTGCGCGAGGAAGGTTATCGCATCATCCTGGTGAACTCGAACCCGGCGACGATCATGACCGATCCGGACCTCGCCGACGCTACCTACATTGAGCCGATCACCCCGGAACTGGTCGCCCAGATCATTGAAAAGGAACGCCCGGACGCTCTGCTGCCCACGATGGGCGGACAGACAGCCCTCAACTGCGCCCTGGATCTGGAGCAGATGGGTATTCTGGAGAAATTCGGCGTTGAGATGATCGGTGCCCGGGCGGATGTAATCGAGAAGGCGGAAGACCGCGAAAAGTTCCGGGCCGCCATGGACGTGATCGGGCTGGAAAACCCGCGGGCGGCCATCGCCTCCTCCCCGGCCATTCATGATGAAAACGGCAAGATCACCGGCTACGACCGAAACGCCGGCTATCTGGAGGCCATGCGGGCGCTCGATGAAATCGGCCTGCCTGCCATCATCCGGCCGGCCTTCACGCTCGGCGGCACCGGCGGCGGGGTTGCCTATAACCGGGAAGAATATGAGACGATCGTCCGCTCCGGCATCGACGCCTCGCCGGTCGGCCAGGTCCTGATCGACGAAAGTCTGCTCGGCTGGAAGGAATACGAGATGGAAGTGGTCCGCGACAAGGCGGACAACTGCATCATCATCTGTTCGATCGAAAACGTCGATCCGATGGGCGTTCACACCGGCGATTCCATCACCGTGGCCCCCGCGCTCACGCTGACGGACAAGGAATACCAGATCATGCGCGACGCCTCGATCGCGGTGCTGCGCGAGATCGGCGTTGAAACCGGTGGGTCGAACGTGCAGTTCGCGGTCGATCCGGAGACCGGCCGCCTTGTCGTGATCGAAATGAACCCGCGCGTGTCGCGCTCCTCCGCTCTCGCGTCCAAGGCCACAGGTTTCCCGATCGCCAAGATCGCTGCCAAGCTGGCCGTCGGCTACACGCTGGACGAACTGGAAAACGACATCACGGGCGGCGCCACACCGGCGTCTTTCGAGCCGACCATCGACTATGTGGTTACCAAGATCCCGCGGTTCGCCTTCGAGAAATTTCCCGGCTCCGAACCAATGCTGACCACGGCGATGAAGTCAGTGGGCGAGGTCATGGCAATCGGCCGGACCTTCAACGAAAGCCTGCAAAAAGCGTTGCGCGGACTGGAAACCGGGCTCAACGGTCTGGACGAAGTTGAAATCCTCGGCCTCGATCAGGGCGACGACAAGAACGCGCTGCGCGCGGCCGTCTCCACCGCGACGCCGTCGCGGCTTCTGAGCGTTGCGCAAGCCATGCGCTTTGGCATGAGCGTCGAGGAAGTTCACCAGGCCAGCGGCATCAACACATGGTTCCTGGAACAGATGGCCGACATCCTGGCCATGGAAGCCAAGGTACGCAACATCGGCCTGCCGAAGGACGCCGAGAACCTGCGCAAGCTGAAAGCGATGGGTTTTTCCGACGCGCGCCTGGCCAGCCTTGCCAATCTCGAAACCGACGACGTGGTCAAGCTGCGCGGTGAGCTGGACGTGCATCCGGTCTATAAGCGCATCGACACCTGCGCGGCCGAATTCGCCTCCCCGACGGCCTATATGTACTCGACATACGAAACGCCCTTCATGGGGCAGCCTGCCTGCGAGGCCAATCCGTCCGATCGGAAGAAAGTCGTCATTCTGGGCGGTGGCCCGAACCGGATCGGCCAGGGGATCGAATTCGACTATTGCTGCTGTCACGCCGCCTTTGCACTGGAAGACGCGGGCTACGAGACCATCATGGTCAACTGTAACCCGGAAACCGTCTCCACCGATTACGACACGTCCGACCGCCTCTATTTCGAGCCGCTGACGGAAGAAGATGTGCTTGAGATCATCCATAAGGAACAGGAAAACGGGACCCTGCACGGGGTCATCGTCCAGTTCGGCGGTCAGACGCCGCTGAAGCTGGCACAGGCGCTGGTCAAGGCCGACGTGCCGATCCTCGGCACTTCGCCGGACATGATCGATCTGGCGGAAGACCGCGACCGTTTCCAGAAGCTGCTGATCAAATTGGGGCTGAAACAGCCGGAAAACGGCATTGCCTATTCGGTTGAACAGGGCCGCCTGATCGCAAGCCAGCTCGGCCTGCCTCTCGTCGTCCGCCCCTCTTACGTTCTGGGCGGCCGTGCCATGCAGATCATCCGGGATGAAGAGGCGCTGAACTCCTATCTGCTCGGCACGCTGCCGGAGCTGGTGCCGGGCGAAGTGCGGGCTAAATATCCCAACGACAAGACCGGCCAGATCAATACGGTTCTGGGCACCAATCCGCTGCTCTTCGACCGCTATCTGGACGGCGCGATCGAAGTGGATGTCGACGCGCTTTGCGACGGCAAGGACGTTTTCGTCTGCGGCATCATGGAGCATATCGAGGAAGCCGGCATCCATTCCGGCGACAGCGCCTGCTCGCTGCCGGCCTTCTCACTGCAAGACGACGTGATTGAGGAACTGAAACGCCAGACGACCGCTCTTGCGCTGGCCCTTGAGGTCGGCGGTTTGATGAACGTGCAATATGCGATCAAGAACGGCGAAATATATGTTCTTGAAGTCAACCCGCGCGCCTCGCGTACCGTGCCTTTCGTCGCCAAGACCATCGGCGCACCGGTCGCCAAGATCGCCAGCCGCGTGATGGCAGGTGAGAGCCTCGCCTCCTTCAATCTGTCGGAAAAGAAGCTCAATCACATTGCGGTCAAGGAAGCTGTATTCCCCTTCGCCCGCTTTCCAGGTGTCGACACGATCCTCGGACCGGAAATGCGCTCCACCGGTGAAGTCATGGGCCTGGACACCGCCTTCGGCAAGGCCTTTGCCAAGTCGCAGCTCGGATCTGGTACGGGTGTGCCCGCAAAGGGCACCGTGTTCGTCTCCATGCGCGATGAAGACAAGGCAGGCGTGGTTGAGGCAGTGCGCAATCTGGAAGCTGCCGGC
>JBNLAU010000119.1:0-9779 GCA_050302295.1 Roseibium sp. | reverse complement strand
CAGCATCTTCCCGGCCAGACGCCTGATCCTTTCCGGGTCGGGATGATGATCAGCTTTCGCTGCCATGCGCGCCCACAGGACCGGAATCAGCGCCCGGCAGGTCCGGTTCATGAAGTCATGGGCCAGCGGCGTGGGATCGGCGCGTTCCAGAACCCGGTCACGGGCACTCAGCCAACTTGAGTGAAACGCCCTCAGCCGCACATCCATCGGCTCGTTCCGCGCGCATTCCTGCTCCAGGAACGCCTCGAACGCCTGCCCCGGTTCCCTTGGCAGCAACCGGCTGACAAGCGCTCTTTCGTGAATGCCGTTCGCGCCTTCGTAAATGGCGGTGACGCGCGCGTCCCGATAGGACTGTTCCAGGAAATATTCCTTCAGATAGCCGTATCCGCCCAGAACCTGCATGCCGAGTTCCGCCGCCCGCATGCCCGCTTGAGTGCAATAGACCTTCGCAACCGGCATCAGAAACTCCGTGAGATCGGGATCGCGGCCCGCATCGGCTGTGACCATCGTCAGATGCGCCAGCGCACGCCCGCCAAGGGCCAGCATATCGATTTCGTCCAGCATGCGCCGCACATCCGCAAGCTGATCCAGCCGCGCCGGATTACCGTCCTCATCGCGTCCCTGAATTCGCTCGGCGGCATAAGCCTCGGCAATGTCAGCGGCCCGCGCCGCGTGTGCAACGCCCTGCAGCGCCACATCGACCCGCGCATGGTTCATCATCGTGAACATCGCCTTGAGGCCCGCCCCAACCTCTCCGATCAGCTCCGCCTGAGCACCCCCGAAGCTGAGTTGGCAGGTAGGCGAGGCGTGGAGGCCCATCTTTTCCTCGATGCGGGTGACGGTCACGGCATTGCGGCTGCCGTCCGCCAGCTGTGCGGGGCACATGAACAGTGACAGGCCCTTCACGCCGTCGCCGGACGTGCGTGCGAGAACCAGATGGTTGATGCGCGCGCTCATGTTCTGGTCGCCGCCGGAAATGAAGATCTTCTCGCCCGTTATTCCCCAGCCGTCGCCGGCCGGCTCCGCCTTACAGCGGATACGCGACAGATCCGAACCCGCCTCCGGTTCGGTCAGGCACATGGTGGCAAGCGCCTCGCCGGAGGTGAAGGATGGAATGTAGCGGTCCTGCTGGTCCTTGGTTCCATACGCCAGCAAGGCACTGACGGCCCCGGGCACGAGCCCCACCACCATCTGCAGACTGTGGTTCGCGCCGGAAAAAATCTCCGATGTGATCGCCAGAATGCATTCGTCCAGACCCTGACCGCCAAAAGCTTCAGGCACGGTCAGTCCGGGCCACCCCTGTTCGGCATAGGCCCTGTAAACGTCGGGGAAGCCGTCGGGCATCGTCACCCGCCCGCCTTCGAGCCGGCATCCTTGCCGGTCGCCCGGTGCGTTCAGCGGAGCAAGCTGCTCCTGCGCGAAGGCAGCGAAATGACCGCCAATTTCACGCGCCAGTTCAGCATCCCAGCCAGGCAGCACCGCGGCCCCGGCCACATGTTCGAGCGAGAACAGAATGTCATCGAGCGGAGCAGAGAACGGTTTCATGACCTTACCACCAATTTGCAGATGTCTGACCCGAATGCGCTCAAATGCCCCTCCCCTGGAAGGAAACCGCGGAGGAGCGCGCAACGTTCACGACAGCCCCAGGAGCCTTGCCGCGTTCCCCTTGATGATGTCAGCCCTGAGCTCGTCCTTGATCGCGATCTTCTCGAAATCGTTGAGCCAGCGTTCCGGCGTGATCATCGGCCAGTCGGAGCCGAACAGCACCTTCTTCTTCAGGATCGAATTGCAGTATTTGACCAGGATCTCGGGGAAGTACTTCGGCGACCAGCCGGAAAGATCGATATAGACATTCGGCTTGTGCTGGGCGACCGAAAGCGCCTCCTCCTGCCAGGGGAAGGACGGATGCGCCAGGATGATCTGCATGTCCGGAAAATCGACCGCGACATCGTCCATATACATCGGATTGGAGTATTTCAGCCGCATACCGTTGCCCCCACGCATGCCGCTGCCGACACCGGTCTGGCCTGTGTGGAACAAGGCAATCGCGCCTTCCTCGGCAATGACCTCGTAAAGCTCGTAAGCCATCCGGTCGTTCGGGTAAAAGCCCTGCATTGTCGGGTGGAACTTGAAGCCCTTGATGCCAAAGTCCTTCATCAGCCGGCGCGCTTCGCGCGCGCCCATCTTGCCCTTGTGCGGATCGATGGACGCAAAGGGGATCAGGACGTCGTCATTTTCGGCGGCGAGTTCAGCCACTTCCTCGTTCTTGTAGCGGCGGTATCCGGTTTCGCGCTCCGCATCGACCGGGAAGATCACCGCGGCAATGTTCTGCTTGCGGTAATGGGCGGCCGTTTCCGGCACAGTCGGCGGATGGCTCCACGGTGCGCGGAAATATTTGGCCATCGTCGCCTGCAGGTCGTCGTACCCGTCATCGGAATGACAGCCGCAGGGCTCTTCCGCATGGGTATGAATGTCGATCGCTCGGACCTTGGTTATGTTGACCATTGCCAGGCCTCCTCAGATTGTGACCACAGCGGGGTCGTTGTCATCGTAAAGGCGCTCCAGAAGATCCGCGCGCCGCGCCAGAACCTTCCGGACGTTCAGGTTGCCTTTGGCCGTCATTTCGCCGTCCGGCATAGACGGCGGCTCGGTCAGGACGATGGCGCGCGATATCAGCGTCGAGCTGCCGCTTATTTCCCGCGCCCGTTCGCTCAGGCGGCGATGGAGTTCTCCCTGCAGCAGCGCGCAGCTATAGGCACCGCCTTCTTCCCGAAGCTCGAAGCCCTCCTGAGTGAGTTCGGCAACATTCGGGAAGATCATCACGCCGATCTGCTTCCTGTCCGCGCCGGTAATCACCAAATCGGCGGCTAGCGGAGCGAGGCGGGAGAGCATGTCGAGCCTCAACTGGGCGGCGCGCACCCAGGTTCCTGACTGCAGCTTGAAGTCTTCCGAAATCCGGCCGTCGAACCGCATACCCTGGTTCGGATCGTCCTTGTCGATGAACACCATCGCATCGCCGGTCATGAAGAAACCTTCCTCGTCGAAGGCGGCTGCGGTTTTTTCCGGATCGTTGAAGTATCCCGGCATGATATTCGGCCCCTTGACGCGCACCTCGCAGCGCATGTCCTCATCCGGAATGAGCTTGACCGTGACCCCGTTCACCGGCACGCCGACAATGCCGGACCGGGGTGCCGGTTCCTGCTGCATCATCGCCGAGGGAGCCGTTTCGGTGAGCCCCCAGGAAGTGGTCATCAGCGGGATTTCGCCCTTTACCTCCATGGCCATACGCTCAAAGCCTGCCCAGACGTCCTGCGGCAGGGAGGCACCGGCATAGAAGATCAGGTCCAGATCCTCGAAGAAGCGCCGGCGCAGCTCTTCGTCCTTTTCCAGCGCCCCCAGCAACATGCCGAAGCCAAGTGGAACGTTGAAGGCGAGCGTGCCGGTCTTCATCGCCAGGTTTTCCAGCGTCCGGTCGAAGAGGCCCTTCACCGGCTTACCGTCGTCGATGTACAGACTGCCGCCATTGGCGAGCATCATGTTGAAGTTGTGCGAGCCGCCGAAAACGTGGTTCCAGGGCAGCCAGTCGACGATGACCGGCGGACGCTTGCGCAGGAACGGCAGAGAGTCCGCCAGCTGTGCCTGGTTGACGCACATCATGCGATGGGTCGTCAGCACACCCTTGGGGCTGGAGGTGGACCCGCTGGTCATCAGGATCTTGCCGACAGTGTCCGGAGTGACCTGCGAAAAGGCGGCATCGACATCGACACGTCCATCGCCTTTGAGGAGATCGGCGAAGTCTGTCACATTGCGGCTGCCTGGGCGGCTTGCGACAATTTCTACCGGGGCGAGCTCTTCCAGCCCGAGCGCCTCGCCGAACTGGTCGGCATCCACCACATAGGCCATCCTGGGACGGATGAGATTGACAACCTCCCGCAGGCGGCCATGAGCGCCGTGAACCAGCGCATACTGCTCGGCAACCGGCACCACGGGAACACCGACAAATTGGGCCGCGAGGGACAGAATTCCGTGATCGACCCCATTGCCCGACATGATGAGGATCGGCGTGTCCTGGCCCATGCCCCTGGCCAGCAGCGCCGCACCTACCGCGCGCACCTGGGGCAGGATGCCGGCGTAGGTTTCTTCCCGCCATCCGGCGCCGCTCCGCTCCGCCAGGAAAACCCGGTCGGGAGCGCTTTCGGCCCAGGTGTGCAACCAGTCACCGGTTCGATCGGCCGCCGGGCTGAGCGGATGGCGCGACCGGAGCAGAATGGAGCCGTCCGCCCGGTCCTCCCGCTCGACGGCATGATGCTGATAATCCTTTGTGCGTTTCATGACTGTTTCCTCCCGGCCCCCAGCCGTCACTGGCCCTGCCGGCGGTTGGCTTCGATTAGCTGCATTACTTTCATGGCGACCGACAGCGCGTCCGGACTGACGCCTTGCAAAAGGGCCTTTTCATGCGCGGCGACCGCCGCCACCGCCTTCTCGCACAGCTGGCGTCCAGCCAGCGTCGCCTTGAGGGCATAGGCCCTGCGGTCGTTCGCCAGCCGGTCCCGGGTGATCAGTTCGCGCCGTTCCAGCTCGTCAACGATGACCACCAGGTTCGGTCGTTCGATATCCATGGCCTCGGCCAGTTGCGACTGGCGCAGGCCGGGGTTGTCGACGATCAGAACCAGCGCCGTATAGGTCAGCATCCTGAGATCGAACGGTTTCAGCGTCCGGCCGAGATCCGACTGGATGACGTTGAAGGTCCGCTTCATCTGATAACCGTGAAACGCGCGCAGCGTCCGGTCGCTGACGCGCGTGACACTGCCCGGTGTCTCGGTTTCAGGATGTGATTTCTTCATGGCGTCACCTGAAGGTCGGGTTGCGCTTTTCAAGGAAGGCGGCCAGCCCTTCCAGCGCATCCGGGCTTGTCTGGGTAATGGCCGCGCAAAGGCTTTCGGTGAACAGACCGTCGGCCTTGGACATGTCCGCGATCCGCGCCAATGCCTGGATCATGATGTAATTGGACAGCGGTGCATTGGACGCGATCTTGCGGGCCAGATCCTGCGCCTTTGCCAGCGCCTCCCCCTCGCCAACGAGGTAATGGGTCAGGCCGAGCGCCAGACCCTCGGAGGCATCGTACTTCCGGCCCGTCAGCATCATCTCGGTCATCCGGTCGGCGCCCAGAATACGCCCGACCCGCACGGAGGCTCCGCCACCGACGAAAATTCCGCGCCGGCCTTCAGGCAACTGGAAGAAAGCCGACGGTTCGGCAACGCGCACCTGGGTAGCGCTCGCCAGCTCCAGCCCGCCGCCGATGACCGCTCCGAAGAGAGCCGAAACCACAGGCAGCCCACTGAACTGGATCCGGTCCATGACCTGATGCCAGCCGCGCGAATGACGCATGGTGCCTTCCGCGTCGCGGGCTACGTGTTCGCTCAGGTCGAGCCCGGAGCAGAAGTGGCCTGCCGTGCCGGTGATGACGACGGCCTTGACCTCCTCGGGCGGGTTCACGAAGAAGGCGTCGATCTGCTCGAGCAGCTCGTCGCACATGGCGTTGCGCTTGTCCGGGCGGTTCATGGTGAGCGTCGCGATGTTACCGCTCAGCTCAATGTTCAAAATCGGGTTGCTCATCAGCTCATCCTCAGCGTGGCGGCAGGCGCACAGCGCCATCCAGGCGAATGGTCGTTCCGTTCAGGAACGGATTGGTCACTATGTGCGCGGCCAGAAGGGCGAATTCCTCCGGCTCGCCGAGACGCGGCGGAAAGGGAATATTCGCGGTGATTTTTGCGGCAATCTCTTCCGGCAGGCCTTCCATCATCGGGGTGCGGAACAGGCCCGGCGCAATCGTCATGACCCGAATACCGTGCTGGGCGAACTCCCTTGCGGCCGGCAAGCACATGGATGCGATCCCGCCCTTGGACGCCGCATAGGCGGCCTGGCCGAGCTGGCCGTCCTCGATGGCCACCGATGCAGTGTTGACGATCACACCGCGCTCACCGCCGTCCAGGGCATCCGTTTCCATCATGCGTTTAGCTGCATGACTCATGACATTGAAGGTGCCGAAGAGGTTCACCTTGAGCGTCTTTTCAAAGACGTCGAAAGAAAGCTTGCCTTCGCGCCCGACGATGCGCGCGGCGAAACCGACCCCGGCGCAATTGACGACAATGCGCGGCGCACCGCCCAGATGCTGCACCGCCTCGTCGAACGCCCGGCCGACCGCCGCCTCATCGCTGACATCGGCCTTGACCGCAAACCCGCCTGTTTCTTCGGCAACGGCGCGCGCGCGGTCCATGTCGAAATCGAGAACAGCAAGCTTCGCGCCTTCGCTGGCAAAGTGGCGGACAGCGGCCGCCCCCAGCCCGCTGCCGCCGCCGGTCACAAGAGCGATATTTCCGTCTACCTGCATCGCGCCGCCTCCAGTTCAGTTTGCCTCATCATAGTTATAACCCATATCTATTTGGACATGCCTGTGATCGTGTCTTCCTTCCGGGTGGCCTAACCGCCCAGAAGGAACAGTGTGATTGACGGAAACAGCACCAGAAGGATGACCCGGACCACGTCCGAAGCAACGAACCAGAGAACCGCCTTGTAGGTATCCTTCATGGAGGTGGACCGGTCCATCGCGTTGATGATGAAGAGGTTCATGCCCACCGGCGGCGTTATCAGCCCGACCTCCACCACGATCAGCACGATAATACCGAACCAGATGGCGAGATGCTCAGGGGGCATGCCGAAATCCAGGTTGCTGATCACCGGAAAGAAGATCGGAATGGTCAGCAGGATCATCGACAGGCTGTCCATCAGGCAGCCGAACACCAGATAGAAAACCAGGATCAGAGACAGCACGACCCAGGGGCTGAACCCCTGCCCGACAACCCAGCCGGACAGTTCCTGCGGCAACTGGCTGAGCGCCAGGAAACTGTTGTAGAAACCGGCGCCCAGGATGATGAAGAAGATCATCGCGGTGCTCATCGCCGTCTGGTTGATACTGTCCACGAACATTTTCCAGCTCATGTTTCCGGACGCCAGCGCCAGGAGGCCTGTTCCCGCCGCCCCAACCGCGGCCCCTTCCGTCGGCGTGAACCAACCGAGATAGATGCCGCCGACGACAAGGGCAAATACGAGGATAACCGGCCAGACATCAAGAAGCGCGCGCATCCGTTCGGCATAGGGAATTGCCTCGCGCGTGCCGGCGGCGGCCGGATAAAGGCGCACATAGAGCGAAATGGTGATCATGTAGCCGATGGCGGCCAGAATGCCCGGAATGAACGCAGCCAGAAACAGCTTGGCGATGTTCTGTTCCGTCAGGATGGCATAGATGACAAGGATCACGGAGGGCGGGATCAGAATGCCCAGTGTTCCGCCGGCTGCCAGCGTCGCCGTGGAGAAGCCGCCGGAATAACCGTAGCGGCGCAGCTCCGGCAGGGCCACACGGCTCATGGTTGCCGCAGTCGCCAGCGAGGAGCCGCAAATGGCACCGAAACCCGCACAGGCCCCGACCGCCGCCATCGCTACACCGCCCTTGCGGTGTCCGAGCCAGCTTTCGGCCGCCTTGAAAAGCGCCGACGACATGCCCGAATGGGTCGCGAACTGCCCCATGAGCAGGAACATCGGAATGATCGTCAGCGAATAGCTGGAGAAGGTCGAATAGGTTTCGCCCTTCAGCTTGGACAGGAAGATGTTCGGCGTGCCGGTTGCCAGATAAAGACCGCCGATGCCGCAGATCATCATCGCAAGGCCGATGGGGGCTCTGAGGAAAATCAGAATGAGCAGGACGGGAAAGGAAAGGTAACCCAGTTCAAGAAGGCTCAATGGACCCCTCCCTCGGCGTTCGGGGTCAGACTGCGGTTCGTCACCAGTTCAATGATCCGTGCAATGGCACAATAAATCGCCACCACGGATGCAATCGCAGCCGCCCCAAAGCTGAGCGCGAAAGCCCACCAGATCGGGAATTGCAGGAGAAACGTCGTTTCGCCGTAACGCATCTTGTCTTCCATGCCCACAAACAGGCGCCAGGTAATCAAAAGGATGAGAGCACTCAGAAGCACTTCCCAGAATGTCGTCAGAAACCGGTTCAGCCAGCGCGGAAAACTGTTTGCGAAGATATCGACCGTCGCATGCCCCCGGCGCAGCTGGCAGATCGGCAGAAAGGCGAAGATAGTGAAACTGACCCCCGCTTCGACCAATTCGAAATCGCCGGAAACCGGACCGACTCCCGTCGCGATCAGAGCGCCCGCAACGCTTTGGGAAAGCGATTCCAGAAAGCTGGAATGCCCGAGGGTATTCAGCCCCCTGCCCAGCACGCTGACACAGGTCAGGGCGACGAGGGCCGTCAGCACAAGCCCCCCAAGGAGCGCCATCAAGCGCGCCAGACGATCCACCAGATTAAGCAACATTTATCTCTGTTTCCTGTCGGAACGCTCCTCCGGAAATGAGATATCCGGAGGAGGATTTTCCTGGGACGCTCAGTTGGCCATCAGCTCTGCGGCGCGGGCCCTCAAAGCCTCGCCGTCGATGCCCTTTTCATCCATTTCCGCGACCCACTCACCGATAGTTCCCTGAGCAGCATCCTTCCACTCGGCAATCTGCTCTGGCGTCAGGGTAATGATATTGTTACCCATTTCCACGGCTGCGGCACGCGGACCGGCATCATCTTCCTGCATCTTCTTGCCGGCGAACGCGGAGAATTCCTCACCGGAATTCGCATCGATCACGGCCTTCAGGTCATCCGGCAGGGCGTCATACCGATCCTTGTTCATCGCGAAGATGAAGGATGTCGTGTAAAGCGCATCGCCCGGAAACTCGGTGTGGTTCTTCACCAGTTCGCTCACCTTGAGCGCTCCAACGACTTCCCACGGAATGACGGTCGCATCCACGACGCCCTTGCTGAGCGCTTCCGGGATAGCCGGAACCGGCATACCGACGGGCGTGGCGCCGAGATTTGCGAACAGCTTGTTCGTCACGCGCGTCGGCGCACGCAATTTGACGCCGTTCAGATCCCCAACCGTAGTGATCGGCTTGCTTGAATGGATCACGCCGGGGCCGTGAACCCAGAGTCCGAGCGGTTTGAAGAGTTTGAAATCCTCATCCATCATGGTCTCTTCGGCGAGCTTCCAATAGGCGCGGGACATGGTCCCGGCATCCGTCATGGTGAAGGGAAGCTCGAACACTTCAGCGCGCGGGAAACGGCCGGGCGTATAGCCGGCGACGGTCCACACGATGTCAACGGCGCCGTCAATCACCTGGTCGATCAACTCCGGCGGCTTGCCGCCAAGCTGCATCGCCGGGTAGCGTTCGATCTTGATCCGGCCACCGGACTCTGCTTCGATCTTGTCCGCCCATGGATCCAGAATGTTTTTCGGAACATTCGCCTGGGCCGGCAGAAACTGATGCAGGCGCAGCGTGACTTCCTGCGCCTGTGCGCCGGATGCCATGCCCGCAAATGCGGTTACGGAAACAGCCAAGGCAGCGGCCAGTTTCCCGAATTGCTTATGCAAGTTGACCATTGTGTCCTCCCTATTGGACCACCCGATGACCGAACCAACTCCCTGTCCAGTCACGTGATGATCAATAATAGTTATACTTTATAACTTTTTTCAAGCCCCCTGTTCCAAATCGGCATCAAAGGCTTATGCCTAGCCAGTTTTGCACACGCGACCATGCTTCGGAAAGGGCTATGCCAACCGCAAAAAACAGGAACTCATCGTGGTACAATCTTCCGGCATTTTTCCGGAGTTTGTGATGGATTGAAGGGAGAGACTTCGTTCTGCGTAAAGGACCGGGAAGGCAAGGTC
>JBNLAU010000118.1:0-5432 GCA_050302295.1 Roseibium sp. | reverse complement strand
AACTCATCTTGCTCCCAGTACAGTCTCCAGGCACTTGGCCCAATTCACATGCATAAATGTGTGGTGAAGGTATGGAGGCCGACAGCCGGGGTCAAGAAAAGCCGGATGACAAATCCGCAAGGTCGTCTCCACGCCGGAGGGCGGGGTTAGCCGTTTTGCGCTGCTGCGTTGCATCCGGTCGGAAAATCCGCGATACCGGACGCCGATTTGATTAGGGTTTGCGGGCTTTGGGATCCGAGCGTGATTTGAAGGCAAATCGCATGGGCCGCATTCCCGCCAGGACACAGGAAATGTTAGAAATGCGGGCTAAAACAGAATGAATACAACCGCTTTTCTGCCTTCCCGCCGCAGTGACGTTGCCCCGTTTATCGCAATGGACGTACTGGCGGAGGCGGCCAGACTGGAAGCTTCGGGACGAAAAATCGTTCACATGGAGATCGGACAACCCTCGGCTCCCGCTCCCAAGCCCGCATTGGCGGCTGCCGAAGCCGCGCTGAAGCACGGCCGCCTGGGCTATACCGAAGCTCTCGGCATCGCGCCCCTGCGGAGCGCGCTCTCGGCGCACTACATGCGTGCCTATGGTGTAGACGTACCGATGGGTCGGATCATGGCGACCACCGGGTCGTCTGCCGGGTTCAATCTGGCTTTTCTCGCCGCCTTCGATCCGGGAGACCGGGTTGTCCTGACCGCGCCTGGCTATCCGGCCTACCGCAATATCCTGAAGGCGCTCGGTCTTGTGCCGGTCGAGATCGAAGTGGGGGAGGAGACCCGCTGGAGCCTGACGCCGGATCATCTTGAGTCGGCCCGGAACGACGGGCCGGTCAAAGGCGTTCTGGTGGCAAGCCCCGGAAATCCGACCGGCACGATGATGACGGCGGAAGCGCTTGAAACCCTGGTCCGTTATTGTGAGGACGAGGGGATCTGGTTCATTTCAGACGAAATCTATCATGGCCTGGATTATGCCGGAGAGCAGAAAACCGCGCTGGAAACGTCTGACAATGTCATCGTCATCAACAGCTTCTCCAAATACTACTGCATGACCGGCTGGCGGATCGGCTGGATGGTGCTTCCAGAGCATCTGGTCCGCCCGACCGAGCGCATTGCGCAGAGCCTATATATCTCTCCGCCGGAACTCTCCCAGATCGCGGCCACACATGCCCTGGACGCCGTTCAGGAGCTGGAAGCGGTCAAGTCCGGCTATGCGGCCAACCGAACGCTGCTTCTGGAGGGGCTGCCCGGCATCGGCTTCGACAGGCTGCTTCCGGTGGATGGCGCATTCTACATCTACGCGGACATCAGCCGATTCAGCTCGGACAGTCTCGATTTTGCAAAACGGATGCTGCACGAGGCTGGAGTTGCGACGACGCCCGGAGTTGATTTCGACCCCGTGCACGGCCACGAGTTTCTGCGTTTCTCGTTTGCCGGTGCGCATGAAGATATGCGCGAAGCCCTGGAACGTCTGTCAGGATTTGTGAGATAGGCAGGGCATAGGATTGAAAAAAAGGCGGCCCATGAGCCGCCTTTTTTGAAGTCTGCTGGCTGATCCTTTGATTAGAAGAAGGACCGTCCGCGCTGCCACCAGCCGCCACGCTTCGGTTTGTCTTCTTTTTTCTCGCTTGAAGACTCACTCGTGACAACGGGCTCCGCCGGAGCCGCGGGACTTTCGTCTGCCTGCTTCTCAGCTGCTTCGGAGGCGACCGGCTGTTCGGAAGTCGGAGTTTCGACGACTATCGTGTCTTCGCCCGAGGTCTCTTCAGCAGCGTCGGCTGCAGCCGCAGAGTTTTCAGCAGTTTCTCCGGCCGGCTCCACGGCTCCACTCGGCGCGGCTTCAGCGGGTTCTTCGGTTTCCTGAGACGGAAGGTCGGCGACAACGTTGTTTTCGGTTGCCGCAGCTTCGTCCGCCTGGGCAGGCTCTTCTCCGGCGGGAGACGTGTCGGCATTCTCCTGTGCGTCGCCTGAAGCGGCATCTTCGTTGTCTTCGGCGCGCATATCCGCGCCGTCGCCCTCACCGTTCCGGCGCCCGCGGCGTCCGCCACGGCGGCCTCGGCGGCGTTTGCGGCGCGGTTCATCGTCATTGCCGTCTTCGTTGTCAGAGCTAGCTTCTTGCTGCTCGCTATCTTCGTCTGACATGTCGTCATCGGAAGCTTCGGCCTGACGGTCGTCGCCGCCTTCCTGCTGCTGGTCGGAACCACCCCGCCGGCGCTTCCGGCGACGTCTGCGGCGGCGGCCATCGCCGTCCTCTTCCTCTGCGCGTTCCTCCACCTCGGGCTGTTCGGTCGTCTCATCGACGATCTCGACCGTGTCCGGCTGAATGATCGGAGAGGGAGCCGGAACGCGGTCCCGGTCGACCTGGGCGCCACGCTCAAGAACGTAAAGCTGGCCGTTGACCATGTCGTCGGCGTGAACCTCGATCTCGACTGCAAATCTGGTTTCCAGATCGAACAGGTTCGAGCGCTTCTGGTTCAGGATGTAGAGCGCGACCTCGGTGGTCGTGCGGATGATCAGGTTATGAGAAGCGCCCTTCAGAAGGTTGTCTTCGATCGACCGCAGCACATGAAGAGCAACCGATTCCACCGACCGGATCATGCCGGTGCCCTGACAATGCGGACAAGGGGTGGTGGAACTCTCCAGGACGCCGGTGCGGATGCGCTGGCGCGACATTTCCAGAAGGCCGAAATGGGAGATGCGACCGACCTGAATGCGGGCGCGGTCATTTTTCAGGCAGTCCTTCAGCCGGCGCTCGACGGCCCGGTTGTTTTTCGACTCCTCCATATCGATGAAGTCGATCACAACGAGGCCGGCCAGATCCCGCAGCCGCAACTGGCGGGTGACTTCCTCGGCGGCTTCCAGGTTGGTCTGCAGTGCCGTGTCTTCGATATTGTGCTCGCGGGTGGACTTGCCGGAGTTCACATCGATCGACACCAGCGCTTCCGTCTGGTTGATGACAATGTAACCGCCGGATTTCAGCGTCACCTGCGGCGAGAACATCGCATCGAGCTGCGGTTCCACGCCATAGCGAATGAACACCGGCGAGGGATCGCGATACGGCTGAACGTTCTTTGCATGGCTCGGCATGAGCATGCGCATGAAGTCCTTGGCCTCGCGGTAGCCCTCGTCCCCGGAAACAAGGATTTCGTCGATGTCCTTGTTGTACAGGTCGCGGATGGATCGTTTGACCAGACTGCCTTCCTCGTAGACAAGGCTTGGTGCGCTGGATTTCAGCGTCAGCTCCCGGACATTTTCCCAAAGCCGCATCAAATATTCGAAATCGCGCTTGATTTCCGCTTTGGTCCGGCTGGCGCCGGCCGTACGCAGAATGACGCCCATGCCTTCTGGAACTTCGAGCTCCGAAGCGATCTTTTTCAGGCGTTTGCGGTCGGTCGGCTGAGTGATCTTGCGGGAAATGCCGCCGCCCCGTGCCGTATTGGGCATCAGAACGGAATAACGGCCCGCCAGCGACAGGTATGTGGTCAGTGCGGCACCCTTGTTGCCGCGCTCTTCCTTCACCACCTGAACCAGAATGATCTGGCGGCGCTTGATGACTTCCTGGATCTTGTACTGCTTGCGCGGCCGAACGGTACGCTCCGGCACTTCTTCCATGGCGTCTTCCGCGCCAACGGATTCGACCGCGTCGTCATCGCCATTGCCGGCGTCATCATCATCGTCATTTTTCCGGCGGCGGCCACGACGGCTGCGAGACCTGACGGGAGCTTCCTCCTCATCGTCCTCGGATTCATCAGCGGTTTCGTCGGAAGCGGTGTCATCGTCAGCCGATTCCGGCGCCTTGGCGCTCAGTTGATCGCCGTCGGCGTTCTCCTGCCCGGAAGTGCCTTCATCCGCGGCAGCACTCTGTTCGGTGTCTTCAGACTGATCGCCGCTTGCTTCCGCGGTTTCGTCGGTATCCACCTTTTCGCTGGCGACGGTCTCCGCGGCTTCATTTCTGGCCGCGCGCGAGCGCTGGCGGCGCTTCGGCTTTTCCTCGGCTTCGTCATCGCGCTGGCGATCGGCCGCTTCGGCCGCAAGCAGAGCTTCGCGGTCGGCGACAGGTATCTGGTAATAGTCCGGATGGATTTCGCTGAAGGCGAGGAAGCCGTGACGGTTGCCGCCGTATTCCACGAATGCGGCCTGGAGCGAGGGTTCGACCCGCGTAACCTTTGCTAGATAGATATTTCCGCGAAGCTGTTTCCGGTTTGCTGCTTCAAAGTCGAATTCTTCAACCCGATTGCCACGCACGACGACGACCCGGGTCTCTTCCGGGTGGCCCGCGTCGATCAGCATCTTGTTTGCCATTATTGAACGTCTCCACGGCAGCGCTGCTGGGCGCGTATGCAAAACGCGCATCGCCCGAAAGGAGGAAGGCTGCCGTATTTGTTTTGCTAAGATAGGGAAGGGCGTCTGCGCCCGGCGCGGTCGGATGACCAACACAAGCGGCCGCAAAAGCGGTGCCTTGCTTTATGTTGATCTCCATGTGCATCGCGCGGGTCCTTCGGGGCAACGCAGGCCCTTGAGTTAAGTCGTTGTACCTTGTGCCGGTATGCAGGTTGGCTTCGCCGCTTCGTCTGCGTCCGGTCCCGGATCGAGTTCGTCCAGAAGAGCCGCCGCGGACCTCGTCGGTAAAATTGCCGTTTGTAAAGGGCATCATTTCGCGAGGCGGGGCGGTTTCAAAGAATCGCCGACACCTCTTCCGCAGGACGCCAAGGCAACATAATTCGGCAGAACGGCCTCTGTTCTGTCGTTTCCAGGCCTTGGAGTGCGATGACGTTGTGGATAGATACCCTTGAACGTCACCTGGGAAGGTATCGGTCTTGAACCGAAATCCGTAAGGTACTTTTACGGTCCGCCGCTCTGCTTTGCAAGCAATGTGAAATGCATAAGGCATTTTCCTGACAGCGCGGATCGCGTATGACAGGGCTGGCTGGGCTCAAATGCAGACAGATTGCAAGCAATATGGCCGGAATAATTGAATTGAAAAACGGGATAAAACCGCTGGTTGGCACGGTTCGGCGTGGCGCGGGGCGGGCAATAGCGATTGCTGCGGCCCTTACGGGACTAATGGTCATCGCGGCCCCCGGGCTGGAAGCTTACGCACAGGCAAATGCCAAAAAAACCGTCGTGACCGGTGCCAGAGTGGCCGGTGACGAGACACGGACCCGATTCGTTTTGGATATGGACCGGCAGGTGACACCGTCCATTTCCGGTCTTGCCAGCCCGTACAGGCTGATCATCGATCTGCCGGAAGTCTCGTTCAGCATTCCGGAAGACTCGGGTGACAGCGGGCGCGGACTGGTCGCCGACTGGCGCTACGGTCTGTTTGCCGTCGGCAAATCGCGGATCGTCATGGATCTGACCGGTCCGGTCAGTGTCGACAAGACTTTCTTCCTGCCTGCCGTCGACAATCAGCCCGCCCGGCTGGTGGTCGACCTGGTCCGCTC
>JBNLAU010000117.1:0-7899 GCA_050302295.1 Roseibium sp. | reverse complement strand
TCGAGGTTCGTCGTGTCCACGACCACGCCGCAGAAGCCGTATTCCTTCACGGGATCATGCGCCGGACGCACCTCGAGCGCCATCTGGTGGTTCTCGCCCAGGTCGATCGTCTGGACATTCTTGCGCTCGCGCAGGTTCCAGAAGTGGAGCCGGTGGCCGTACTTGTTCGACAGAAGATCCTCGGGCACGAGGCCGCTCTCGAACTGGGGCGGCAGGGCCCATTCCGAGCTCACCATGTAGTCGCGCGGCAGGTTCCACCAAAAATCATAGTGCTTGTCCTGGATGCCGCGATCCATTTCATACCGGCCCAGAATGTCGAAGGTCTCGCAGTCCATGATGAAGATACCCGGAGGACCGTCCGTGCCGTCCGGCCCGCCGCCGCCCAGGGTCGAGACATAAATTCCTTCCGGCCCGCAGTGGATCGTGTGCGGACGGGAATAGCCGGTCTTCGCGAAAACCTCTTCCGGTTCGATGATCTTGTGAATTTTGGCCTGCAGCGGCTCCTTCACGTCGATCACATAGATCCGTGACGACCGGATGCCGGGAATGATCAGATAGCGGCGCTCCAAAAAGGCGTGCCCCGTCAACGGCGACAGGGCCGAGGAACAGGCATTCCAGCCGAAGTGGTGGAACTCGTCGCCCTTGTTGGGCATGAAAACGGTGTGAACGATCTTGCCGTAGTCGGAACTTTCAGGGTCCACATTGACCACGGCCAGCCCGTCAGGCTGGGAAAAGTCCGGACTGAGCATCAAGGTGAAGGCCAGTTTCTCGACTGGTGCTTCCATTGCCATTCTGGCAGTTGGGTAAAAACTCGGATCTGGTCTCAAATTCATGTCGTCCTCCCTCAAGCATGACGAATTTCAAGACGGAATTGCCGCAGTCTTCTTATTTTCACTATCTGCCGCACCGATCTGTGACGCGGTTGTCCAGGCACATCGCAACAAGGGCAACGGCTGACAGTCTCCGACAACATGTTGCCTGCCCGGATGCGATTGAATGAGAATGCACGAACAACGCGAACAGGTCGACGAAAAAAGAATCGTATATTTGGTAACAACACAGCATCAGAGATCTCTCCGATGGAATTTTCGGAAAACTGGTTTCACAACAACGAGCAACGGCGCAACAAATTACCTCAGAGACAAATGCAACCCTAGGCAAGGCCGGCTTCACCTCCTATTTGATCGTAAGATTGCGATGAGTTACGTTTCGGCTGAAACGTGATACTTCGCAATCCCGCCAGAACCAATTCCATTCCGGAGATGCCTATTTTATGAGTGATACGTCCACCTATACCCCGCCGAAAGTCTGGACATGGGAACAGCCGAGCGGTGGCAAGTTTGCCAGCATCAACCGTCCGGTTTCCGGTGCGACCCATGAAAAGGACCTGCCGGTCGGCAAACACCCGCTGCAGCTCTATTCCCTTGCAACGCCGAACGGCGTCAAGGTCACCATCATGCTGGAAGAACTTCTGGCGCTTGGCCATCAGGGAGCCGAGTATGACGCATGGCTGATCCGCATCAATGAGGGCGACCAGTTCTCCAGCGGTTTTGTCGGCGCAAACCCCAACTCAAAGATCCCCGCGCTGGTCGACCACAGCACCGAAACGCCGACCCGCGTCTTCGAATCCGGTTCCATACTGCTTTATCTGGCCGAAAAATTCGGGGAATTCCTTCCCAAAGAGCCCGCAGCCCGGACAGAAGCGCTGAACTGGCTATTCTGGCAGATGGGATCGGCTCCCTATCTCGGCGGCGGCTTCGGTCACTTCTATGCTTATGCGCCTGAGAAGTTCCAGTACCCGATCGACCGTTTCGCCATGGAGGCCAAACGCCAACTCGACGTGCTCGACAAAGCCCTGGCGGTGACCCCGTATATTGCCGGCTCTGACTACACAATTGCCGATATGGCCATCTTCCCGTGGTACGGGGGGCTTGTTCTCGGCCGCCTTTACGAGGCCGCCGAATTCCTGTCCGTCGACGATTACAAGAACGTCAAAGCCTGGGCGGAAAAGATTGATACCCGCCCTGCCGTCGAGCGCGGGCGCAAGGTCAATCGGGTGTGGGGCGATGAGGCCGACCAGGCACCGGAACGCCATGATGCTTCCGATCTGGCCCCGGAGCTGGTCACCGAAGCTGCGGAGTAAGACTTTCCTGACCGCGGTCCCGTTTCTGGCGGGACCGCGGAAAAAATTCGCACGTTTACATTCTGTGCATCCTTGCCGGATATTGGCATGCTGCAGAGCAAAATATACTAATTCAGACCGGTTATTGAGTATTCCATCCAAGGAAGCCCTGCGGTCTCAGTTTCCAATACTCAAAAAGCCCACCTGACCCAAGGGTAAAATAAATCGATTTTATGAGTGCGGCGCAGAATTCCGCCCGAAATCAACCCAGATGCACCTTGTCATAAGTATAATTTTTGTTTCTATATGCGCTGCACGTTTGCAGAGCCCATGGTGCATCGGTTGTTTCAACAGCTGAACGCGTGGGTATTCTTTCGATTGGCCACTCCGGTCACCATTTGGAGCGACATATGCCAGAAGCCCTGATAATCGGCACACCGAAGGAAACCTTTCCCGGGGAAGCCCGTGTGGCGATGACCCCCGATTCGGCAAAGCAACTCCAGAAACTCGGCTACACTTGCGTGATCCAGAGCGGCGCCGGAAAGGCGGCCGGGTTCTCTGACGAAGCGTACAAGGATGCCGGTGTTGACGTCATCAAGACCGCGCCGAGCCTTTGGAAAAAGGCGGATATCATCACCAAAGTCCGTCAGCCCGACGAAAAGGAACTTGGTTATCTCACCAAGGACAAGACACTGATTTCCTTCTTCAATCCCGGCGGCAACGAAGCCGGGATGCAGGCGGCGAAGGAAAAGGGCGCCAACGTCATCGCCATGGAAATGGTGCCGCGTATTTCCCGCGCGCAGAAGATGGATGCCCTCAGCTCCATGGCCAACATTGCCGGCTACCGGGCCGTCATAGAGGCAGGCAACAATTTCGGCCGCTTCTTCACAGGCCAGATCACCGCTGCCGGCAAAGTGCCGCCAGCGAAGGTGCTGGTCGTCGGAGCCGGCGTTGCGGGCCTTGCAGCCATCGGCACGTCGACCTCGCTTGGCGCGGTCACCTACGCCTTTGACGTCAGGCCTGAAGTTGCCGAGCAGGTCGAGTCCATGGGCGCCGAATTCGTCTATCTGGATTTCGAGGAAGAACAGCAGGATGGCGCCGCCACCGGCGGTTACGCCAGCGTCTCCTCCCCCGAGTTCCGCGAAGCCCAGCTCGCCAAATTCCGTGAACTGGCCCCGGAGATGGACATTGTCATCACTACGGCGCTGATCCCGAACCGGGAAGCTCCGAAACTGTGGCTGGAAGACATGGTCAAGGCCATGAAACCGGGCTCGGTGATCATCGATCTGGCGGCGGAGCGCGGCGGCAACGTGGAAGGCACGGTCAAGGACGAGAAGGTCGTTACCGACAATGGTGTCACCATCGTCGGCTACACCGACTTCCCGTCGCGCATGGCCACGCAGTCCTCCACGCTCTACGCAACCAACATCCGTCACATGATGACCGATCTGACGCCCGAAAAGGACGGCCGGATCGTTCATAACATGGAAGACGATGTCATCCGCGGATCGACGGTCACATTCGAAGGCGAGATCACCTTCCCGCCTCCGCCGCCAAAAGTGCAGGCGATTGCGGCCAAGCCCAAGGAAAAGACGAAAGAACTGACGCCGGAGGAAAAGCGTCAGCTGGAAGCTGCCGCGTTCAAGGCGCAAACCAAACGGCAAGTCTCCCTTCTGGCCATCGGCGGTCTATTGCTGCTGCTGGTGGGTCTGGTCGCACCGGCCAGTTTCATGCAGCATTTCATCGTCTTCGTTCTGGCTGTCTTTGTCGGTTTCCAGGTGATCTGGAACGTCAGCCACTCGCTGCACACGCCGTTGATGGCGGTGACCAACGCCATTTCATCGATCATCATCCTCGGCGCGCTGATGCAGATTGGATCGGGTTCCTTCCTTGTGATCCTGCTCGCAGGTGTCTCCATCTTCATGGCCGGCATCAACATCTTCGGCGGTTTCCTCGTCACCCGGCGCATGCTCGCCATGTTCCAGAAATCTTAAGGAGGCCGAACGATGGAATTCGGTTTTACGACTGCCGTCTATGTTGTTGCGGCTGTTCTGTTCATTCTGTCGCTTGGCGGGCTTTCGGGTGAGGAAAGCGCCAAGCGCGCCGTCTGGTATGGCATCGCGGGCATGACGCTGGCGGTTGCCGCCACCTTGATCGGCCCCGGATCCGGCCTGTGGCTGCTTTCGGTGATCCTGATCGCCGGCGGCGGTATCATCGGCTACTACGTTGCACAGCGCGTTCAGATGACCGAGATGCCGCAGCTTGTTGCCGCGATGCACTCGCTGGTGGGGCTTGCCGCCGTCTTCGTGGGTTTCAATGCCTATATCGAACTTGGCCGCGTCATGGCCATGGGCGAGGAAGAGCGCCACGCCCTGGAAGGCTTCGCCGCGATCCTGGCCCACAAGACCCCGATCGAACAGTCGATCCTCAGGGTCGAGGTGTTTCTTGGTGTCTTCATCGGTGCCGTCACCTTCACCGGCTCGGTTATCGCCTTCGGCAAACTGGCAGGCAAGGTCACTTCCAAGGCGGAAAAGCTGCCGGGTGGACACGCGCTGAACGCCGGTGCAGCCGCTCTCAGCGTGATCCTGCTGCTGCTGTTCCTCAACGGTGCCGGCATCTGGGCTCTCATCCTGATGACGCTGCTGGCCTTCTTCATCGGCTACCACCTGATCATGGGCATTGGCGGCGCCGACATGCCGGTGGTGGTTTCGATGCTGAACTCCTATTCGGGCTGGGCGGCCGCGGCCATCGGCTTTTCGCTCGGCAACGATCTGCTGATCGTTGTCGGCGCGCTGGTCGGCTCCTCCGGTGCGATCCTGTCCTACATCATGTGCAAGGCGATGAACCGCTCCTTCATCTCCGTGATCCTCGGCGGCTTCGGCAACACGACCGGTCCGGCGATGGAAGTCGACGGTGAAATGATCCCGGTTGAGGTGGATGGCGTGGTAGCTGCTCTGGAAGATGCCGACAGCGTCATTATCGTTCCGGGTTATGGCATGGCGGTGGCCCAGGCACAGCAGAACGTTGCCGAGCTGACGCGGCGGCTGCGGGCCAAGGGCAAGCAAGTCCGCTTTGCCATTCACCCGGTTGCCGGCCGCTTGCCGGGCCACATGAACGTGCTGCTCGCCGAAGCCAAGGTGCCTTACGACATCGTTCTGGAAATGGACGAGATCAACGAGGACTTCCCGTCAACGGATGTCGCCATCATCATCGGCTCCAACGACATCGTCAATCCGGCCGCCCAGGAAGACCCGAACTCGCCGATCGCCGGCATGCCGGTTCTGGAAGTCTGGAAGGCCAAGCAGGTGTTCGTCTCCAAGCGCGGTCAGGGCACGGGGTACTCCGGCATCGAAAATCCGCTGTTCTACAAGGAAAACACGCGCATGTTCTACGGCGATGCCAAAGCCAGCCTCGACCTGCTGCTCACACAGATCAGCTAAAGTCCGGGCAGTTTACGATCGAAGGGCCGTCCCGCGAAATCGGGGCGGCCCTTCTTTATTGGGGCCGCACGGGAGGAGGCCTTCCGAGATTGTCGCCTGAACGCCGTTGGGCGACATCAGCAGACGAAAGGCAATAACCGTCCAAGGCTCACGGCAGCGCCGTTCACCACGAAGATGCGGAACAGCGCCTTGCAGACGAGTTCCGCGGTCTTGCCTTAGCCGAACAGGAAGTTCAGCGTTCAAGATGCTTCATCCCCGGCAGCAGGTTTCAGAGGAGATCCCCGTGCTCAGATGCAGCGGCCGCCGTCAACTTCCATGGCGACGCCTGTGACCATGCTTGCCTCATCGGAGCAAAGGAAACAGGCGGCATTGCCCATGTCTTCCGGCGTCGAAAAGCGGCCGATCGGAATGGTCGACAGGAACTTTGCCCGCATTTCCGGCGTATCTTCACCCATGAAGCTTTTCAGAAGCGGCGTTTCCCCGGCGACCGGGCAGATGGCGTTGACCCGCACACCGCTAGGTGCCAGTTCCACGGCCATGGTCTTGGTGGCGGTGATCATCCAGCCCTTGGAGGCGTTGTACCAGTTGAGTTTCGGACGCGGACTGAGACCTGCCG
The DNA here is from genome assembly GCA_050302295.1 of Roseibium sp. GTDB lineage: Bacteria > Pseudomonadota > Alphaproteobacteria > Rhizobiales > Stappiaceae > Roseibium. The sequence continues at coordinate 1,721 of JBNLAU010000117.1, read as the reverse complement.
TCGAAGCGACATTCAGGATGGCGCCCCTGCCCGCCTCCGTCATCATCGGAACGAAGTGGCGCGCGGTCAGATAGACCGACTTGCAATTGACCGCCATGACACGGTCGAATTCGTCCTCGGTAACGTCCTGCATCGGCTTCGGCAGATGGGTGATTCCGGCGTTGTTGACCAGGATATCGACCGGACCGAACGTTGAGGCCGCCGTTTCGGCAAGAGCCCTCACACTGTCATTGCTTGCCACATCGGCCTTGACCGCAACGCCGCCGACCTCGCCCGCAACCTCTTCGGCAAGCGTCATGTTGAGATCGGCGATTATGACCCGGGCGCCCTCGCTTGCGAATTTACGCACGATGCCCGCGCCAAAGCCCGAGGCTCCTCCGGTCACAATGGCCGTTTTTCCCTGCAATCTCATGAAGTCACCCCTTGAACATTCAATAACCTGAAAGCTTCACCCTCAGCCGTGATAGGCGGCGACGGTCTTCAGCGTGGTGAAACCGTAAAGGGCCTCGAAGCCCTTCTCCCGTCCGTGACCGGACTTGCCCGTGCCGCCGAAGGGAAGTTCAACACCGCCGCCGGCACCGTAATTATTGATGAAAACCTGGCCGCTGCGGATTTTTTTCGCCAGGCGCATCTGGCGCGCGCCATCGCGGGTCCAGAGACTGGCGACAAGGCCGTAATCGGTGCCATTGGCAATTGCGGTGGCCTCCTCTTCATCTTCGAAGGGAATGATCACCTGAACCGGACCGAAGATTTCGTCCCGTGCCAGAACATGAGCCGGGTCGACATTGGCAAAGAGCGTCGGCCGGACATAGCAGCCCCCGCCCGGCACTTCGTGAAGGATACCTTCCGCGACCCTTTCAAGGTCCGCTCCCCGGTCCAAGAAGCTTGAAACAGTGTCTTTCTGTTTTGCCGATATCAGCGGCCCGACATCCAGATCAGCAAGCGCGGGCCCAACCTGTAGATTGCCGTAGCGCTGCGCCATGCTCTCAACGACCTCCGCATGGCGGGACTTTTGAACCAGAATGCGGGACGAGGCGGAACAGGTCTGACCGGCGTTCTGGATGCCTGCATTGACCAGAAACGGCAGCGCGGCCTCGATATCCGCATCATCAAACACGATTTGAGGCGACTTGCCGCCGAGTTCCAGCGTAACCGGCACGACATTGCGTGCCGCCGCCATCTGCACCTGCACTCCGGTTGCAACCGAGCCGGTGAAGCTGATGTGATTGATGCCCGCATGGGAAGAAAGCGCCGCCCCGGCTTCTGATCCGAGGCCAGGTACAACGTTCAGCGCACCGTCCGGCAGCCCCGCTTCCCGGGCGAGATCGGCAAAGGCGAGCGCTGTCAGGCAGGCATCTTCCGCCGGTTTCAGCACACAGGCGTTGCCTGTCGCCAGAGCCGCCCCGACCGAGCGGCCGATGATCTGCATCGGATAGTTCCAGGGCACGATATGGCCGGTCACGCCGTGGGGTTCACGCAGGGTGTAGACCGTATAGCCGTCCAGATATGGAAGGGTCTCGCCGTGCAGCTTGTCGGCTGCGCCGCCGTAGAACTCCAGATACCGTGCCAAGGCGATCGCATCGTTTCGGGCCTGTTTGAGCGGTTTTCCGACGTCGATGGCCTCGATCCGGGCCAGGTGCTCGATCTTTTCCTCAACCAGCCTTCCCAGCCGGAACAGGAAGCGTCCGCGCTCGGCCGCCGCCGCCCTGCCCCAACTGCCA
>JBNLAU010000116.1:0-16899 GCA_050302295.1 Roseibium sp. | reverse complement strand
GGCGCGATAGGCATTGGCGCTCAGGAGCGGCCATGGCGACCGGCAGGCGGTTTCGCCTTCCGCAATCAGCCTTGCTTTCGAAGCTGCGGGGATACCGTCCCAATAAGCACGGTCGGAAACGCGCGCGCCTGGAACGAACTGCGGCAGGATATTGCCGAGAGCCGGAAGGCATCCCGCAAACAACGATCCCGCGCCTACATTGCCGTTCGTCTTCTCCAGGCTGACCACATCCCCTCCTCCGGGTAGCTCAAGCTTGTGTCACCCGATAATCAGGCAGAGCATCGTTGCAGAGTCAATAGCAATTTTCTTTGTTCTGCAAATTTGCATAGTTTGCGCAATTTTTTGAAATTGAGTATCTTGCGAAGTGCTCTCAAAGAAAGTACCGAGGGCAGTGGATTGGATGATATGAGGCGGGAGAGGGCTCTGGATGGCTGGATTTGACGGGCCTTCTGGCAAAAAAACAAGCACATCGGCTTCGTCCAGACGCGTAACATTGCGCGATGTTGCCGAGGCTGTGGGTGTGTCCGTCAGCACGGCCTCGCGGGCACTTGCCGGCGCTCCCGGCATCTCGGGGGATGTCCGCTCGCGCATTCAGACTGCCGCCGAACACCTGAACTACTCCAGTGCATTGACCGGCATGACGCAGATTACCGTACTCTCGGATCTGCAGCTTGCCGAAAGCACAACTGGGGAGTTCATGCTCGCGGTCCAGCGGGGTATGGAAAAAAGGGCCCGGGAACTGGGCCTAACCCTGTCGATGAAACTCATCAGCCCTTCGAGCATCGCCCGGCTGGAACCGGACGGAGGAACCGCAGGCTACCTCTTGTTTTCCATGCAGCAGGAGGAGTTGATAAAGTCTCTGCATGATCGGGAAATTCCGGCGGTGATTGTAAATGGCCGCGAACCCCTGATGCGTCTCGATGCCGTCGCCCCGGCAAACCGCACGGGCGGTTATCTCGGCGCCCGTCACCTGATCGAACTCGGGCACAACCGCATATTGACGCTCAGCCACTCGAAGCGGCCGACAATACGCGACCGTATCGCCGGCAGCCGCAAGGCAATGAGCGAGGCCGGCATCGATGTAACCGGCGATTTGACCATCGAACTGGACGCCATGCGGTCCAACCTCGCCTTCGCGGCCGTGAAAGAGCGCATAGAAGCCAAAGGCGGCAATGATTTCAGCGCAGTACTTTGTTGCAACGACGATTGTGCATTCGGGGCATTCGCCGCCTTGTCCGATGCGGGCCTGAGCGTTCCCGATGACGTGTCTGTTGTCGGTTTCGACGATATTCCAACCGCCGCCCTCAACTCCGTGCCGCTTACGACGATCCGCGTCGACGCCGAGGATATCGGCGCAAGAAGCGTCAACCGCCTCATGGAACGCATCAAGTTACAGGACAAGCTTGCCACTTACACCGAAACGGCCGTGCAGCTTGTTGTCCGCAAGTCGACGGCTCCAGCAAGCGCTTCATGAGTTCGAGCACCACGCCTGGCGATTTCTCGATGCCGGCCAGCTTGAAAACGCCCGTTATACATATCGTAATTCCGGCGGCCAGGATCGGGCGGAAACGCCATTGTCGTCCATGATATGCCTACAGACAACGGCTGGGTGATCTACGTAAACGCCGGCAACTCACGCAAATTCACACCGAAGTTGCGCGAAATTATCCAGTTTCTCCCGATTCTTCAGCGCGCTTTCGACGCTGACTTCACGCCCCTCTCCCAAATTGCAGGTGTTCAAACCAAGCAACTACGGAGACTTTCATGTCATTTCTCATCAATAGCAGTTTCGGCCCGCAGGACATCGAGCAGGCAACCGTCCCCTTTATCCTGGCAAACGCTGCGGCCGGCCGGGGTGAGGCGCGTGTCTTTCTGACCTGCGACGCCCTGAACCTTGTCGTGAAAGGGCGCAGCAACGGACTCGGTGCCGACGGCTATACGCCGATCAAGACGCTTATCGAAGACTTCGTCGGAAAAGGCGGTCTTATCTGGGTCTGCAAGGTCTGCGCGGCAGTCATGAACATCACGCAGGATGACCTCATCGACGGCGCCATGATAGGCGGAGCGCCGGATACGATGGATTTTCTGGAGGCCGGAGGAAAGGTGCTCGTCTGAGCCTGCCTGTTTGCTGTCCGGTGCGGAAACGCACCGGCGCACATCGATCACGAGGACATAGCCATGTCACATCTTGGAATTCTCCTGGCGTGCGATCACTACCCGAATGTCGCGCCCGAGGCAGAGAAGTTCGACGCCCGGCTTCGAAAATGGTTCGAACACCTTGGGCACTGCATCTCCCGCGTTTCCCTGTTTGAAACATACGACGGAGACATGCCGGACAGTTCGGATCAATGCGATTTTTGGATTGTGAGCGGTGCGGCACCTGAGTGGCATCCGGCCCGTCCGAACCCACGCGGCATTGTGTTTCGGGCGCTGCGGCTGGCCGCGTCCTCCGGAAATCCGATTTATGCCGTTTACCACGGCGAACATGTTGTGCATGCGGCGCTGGCCAGCCCATTTGCCAGCCCGCCGTCCACCTGCCCGCAGCTGCACAGCATTCGTAATCCGTTCTTCAGCTTCGGACGATCGGACACCCTGCATGTTTTCGGCGCCGCAGCCGGCGAGGTCCGGCAACTGGACCGACCGGAGGAACTAAAGCCGAACTCGTTATTTTCAGGCTGGCTCCGCGTCGCCTGATGGAGGGTTGAGCCGAGCCTCAGGAGAGACCCGCGTCCCGCAAACCGGAGATGTAGGTTTCGACCTGTTCGGGATCCTTGAGATAAAAAAGCCGGCTCCTTACGAAATCGCAGGTAATTCCCGGCCGCCTCTCCTTCAGATGCGCCAGCGCCGAAGCGGCTTCTTCCTTGCGGTTCAAATGCGCAAGGGCCGAGACGCGTATTGCGGTTGGCCAATAATGCGCGTTGGGAACAGCTTCCGCCTCGGCCGCCCATGAGGCAGCTTCCTCGTAAGCGCCCTTGAACAGCAAGGCCGTCGCTCCGTAGCTGAGGAAAGCCCATCGATAGGGATCCGCAGGCGAAATCCTCACAGCCTCCTCGAAACAGGCCAGCGCGCCCTCCAACTCGCCGGAATAGGCCAGGGCATCGCCGAGCCCGCAATGAGCTTGGGCCATGCCCGGGTTAAGATCGATCGCTGCCTTGAGATCGGTTTTGGAGCGCTCATATTCTCCGCGCGCCAGATAAACACGCCCCATCGCAAATCGGACAACGGCGTCGTCCGGCTCAAGCCGCGCGGCTGTGCGGGCGAGTTCCAGGGCCTCGTCCAGAAGTTCGTCGACATTCTCGGATTCGAAATAAATCGTTGAAATCACGAGAGTATATGACAGCCTCGCGTACGCCAGCCCGAAATTCGGATCGAGTTCTATGGCACGGCGGAAATACTCCTGCGCCTTCAGATTTCTGTCAGCGTCGAACTCATATTGAGCTGCAAGTCCGCGATGGTAGCAGTCCCATGCGCTCATTTCCTCGACCGAGGTATTGCGCGCGTCCCGGCCCGCATATCTTTGCAGCTCCGCCTCAATGGAGGCGGCGACGGTCTCTGCAAGGTCATCCTGCAGGGAAAAGAAATCTCCGGTTTCGCGATCGTAGCGCATCACCCAGACGTAGCGTGCCGTGGAAGGTTCAGCGAGTTGCACCGTCAGGCGCAGTTTTCCTCCCATTGCACGCAGCGACCCGTGCACGACATAGTCAAGGTTCAATTCCTTGCCCAGCTCACTCATTTCCTGGCTCGTCAGGCGGGGACCCGAGTGCGGGGTACTGGCCTTTACCGCAAGCCAGCTGAAGCGTGACAGATTGGTGGTTATGTCCTCGGTCAGACCTTCGGTAAAGGCCTCATGCTCAGCCTCCCTGCTGAGGGTGGCGAACGGCACCACGGCAATGCTTGTTCTGCGCCCGGATTGCTGCGCGCTTGTGGAAGGAGACGTTTGAGCGGCGGCCGTTTCCCGACCCGGGAAGAGGCCCTCGCTGCGCACCTGCGTCATCAATTTCAAAAGTTCGGGCCCCGGCCCCACGCCGAGTTCCCGTTTCAACAGCATCTCAAAGCTGTTGAACTGCTGAACCGCGGCGGCACGCTCGCCCTTTTGCGCCAGAATGCGGATCAGCAGATGTTGGGAAGCATCGCGAAGCGGGTCAATCGACACCATATTCTCTGCGTATTCCAGAGCCTGCGAGGCATTGCCCTCGCGCAAGGATTGCTCGCAGGCGCGCTCCAAAATGCCAAGCGACATGGTGGTGTAGCGCTGGCGTTCCGAGGTTATCCAGTCCTCGAATTCCGGTTGCTGACCATAGAAGCCCTCAAGCAGCGGGCCTGACAACAACTCCAGTGCGCGCTTGGGAGCGTCTTTCTCTGTGGAATGGGCAAGACGCGCGAACGTGTCTACATCCACCGACACGGCGTCCGGATTGAGACCCACCCGGTCATGTTCGGCAAGGATAACCTCCGCGCCGTTGGAAGACAGTGTGCGTTTCAATTTGGCGATCGCCTGGCGCAGGCTTTGACGCGCCTGTTCGGTGAAACGGTCACCCCAGAAGAGCGTCATCAGCCGGTCCCGCGAGGGCGGCATTTCGGTATTGAGTGCAAGATAAGCGAGAAGGCCCAGCGTCTTGGCACCCGCGATGGGGATAGGAACGCCTTCAGAATCGTGAACGGAAAACTTTCCAAACAGTCGAATAGATATCATCGCCACTCCCCGGACAACATATCACGCAGCTGGAAAAGGGCGCAACACGGGAGAAACGCTGGAGTTTCGGCAAATCCTGGAATTTGACGTGCAATTCACGTGAGCGCTCACGCGCGCTTCACGCAGACATTCGTGGCGCAGGTCAAAACGGCAGCATCAACCAATCAGTCAAAGGACTGCCGTCATGCCTGCCAATGTCCGAACGTCCCAATCGGCTCCTGATTGCCGCAGCAGCAATTCAAGGCCCATTTGGCACCTGCCACGGCGCCCGAACAAACCCCTGAAGCGAAAAATTGCCCTCGCGGGTCTGGTCTCCGCGATCGGGGTCTTTCTTCACTGCGTTCTGCCGATGATCGGCTGAGCGAATGTTATTTCCAGAAAAGGCATCCAAGATGACATACTCACCCAGTCAGAACGATTTCCGGCGGCCGGGTCCGGCCGTCGATGACATGGCTGCAAGGAAACCGGCGATGGGACCCAGGCAATCCATTCTCGAGACGGTTGGCAATACGCCTGTCGTACGCATCAACAACATCGGCCCCAAAAACGTTGAGCTTTACGTCAAGCTCGAAGCCTTCAATCCGGGCGGCTCCGTCAAGGACCGTTTCGCCCTTGCGGCCATTGAAGCCGCAGAGGCAAGTGGAGAACTGAAGCCCGGACAAACGGTTGTCGAAGCCACAAGCGGCAACACCGGCATCTCGCTTGCGATGGTCTGCGCCCAAAAGGGGTATCCGCTGGTCGTGACGATGGCGGAGAACTTCAGTATCGAACGGCGCAAGCTCATGCGGTTCCTGGGAGCGCGTGTCGTGCTCACGCCGGCATCCGAAAAAGGTTCCGGCATGATTGCCAAAGCCGAAGAACTGGCCAAGGAACATGGCTGGTTCCTGACGCGGCAGTTCGAAAACGAAGCGAATGCGGATATGCATTCCCGTACGACCGCAGAGGAAATACTGGCCGACTTCAGCGAAGGCACGCTGGACTTCTGGGTTACCGGCTTTGGTACCGGCGGTACATTGAAAGGCGTTTCGCGCGTCCTGCGGGATAGAAGCCCGAATACCAGGATCGTCGCCGCCGAACCGGACAACGTTCCCATTCTTTCCAGCGGAATTGCCCAGGCACGCGACGACAAGGGCCGCCCGGCCCAAAGCCATCCGATGTTCAGGCCGCATCTGATGCAGGGCTGGTCACCGGATTTCATCCCCAAACTTGCCGAGGATGTGCTGAGCGCCGGTCTCATTGACAGCTACCAGCCAGTTGCAGGCACGGACGCAATCCGGGCGGCACGCGACCTTGCCACAAGGGAAGGCATATTTTGCGGCATTACCGGCGGAGCAACTTTTGCAGCCGCATTGAAAGTGGCGGAGAGCGCCCCGGACGGCTCGCGCATTCTGGCCATGATCCCCGACACTGGCGAACGATATCTCTCGACGGTTCTCTTCGACGGCATCGCGGAAACGATGACCGAAGAAGAAAAGAGCATCTCGCGTTCGACCGAAGGCTATCGCTTTGATCGCTCCACCGGCACGGCCGCACCGGCGCCTGCGGCCGAGGCCCCCGAACCGCATGCGATTGCCTATGTGGAAGACGTTGTGGCGAGAGAGCCCGTGGTCATGTTCGCTTTGGAATGGTGCGAATTCTGCTGGTCGGTGCGTAAGATGTTTGCCGAGGCCAAGATCCCCTTCCACTCGGTGGATCTCGATTCCGTGGCTTATCAGAAGGACAATCTTGGAGGTGAGCTGCGCAAGGTGCTGCGGCAGAAGACCGGGACACCGACGATCCCGCAGATTTATGTCGGCGGTGTTCACATCGGCGGTGCCACCGAAACGTTCGATGCCTTCAACTCCGGCGATCTGCAGGTCCGCCTGAAGCAAGCCGGGATCGAGGCCGATCCCGCCATGACCAAGGACGCATACAGCTTCCTGCCAACCTGGCTGCACCCGAGATGAAACGCATAAGCTCCCAGCCGGAGAGCCCCTGCCCTCTGGAACGTGCGTCCTCCTATGGGCGCACGTTCAGAAAAGAGAAGCGGCCTCTGCATCCAAGCGCAACCACCGCGGAACTTCGGGAAGCCTTCTGTCAACCGCTGCCGGAAGACGGAACCGGTCCGCGGGAGGTCATCGACCGCCTCATCTCCGCGGCCGAACCCGGACTGGTCGGAAACACCGCTCCGGGCTTTTTCGCCTGGGTGATGGGCGGCTCGTCGGAAATCGGCGTCGCTGCGGACTGGCTGACCTCGATATGGGGACAGAACGCGGCGATTTATCAGACGTCACCCGCGGCCGCGATTGCGGAAGAAGGGGCCGCCGCCTGGTTGCTCGACGTTCTCGATCTGCCCCGCGACAGCTCTGTCGGCTTCGTCACAGGCGCTACAATGGCAGGTTTCGTCGGCCTCGCGGCTGCCCGGACGACGGTCCTGGCCCGTGCCGGTCATGATTTCGAGCAACTTGGCCTGCAGGGCGCACCTCACATTCGCATCTTCCTGAGCGATGATGCTCATGTCGCCAATCTGACCGCCCTGCGCCACCTTGGTTTTGGCGAAGCAAATTTCGCCCGGATCCCGTCGAATGACGAAGGTCTGATGGATATCGAACGGCTCGGAGCCGAACTTGCCGTCCACAGTGGCCCCAAAATCATCATCGCACAGGCAGGCCACATCAATTCCGGCGGATTTGAGGACATGGCGGCCATCTCCGTACTGGCCAAACAGCACGACGCCTGGATGCACGTTGACGGTGCCTTTGGCCTCTGGGCACGGGTTCTGCCGGAAAAGGACCATCTGACCCGGGCGATCGAACTTGCGGACAGCTGGTCCGTCGACGGGCACAAATGGCTGCAAATTCCCTATGACTCGGGTTTTGCCATCGTGCGGGACGCCTCGGCGCATCGCAAGGCAATGGACATGTCGGCAGGGTATTTGAATCAATCGCCGGAAGATGGACGCAATCCGACGGAATTCAGCCCCGGCCTGTCACGGCGCGCGCGAGGCTTCGCGGTCTGGGCGGTGTTGCTTGCCCTCGGTCGAAAGGGCTTGCGCGATCTGATCCGGCAGCATTGCGACGCGGCGTCCGCGCTGGCGCAAACCGCCGGACAAATCGACGGATTGGAGGTGACGAACACCGTTCATCTCAACCAGGTCGTATTGAGACCCTCCGGGCATTTCGCAGAGACTGACCGGATGTGCCTTCAGCTGGCAGACCAACTCAATCAATCGGGAGACGTTTTCGTGCGCCCCGCCTGCTGGAAAGGCAAGACGGTTTTGCGGGTGTCCATCATTGAAGAGCTTACCGGAGTCCGCGAAATCGAGCGCTTTGCCGAGAAATTGCGTGCAGCCTGGCAAGCCGTCAGCCTTCAGGAAATCGTCAGTTCCAGCGCGGAATGAAGGCGCTGCAGGTTCCGCAGAGATTTTGACTGCCAGGGAATGTTTTTCGAGCCCAGGACACGGACGCCGACTTCCGGCTGTTTTCTGATTTCAATCGTGAATTTTGCGAAAAGATTGATGCCGGAGCTGTTGAGAAATTCCAGGCTGGTCAGGTCCAGCGTAATGACGTCCGGCTTGGACTCCAAAATGGAGTTCATGATTTCAAGAATGGGTGCGTAAGCATCGGTCCCGGAAAGCCGCATTGTTCCTTCGTAGTGGATAGTCGAGCCTTCAGTCCAAACGCGGTAATCGTTCGTGCTGATTTCCATTTTGTTTTCTTCCTTTGGAATATGTCAGCGATCAGGAAAGTCGCAAAGCAGCATAGGTCGTTAATTCTACGCCTTCACTTGCACGCTCGGAGGCGAAAGACCAGCCCAATTTGGCTTCGTAGTCGCTCATGAGCGTGAGCAATCCAAGACCCGACCCTGAGGAGTCCGGATTGAGCGCATTTTCTTCAATACGTTCCAACAACAGCTCTCCCGGCTCACGATCGAGCAATGCGGTCAGATGTTCCTGAAACCCCTCGGCCGTCTTCGGGTCGATCACGTTCACGATTTGAATTTCAAACGTGTCGTCTTCAAGACTGCTGTTGATTTCGATATCGCCGCCGCAGCGGAATTTGACGGCATTCTCCAAGATTTCGTTGATCATGTAGCTGATGCTGTGGCGCGCATCTACCGGATCCACCTTCTGCGGACAGGCGCGGCTGAAATACTCCCCGATGAAATCCGACGTGACACCGCAGTGATGCCAGCTGAGTTCCAGAGGCGTCGCCATCAGCTTCAGGCCGAACCGGGTCGCATCACCGCTGTTTGAAGCGACCGTATTTCCAAAATCCTCAACCATGCCTTACCTATGCTTCAGGACAACGAGCGTGATGTCATCGAACACCTTGTGTCCGCCGATATGCAACTTGACATCAGTTATGACCGCTTCCGCAATACCCTTTGCCGTCTGGTGGCGGTTATTGTGAGCACTCTCGCTCAGCCGGTCGAGGCTGAACATCTCGCCGCGCTCATTCTCGGCTTCCGTGATGCCGTCGGTATGAAGGATCAGGATGTCCTCGGGTCCGAAATTCAGATCCAGTGTCGCAACGAAGGGTGAAATATCCTCCTCAAGCCCCACCGGGAACCCGAGATCCATCGTGTCGATGCGCTCGGTCTCGCCGTTCGCCCGAATGATCAGAACCTCCTCGTGCTGACCGGACAGGGTTACATTGCCGTCTTCATAGTCAACGAACGCCAGTGTGAGATGCTTGTCGGACTTGGTGCGGGCGATGTTCTTGTAAACCGCGCGGTTCAGAACGTCGAGGAAGGCAACAGGATCTTGGTCGCCCTTTTCCTGCAGGGCGCGGGCGACAGACTGAACCATGAGCATCAGGACGCCGCTTTCCAGCCCGTGGCCGGTCACATCGCCAATTCCGACCTTGATGCGCTTGCCGTCGAACAGAACGTCGTAATAGTCGCCGCCGACCTCGTCCGCCGGCTCCATGAAGGCCGCGATTTCGATTTGCGGAATGACTTCCAGCTCGCTGCGCAGCGGCAGCACCATTTCCTGAATGCGCCTGGCCACATCGAGTTCCGCCCCCAGCCGGGTGTTTTCCGACTTCAGCCGTTTGTTGAGGGCGACGATTTCATCGTTGGCGGTTTCAAGCTTCTTCGTGCGCTCCTCGACCAGATTTTCCAGGTTTTCCGTGTGGTAGCTGATTTCATCCGCCATGCGGTTGAACGCCAGTCCCACAGCAGCCACCTCGTCCCGCGTCGGAATGGAAACACGCACGGAATAGTCTTTGTTCTGCAGTGCGCGCGCGGCATCGGCGAGTTGCGACAGGCCCTTGGTGATACGTCCCGAGATCGCGTAAACGGCCACGGTTACGATCAGCAGGCTGACAAGGAGGGCCGCGATCTGCCAGGAAACGATGCGCTCCGTCGCCTCGGACAGCTCGCTCCGGACGGCCGTCAGCGGAGCATAGATCTCGTCCTTCGCCACCATGAAGCCGAGTGTGAAGTTCTCGGAGACGATCTTTTCTCCGTCCCACAGATTGATCGGCGCAAGCTGCTTCAGAACGACAAGATAGCCTTCGCGATCTCCCGTCTTGGCATCCCCCAGGTTCAGGGAGTCAATAACGGTATTGGCATCTTGCGGCAGTGAGAGACTAGCCACTTCATCGTGCTGGCTCTTGTTCAGGAACCGGTTGATGCCGGTCACGCCCTGTCCTTCGCCGCCAACGGAGACCAGGCCAAGCGTTTGCGCGCCCTCGTCGCTGACGGCCAGCACATTGCCGGACGAAGACGCAAGGAAACCGAAGCCGGTTTCGGCGATCTTCACGTTCTCAACCAGATTGGACAACTGATCGAGGGTGATGTCCACGGCGGCCATGCCGGCAACATCGGAGCGGTCCGCGGTCCAGAGCGGATAGAAGAAACTGACGATGCGGGCACCGGTGATCGCGTCGATATATGGATCGGTACCAACGATATCGCGCTCCACGGGCCGATTGGACGGATCCGCGATCCAGCTTTGCCAGCCTTCATAAACGCCGGGAAAAAAGAAATCCCAGAAGTTGTTCTCGTTGTGGCCGGGATAAAGCTTGTCGAATGTCTGCGCCTGTTCCGTGTAGGGCGTCGTACGCATGATCGGCTTGTCTTTCGGGCCGACGTAATACATCTGCAGCTTCGGCGAACCGGTTTTCAAAAGGCCCGGCGCGACCAGGTTGAAGGCGGAACTGTCCGCGATCTGCTTGGCAACTTCCGGCAGCGGGTTGCCCTCTTCATCAAGCAGATAGCCCCACACGCTGACCACCGACTCGCCCGGTGAGTTCTGCGCCCAGCCGGCCTGAGGATTGTAGATCAGTTCGTCGCCGAGCTTGGGATCCTCCGCCACCGCCAGTCCGATCTCGGAGCCGGTTTCAGGATTATCGATCAGCGTCTGCATGGCGCCGCCAAGGGCTTCCGCTTCGGAAAAGACCTGGTCGAGAAGCAAATCGGTCCTGAGAGCGGTCGTTTCGATATAGGTGCGCAGATATTCTTCCGTCGCACCTGTGAGCCCCGTTTCCACCTTCTCCGTGGCGTCCTTCGACAGGCGCTGCACGTTCCAGATTGCGACACTGCCGGCCATCATCAAGTCGAACAGCACGGCCGCGCTGACCACCGCGATGAATTTTGCACGAAAGCTGTGCCGGGACAGCCTGCCGATCCGTTGCGGGTCCTGCTGGTCCGGCGTCTCAGAGTTCACTTGTGTCACACTCATTGTGGTTTCCGCCCCGACGCGACCCAGACCGGCCAGCCGGCATAGCCCTTCGGATGCAGCGCCGCGAAAATGTGATCCTGGAAACCCCTTCTAAGTTCGCTGATCTGGTCCTCGGTGTCGCCGCGTTCAACGGCCATCTTGCCTGCATAGACATCTTCCCAGGACTGAATGATATCCGCGAAATCCTGGGGGTTTCCGTCCAGATTGGTCACCATGAAGGATTCCATCCGAACGTCCTCCAAGCCGGCATCGGTCAGGTAGCGGCGGCTCTTCGGTCCGAGTTCGATATCCATGTTGAAATGCGCCCAGAGCCGCGCGACCTCGGTGTAGGTCCGCTGGATCGATTCCGATCTCGGCTCGCCGAGGCAATGGGAGTTCTTCTCGTTGGTGACATAGACCCGCCCGCCGGGTTTGCAGATCCGGAACAGTTCCTTGAGGATCTGTTCCGGCCGGTCGAAGACCTGAAGCGAGTGGCGGCAGGTGACAAAATCGAACTGGTCGCTTTCCAGAAGCATGTCCGATGCATCACCGAACACATAGTCGATGCCGCGAATGCCGAAATCCGTGGCGACCTTCCTGGCATAGTCCAGGCTGGAGCGGCTGTGGTCCAGCGCGACTAGACGGTCCGGCGCATATTCCTTCTGCAAGAGCACCGCGAAATCGCCGATGCCGCAACAGATGTCGGCTACCTGCATGCCGGGCTCAAGCCCGTGCCTTTCCAGAATGTCGCGCTCGTGGTGCCAGGTCAGCTTGGTCTGCGTACGCAGGATCGGAATGAAACCGCCTTCTTCCAGGAAGGTCTGACCGGGATAAAACTCGCTGTCGTATTCTCCGACGGTGATGCTGTCGGACATGCTCTCCAGCACAGAAAACTTGCGCGTGGCCCAGCCAACGACGCTCGAAGTCGTCACATGAACATTCAGGTCCGCACGGCCGCGCACGAGATCCAGGATCTTGCAGGCAAAGGTATGAAAAGCAACGTTGTTCATGCGCACAAGGCGGCGGACGTTGACATAGAACCGGCCGCTGACATTCGCCACGGATTGTTCCAGCGCCGAAATGCAGTCATTGAGTTCATCCGCCCGCTGCGGACGCAGGCTGCCGCGCAGTGAAAATTCCTGATTGTTCTCGTTGTAGGTCCACTCGAAACCCTGAGAACAGCTTTCTGCAATCATTCTTCTTCGCCCTCAAGCGCCAGTTCGGCGACCAGACAGATACGGCCATCCTCCCGCCGGTCGACAGTAAACCGGGCACCATAGTCAACGCCCAACTCAAGCAGACCAAGGCCGGCATCCGGTTCGCTTTCCGCAAACAGCGCTTCCAGGTAAAGGTCTTCCGCGTCCGATCCGCACACTCTGCCGATGGCATCCTGATAAACGCGGAATGTTTCGTCGTCGGCAGGAAAGGTCAGTTCGATCCGGTCGAGATTGCCCCGCCTGCGCACGACGCACTCAAGCTTGCCTTTGTCGCCATGGACTCGAAAAATCGTTTCCAGGAGTTCATTGAGCGCGGAAGAATAGAGATTCGAGAAGAGAAGCGAATCCAGCCGGTTGTGGCTGACCATGCGGGCAAGATATCCCGACATCAGATCACAATGTGCCCAATCAGAGCAAAAATCCTCAATGTCCAAATCCATTTGAAGCATCTGCGGCATATCGGAATTCAAGGATATGCCTCCAGAAGGTGCTGGCATTTCTATTCCCCCGTTGGCGTGGTCCAACGCACCTTGGCCGGCGTGTCATCGTTATACTTTGTGCGTGGAAATTACTGCCGGCCTCACGCGTGTCATCGATAAATCATGCATTCGACAATACGGTGTCGCGCATTGCAAAGAATAGATCAACAACAAATAGTCCAGAGTTTTTTGCTTGAATTGGGCCGGCAAGGACGTCGGCACACCACCGGCGTTTCAGCTGCGCGGCGCGCAGCGCGACCGAATAATCGATCCATCGGCGGACCCGCCCCCTGTTCCCAGGCAAGCTGAAATTGCCGCACCGGGCCACACGCGGCGGCGGGCCCGCAAGGAGCGCACCTGAAAGGCTATGAGCGCCTTTGCAGCCCGTTCACGTTCAGAAACACGGAATAAAGAGATGAGGTTCCCGTGATGAACAAGCGGTCCAGTTTTGGACCGCCGAAGCAGACATTGCTGACAATTTCTGGAATATGGACCTTTCCGATCAGCTGTCCGGCGGCGGTGATGCAGTGGACGCCGTCGGCAGCGGACGACCAGATGCGGCCTTCCCGATCCAACCGGAAACCATCGAAAAAACCGCTCGAGCAGGTTGCCAGCACTTCTCCGCCGCTCAGTGATTTGCCGTCATCGCCGACGTTGAATTTTCGGATGTGGGCCGGGCCGTCCTTTTGATGGGTGCCGCCTGTGTCGGCTATATAGAGTGTCTTTTCATCGCCGGAAAACGCCAGTCCGTTCGGTTTTACAAAATCGGTGGCAACGGTTTCCACGTCTCCGGTTTCCGGGTCTACCCGGTAGACATGACAGGCGCCGATTTCGCTCTCGGTGCGCTCACCTTCATAGTCCATGATGATGCCGTAGGATGGATCGGTGAACCAGATCGAGCCGTCGGATTTCACGACAACGTCGTTGGGGGAATTGAGACGCTTTCCGTTCCAATGCGACGCGATGACGGTGATCGAGCCGTCATGCTCCGTCCGTGTCACGCGCCGGGTCAAATGTTCGCAGCTGACGAGGCGGCCCTGGGAGTCGACGGTATTGCCGTTGGAGTTATTGGATGGCGCACGGAACACCGATACCGATCCGTCCGTTTCGTCCCACCGCATCATGCGGTTGTTGGGAATGTCGGACCAGACCAGATAGCGGCCCGCCGGAAACCAGGCCGGTCCCTCGGACCAGCGCGCGCCGGTCCATAGGCGCTCGACCCGGGCGTGCCCGATGAAACAAGCCTCGAATTCCGGTTCGATAACCTCAAAACCGGTGCCTTCCAGAATGCCAAACATCACATGTCCCGTTTCTTGCTGTACATTTGTGCTTGCGCTTGCGGCACCGGGTTTTCGGCCCGATTTCCCGGATGGATCGGATCAGCTCCTGCAGATGACCCCCATAGGTATCCACTGCCCAGCCCCTCCTTTGCAGCAAGAGTGCACTGACATTCAAACCCGCCCACCAGGCCAATATCAAGAGCCACATCCGTCGTGGCGCGTTCGCCGGCCCAAGGCAAGCCGGAACCGTGTCCGGACATTGCAATGGACGAACAAATCGCGGGCCGCTGCCGGCTATCCTGAGCGACCCGCCTGCACTGAAATCCCAAAGAACCCTATTTGCCCCAGATAGCAGCATAGGCCTCGCGATAGGGAATATCGGGGTCGAACGTATTGGTGTCCCCCATCTTCTCCAGACCTTCCTTGGTCACAAGCGCCGGTGACGTGATGTAGCCCGAGCAGGACTCACCCTGGACAGCACGGTTCAGTTCATCGACAAGCTGCCAGCCTTGAAGGTTCAGCGGTTCGGCGACAGTCACAGCCTGATAGCCGCCTGTGCGGATCCGCTGGAAGGCTGCCTCGGAACCGTCCCCGGCAGATCCCGCCTGCGGACCATCCGCGGCGGAGACGCCAGCCGCCGCCAACGCGGGCCCCATGAAATCAAAATAGAGATCGTTGATTGCCAGGGCGTGCGTCCAGTCGGCGCCGTATTTTTGCAGAAGGCTGGTCGTCAGCGGCCCCATGCGGCTGGATGTATCGGCAATCGGCGTGTCGACATACTCAAGCACTTTGCCGCCAGCCGCTTCGACCGTTTCCTTCAGCCGGTCGGCCTTGTCGATGGCAATCTGGTAGGTGGAGTCGGTGAAGATGATCACACCGATATCCTTGCCGCCGTCATCGATCGCCCAGTTCGCCGCGACTTCGGAAACGGTCATGGCGTCGGTCGACACATTGGCGAAGATGCCGCCTGGCGCGTCGCAGCCGATTTTCGGGCCCGAATGCCAGGCGACCATGGGGATGCTTGCGGCAGAAACGCCTTCAAGGGCTGCCTGCTGTTCCACGGCGTCGAAGCCGTTGATGACAATCCCGTCCGGCTGCAGGGCCATTGCCTGGCCGATTGCCGCGGTACGCCCCTGGATGGACCCGGCGCCGTCCAGAACCCGAACATCCCAGCCGATCTTGTCAGCCGCTTCCTCGACACCGTTGGTAACACCCAGAATGCCCCCGTTTTTCAGGTCTGCCGCGACAACGACAATTGTCTTGCCGTCAGCAGCCGCCGGACCGGCGGTCGGTCCATCCCAAGCTGTTTCTGCAAATGCCGGGAACCCGGCGCCTGCCAGCATCGTCGTGGTCAGAATGACCTTCAGAAAATCACGTTTTTGCATTGTATCCTCCCATTGCAATCAACATTACTTTTTCACCGCACCCTTGCGGCGCTGCGCGTAACCCGCAATTCCGATCGCTATCAGCAGGGTGACGCCATTAAAGAGCGGCTCGACCCAGAACGAACCGCCGAATTGCTGGATTCCGGAAATGCCCACGGCAAGGATGGTGACACCGATGACGGTGCCCCAGACGTTGACCCGTCCCGGTTTGATGGTGGTGGAGCCGAGAAAGGCACCGACGAGCGCCGGAAGCAGAAACTCCAGGCCGACGCTTGCCTGGCCGATCCGGAGCTTGGATGCGAGCAGCACTCCGGCAAGCGCGGTCATGCCGCCCGACGCCATGAAAGCGCCGATCACATATTTGCGGGTCGGAATGCCGTTCAGCTGTGCCGCGCGCTGGTTCGCGCCGATGGCATAAAGATACCGGCCGACAGGCGTGTATTCGAGCGTCAGCCACATGACTACGGTGATCGCGATCAGATAGTATCCGGTGATCGGAAGACCAAACACGAAGGTGGTGCTGAGCGCATAAAAACCATCCGGCAGAACGCCCACCATCTGCCGGCCGCCGGTGTGCCACAGGGCAATCGCGTAAAGAACCGTTCCGGTGCCGAGCGTTGCAATGAAGCTGTCGATCTTGGCGACCTCAACCAGCAAGCCGTTCAGAAAGCCGGTGAAGGCACCAAGCATCAACACGATCATGACCGCCATTGGCCAGGGAATGCCCAGAAGGGTTTGCAGACTGATGGCGAGAATATGCCAGAGCACGATGCCGTAGCCGACCGTCAGGTCGATCCGGCCCGCAGCCATCGGAATCATGGCACCAAGGGAAAGAAGCGCAATGATCGCCTTGTCCGAAACTATTGCCCGCAGGTTCAGGAGCGTGGGGAATGTTCTTGGAAGCAGAAACGAGAAAAGCAGGATCAGGAACACCGTCAGGATGACGAGCCCGTAGACCGGCAACAAGCGCATCAGCTTGGCCTGCAGGGGAAGCCCTTCCAACTCCGCTTTGGTCGGCTCAAGTGCATTGGAATCAAGTGATTGCATTGTTCGTACCCTTAAGCGGCTGCAACGTTGCTGGCCGAGGCGGCCTGAATGAGGTTTTCGGTCGTAAGTCTTTCGCCGGACAGCTCTCCGACAATTTCGCCCTGGCTGAAAACGATGGCGCGCTGGCAGATGGTGGCAACTTCATCAAAGTC
>JBNLAU010000115.1:0-2326 GCA_050302295.1 Roseibium sp. | reverse complement strand
GACACCAATCTCGCCGCGGTCATGATACGGCTTATCGCAAATTCCGACCTGCAGGTGATGGCCGCGGGCGAAGCGTCGTTCTGCCATGCCCGCGCCGTCGCCGCGGCACTGGTCAATGCCGCGCAATGGGGAAAGACCGGAGAACGATATCTTCTGGGCGGTGCGGATGCCTCCTTTCCGGATCTCGCGAAGGCTGTCGCCGAACTGACGGGCGGACAGGCGCCAACTGCCTTTTTGAGCCGGTACGAAACGCTCGAGGATGCAAAGGAAGTCAGTGAGATCGCGAAAAGGCTCAACTACGACTTCCTGACCCCGGAAATCGCGCTCGCAACGTCTGCGCACATGATCGTCAACGATGAAAAAGCGCGTCGGGAGTTGAACTATGCGCCGGCCAGTTTGGAGCAAATGGTCTCGGATCAGTACAACTGGCTTCGCGACACCCGACGCCTCGACCCGATCCCCGGCAGTGCCGCAAAGTAAGATGCCCACAGCCACGGGGCGTTTCAGTCCGCTGTTCCCCGTGGTCTGACCGCCGCCGATGTGTCCGCGACCGAACGGGCCCTGCGGGCAAGCCCTTACATCCTGGATGCGGGTATTATTCAGACGGAAAAAGGGATTGAAGCGCTCATCCAGGCGGACCACGATGCGCTGGCCGACAACGGGCTTCTGAACCCGGAAGAGGCCATAGGCATCGAGCTTTCCACGCTCGCAACCAACGGCGACCTTGCCGCGCCGATCGCGGCTTTCACGTTGAAATCAGGACCGGTTCCGCGCGATCAGAACGGACACGCGATCCAGGAAAAACCGCGTGCCGCCGAACTGGAAGAGGCAGATCGCGCATGGGTCAATATCGAACCCCGCAAATCGGCCTGGTCGGTCATCAGCGAAATCAGGCCGGGCGAAAACATCGGGCTCGACGAACATCTGTTGGACCAGCTCGGCGTGGACTCCTTCGGCTTGACCAGGCTGTCGCTGGATCTTGAACAGGCCACCGGGGTATTGATCCCTCCCGCGGACCTAGCCCGATTACCCACCGTCCGCGCCGTTCTGAGCGAGCTGTCGCACCTCGCCGCTAACGGCCGCAACAAGGCGGCTGCGGAAAATTCCGGGCCGGACACTGACCAAACACTGTCTGTTGCGGAAAAGCTGTTTCGGTCGATCCTGGTCAGCACAAATGATTTTCTGGTCCACTCGTTCTATTCCGTGGAAGTTTCGGGAACCGAGAATCTCGAGGCGCTGTCAGACACAGGCGGGATCGTGTTTCCCAACCATCTGAGCGACCTCGATCCTTTGATCCTGGCTTACGCGTTGCCGGCTGCGCTGCGCGAGCGGACCGTCTGGGCAGCGATACGCAGCCGTGTTTTCGATCATCCGGCGAAAAGAGAGATTGCGCGCGTGATGAACGTTTTTCCGGTCGACGAAGCTGCGCCGGAAGAAGCCGTGTCGATGGCGCTGAAGCTGCTGGAAGAAAAAAAGTGCTGATCTGGTTCCCCGAAGGCTGGAGATCTCCGGATGGAAAACTTTTGCCGTTTCATGACGGCGTAGGGCACATCGTAGAGCGTTCAAAGGCCGTGATCATCCCGACATTGATTTCGGGAACGCTGGAAGCCTGGCCGCGCGGGAAAATGCTTCCCCAGCCCGGTCATGTGAAGATCGCGTTCGGAGAGCCGGTATTCGCCAGGACCTTGCTGGATGAAATTCCATCCGCGCCGGATCGGGTCGCACAGGTCAGCAATGCCCTGCGGCAGCGAATGATATCCTTTGGATCGGAAATTGGTTTGGACCTTGCGCGATAGACTTCGCTGCGGCCTCGAAGAACGACCATTTATGAGGCTGCGATGCAGCGCATAAGCCAAGCGCTCATTTTGCTGCATTAGCGAATGTCGCGACTTTCAATCTGTCCGCTTTGGGCTCAAAGCCGCCGTTCGCCGCATGTGCAGCTTTGGCGACATGCCTCCGCGCACACGCATGTTCATCCCGGTGCCTGCCTGCAAAGGGTACAATCTGTGGAACTGACTGGTTCGCTCAAATCGGGTGGCAGGTTTCCAGCGCTGGGTATGGTTATTAAGGATGTCTTCAATTCGATGATGGTCGCGGGTTGTTTTGTTGTACTGAGCAGCCTAATCTGACTGGTCCATGTTGAGTGTTAGTGCATGACGGGCCTCCGATCCATTGGGATGATGGGTTCCGGTGCCGGGGGTCGATATCCGAGGGCGCTGTGTGGCCTCTTTGTATTGTAGTGCCGCCTCCATCTCTCAATGACGATCTGGGCTTCCCTGAGCGAGTAGAAGATCTCGCCATTCAGCAGCTCGTCGCGGAGCCGAGC
>JBNLAU010000114.1:0-10824 GCA_050302295.1 Roseibium sp. | reverse complement strand
CGAGAGAAACAGAAACGATGGTGGAGGAGGTTGGATTCGAACCAACGTAGGCATAGCCAACGGATTTACAGTCCGTCCCCTTTAGCCACTCGGGCACTCCTCCATCTCGTCCTGCTTCACGCCGAAGCGATCAGGATGGCTAACCGAAGAGCCCGCCCGGAAGGGGCGAGCAATCCCGTGGCGCGTGTTATGCAGATGCGGACCTGCCCTGTCAACGCCGATTTTGCAAAGAAATGAACAAAATCAGTAAGACGCCCGGAACAACGGCTCCGGCCGCTCGCGGCAAACTCGGCTGACTGTCCGTTCAGGGTGCCTTGCCCGCCCGCGAATGTCACGGTTTGCCTGACCTTTTCCGTCATTTCCCTGCCAAAACGCCCCGCCTGTGGACAACTTCGTCATGCCCCGCAGCACGCACCGTGACGGCACTTAAGAGCCTTATTCCGCCCAATTTTCTCCTCCGCGCAGGCGAGGCGCCCTGCATCTGCCAGCGGGGATTCTTTGTGCCTCGCCTTGCACCGAGTAATGAACACCAGCCGCGTGGAGCATCGCTGAATACGCGATCAAGCAGAGCACGAGGCGCGGATCGGCGGTCGACTCTGCCTAACTGATCCGGTCCGTTTCACCATCAAAGATGGCTGTTTCCACTTTCCCTGAAGCGGCTTTGACGCTAGAGCATGCGGCATGACGGAAAATACCAAATCACCGCGCTCCAGGCCGCGCACCGGCCACGGCTCACGCCCCTTTAAAAAAGGTGCCGGCAAACCGGCCCCACGCCGGCCCGGCCTGCCGCCGGAAGGTCCGGTCCTTTTGTATGGGCTGCACACGGTTGAAGCCGCCTTTGCCAACAAGGACCGCAAGCGGCTGAAACTCTACGCCACGGAAAACGCGCAGCGGCGCCTGGAAGAGCGCGGCGTCAGGATCGACGTGCCTGTCGAAACCATGATGCCGAGAGCACTCGACCGCATGGTGACCAAGGATGCCGTGCATCAGGGCATGATTCTTGAAGCCGATCCCCTGCCGGCCTATGGCGCTGAACACCTGACGGGAGCGCGGCTGGTGCTGGCACTCGACCAGGTGACCGACCCGCACAACGTCGGCGCCATATTGCGCTCCGCGGTTGCGCTCAACGCCGATGCGGTGGTCACCACCGAACGCCATGCGCCCGAAGAAGGCTCCGTGCTCGCCAAGGCCGCCTCCGGCGCACTCGATATGATCAGGCAT
Source organism: Roseibium sp. (assembly GCA_050302295.1). Classification (GTDB taxonomy): domain Bacteria; phylum Pseudomonadota; class Alphaproteobacteria; order Rhizobiales; family Stappiaceae; genus Roseibium. The sequence goes on along the minus strand of JBNLAU010000114.1, from coordinate 9,603 downwards.
GTCCGCGTGAAGAACATGGCGCGTTTCGTTGCGGAAATGCGCGAGGAAGGTTTCGGCTGCATCGCCCTCGACAGCGACGGCCCGGCCAGTCTGGAGGAAACCACCTTCACCGACAGAACCCTCCTGGTGCTCGGCTCGGAAGGCAAAGGCGTGCGCCAGGGCGTGCGCGAAGCCTGCGGCCAGCTTGCCCGCCTCGACATGCCCGGCGAAATCCGCTCGCTGAACGTCTCCAACGCAGCAGTGCTGTCGCTTTATGTGGCGCGGATGAAAATGGGGCTTTAGGGAGACGCGCCGTTGCAGCGTGGCGCGACTCCCTCTTTTATTATCTGACGCGACTGCGTCCATCACCTGGCCGAATTTTGCTTTACCGTCCGGTGCCCGCAGGCCCTTTCCGGCTCTGAGCCGGCCCCTCATAGGGCGTGAAGGTCCTCAAACCCGAGACATCAAATCCGCTCGGACAGCCTGAAGCGATATAGTCGTAATAGATTGCCCGGCCGTGGAATGCGCGGCTCTTGTCGGCTTCGAAAAAGAGGCCGTAACAAGCCTCGTTGCAGTAAAAGAGGCTTCCCTCTTCCGCATTGATGTTCCGCGCGCTGCAATTGGTCTGCAGCACCTGTTCGCCCTGCAATAGCCCGCTCATCACGTGGCAGACATCGCCGCCGTAAGGCTTGCGCGTGGACTCCTTGATGGCGAAGTGGATCGGAATGCCCGTGATTTCCTTGCCAGTACGGTCAGCCCGGTGGTCCCAGCGGTCGCGTGCGAAGTGCTGCGGAACGCCGGAAAGGCAGTTGAGCACATCCCAGCTCGACGTGGTTTTGACATTGTAGAAATAATTGCCCGACTCATCCTTCATGCCTCGGCACGGATCGAGATCGCTTTCCACCGCATTGGCCTTGTCGAACCAGCCGAGCGCCAGGATTGGAAAACCGTCCATGGCGTAGCCGATCGGCTTCTTGTCATCCTCCACCCAGGTTTTGCCGAGATCCTCGATCAGGCATTTGGGAGCGATATGATAATGATAGTCATCGCCCCTGCCCGCATGCCCGCCGCAGACATCAAGTTCTCCCGCCTCGAAAGCACTCGGGCGGCGGCCCGTACTCCGGTTGACGGGCCCTTGCGTGCTCGGATCGAAAATCGGCACGCCATTGACCGCAACACCAACAGGCCCTGCATCGGTCTGGGTCGGACGACCGGCCAGCTGCGGCTCCAGAAGGATTTCGAAGTCATAGTTGTGAACGGATGGGAACTGCTGATTTGTGGCAGTGATCCCGCGCATCATCGGATCACCCGGATCCGGCAGGCCGTGAGAGGAAAACTGCGCCTTGCCACGCGAACAGGTGAGTTTGCTGACTTCCTTGGTGTAGCAGGCCTCCTCGCATTTGCAGGACTTGATGTCATGCGCCTCCGCGTTCTGTGCGCTTTGGAGTGAAAGAAAAGCGGCTGTCACCGCCAAACATGCAATTCTGAATATCTGCATTCCCAGTCCCTTTCATCGCCCGCACCGGCTGGCATAGCACGGCAACTGGCACAAAAGCAGCCTGCATCGGAATTATTGCGGATAAGCCATGCACGGATTTATCCACAACCGCCATTCGATTTCTGCTGCGTTTTTAAGAAGTTAGGATGTTTTTTGACGCCGGAAATGAATTTTTGGCTTTGAACCATGGACAAGCGCGCCCAATCTGGTAGAAGCCATTCCCGGCGCCGGTATAGCTCAGCTGGTAGAGCACGTGATTTGTAATCTCGGGGGCGCGGGTTCGAATCCTGCTGCCGGCACCAATTTTCTCAACAACTTAACCTGACCCTGAGACGCACCTCTTTTCGCCAGCAAGCACATAGCAAGCGCCCCATCCGATTACGGGATATGCGCCTTGAAATATGCTGCCGAGTTGTAGCGCAACTTCACTTGGCACCCAAATCAGCTCGTTTCAAAAGGTGCAAGTCTCGTAGCCCTAAGTGCTTGCTCCGAATTTCAGGACAAAAAATTGCGCGGCAGCTTACGTCGTTCTCGGCGCACAACGTCTTTCAAAGTGAGCGCAGTACCATGAATTTGAGAGAGCCGATAGGGATCGGCCTCGCGATCTTTATCGCCAAACTGTCCTCCACCTACCGCTTGCATGAAGCGAAGATTCGCCACGTCACAATTTCTTTTGGCATCGCCAGAAAAAAGGTCGAGGCATAATAAATTGATCTGATGAAGCGCTGCCGTGATGCGACCGTGCGCGATCATGTCACTCTGGCCAAGTTCGGCTGCGCTCTGTGTCCAATACTCGTCTGCTAAATCGCGAACGCCTTCTATTGCAGAATAAATCTCTAGAGCGTCGCCGTCGCGATCGGCTTCTGTTTTTTGGTTTCGTCTAACAAGACCAGCAACGAATTCCTTGGCAAACAAGCCGAAAAACGTGCCAGTCGCGGCTGATAAAACCGTGGTCCATTCGATGCCAGGCATTCAATGTCTTTCGGCCTCAGCGCGAACGTAGTTCTCAGCCATTGATTTGTAAATTTCGTATTGTGGGCTTGTTTTGAGCGATATGGTTTTCCAGATCGCACTTTCCGAAAACCCAAGCCGCACCAGCCCGCCAAATGCTTCTTCCAAGAAAGAAGGCGGATATCCTTCAGTGCCATCCATATCAATTAAGATAGGTTCACGACCTTCCAAGGCAGGGATGAGATATCTCTCCCGAAATTCTTCTCCACTCCCTTTCCCGATGGACTTAAATCGTCCTCCAGGAAACGGCGAGAAATCCCGTGCAATGCTAATCGTCTTCATTTGTACCTTCACCGACCGAACTAAGCGCATCAGCGGGCAGACACCATTCGATAAGTGTACCACCAACACTTTCTGAGTGATCGCGAGACACAATCGTACCATCTGAATGGTAAATTATCTCACCACGTCGGCTTATGATGCGCAAGTAGCCTGTTCCAGTGCCTTCTACAACTTCAGCCATACGCCGCAGACCCAAGCCTCTATGCGACGCCCCAGTTCGCGTTCGGCCCGTTTCTAGTGCAGCTCTCAGCATCACCGTATCATTCGGTGCTATTCCGCCTAGATTGTTGGCCAACCACTCTCTTATTTCTTCATATAGGTCGTTTGATGGCAAGGTGTAAGGGATGCCTGCACCCTGGTCAAAAACAAAGAAGCGCAGCCGCTGAGTATCTAGATCAAGACAACCAGCTCCCCACCATCGATGCCCAACATGAGAATGCGCTGGTTTAAAATCAGCGGGGTAGGCATGAGAAATGACGTTTTCGGCCGCCTCCAACAAACCTTCGTAAACGCCAGAATTCGATGTCAACCCTTCCAACATGGACTTAAATCGTGTTTGCAGTCGATTTAATTTTTTCCCGTCTAGTCGAAGCCCTGACTGAAGCGGTGTAAGGGTGATGTTGTCTATTTCGTCCAAATTTGCCTGACGCGGTCTGTTAACTCCCAAAAGTTCAAACACGCCCAAGTCAGAAAGTAGATTTCGAACTTTAGGCCTCCATTTATCAGCGTCTTGGACTGTAAGGCGGACGCCTTTTTTGAGCTGCCATCGATTGAATTCTGCAGCAAGTACTATTGCGACAGGTACTGAAATTTCTTCGATTACAGTCAGATCCACATGCACATATGTTCGAATAGGTCCGAGCAAAGTCGCGTCCCTAAACTCGTTTAGGAAACCAACAGTGTCCTTATAGCTTTTTTGAAAAGATAGGACCGCAGGAGGTAATAGAGTTCTTCTTTCAGTGCGCCGGTTGCGGTCTCCTTTTTGTCGTCGCAGTAACCGCCTTCTGTGTCGACGTACCGCTTGTTTCAACTGCGCTTGAAACCATTCTTTTGGAAACTTCTTCAAATAGCGCCCCTCATTGAGTCTCCTTACGAAGTTAGTGGAGGAACTGATTTGCCTGCAACCTCTGAGTTACACCTGACCTGCTCCCCTGATTGTCCGCATTCATAAGTTAGCTCTGTTCACCGTGAACAGACTAAACTCAAAACGCGGACTTTTGTAATCTCGGGGTCGCGGGTTCGAATCCTGCTGCCGGCACCATTTTTCCCAAAAAATCCCAATTTCGTTTTGTCAGCCTCGCACGCGCGGCTTGGCCCGGTTCCTCACATCATCCGGTGATGCAGATCGCTCATGATCCAGAGGCTGCCGCCGACCATGATCACGATCAGGACTGCAGCAAAGGCCAGGAAGAAGGTGTTTTCCACCGGGGTCGATTTGAGATCGAAGTGCAGGAAGAACGCCAGGTGCACCAGCACCTGCAAGATTGCGCCAGCCGCGATGGTGATATAGGCCTGCGGGCCGCTTAGAAGCCCCCCTGCGACCACTGCGAACGGTATGGCCGTCAGCACTGCTGCCAGGACAAATCCGATGATGTAACGGGCAATGGGTCGATCGGCTAATCGGTACATGACCTTCTCCTACATTACACCGGGCAGATAGACGATCGAGAAAATCCCGATCCAGACGATATCGAGAAAATGCCAGAAGAGCCCCAGCCGGAAGACCCTCGAGCGAACCGGTTGCGTCAGTCCCTTGACCAGGATCTGGCCGATCATGAACACGATCCCGAGACAACCGAAGGCGACATGCAGGCCGTGGGTGCCGATCAGCGTGAAGAATGCGGACAGGAAGCCACTCACTTCCGGCCCTGCCCCCTTCACAATCATGCCCCGGAACTCGGCCATCTCCATGCCCAGAAAGCCGAGGCCGAGAAACAAGGTCACGATCAGCCACTGGACTTCCCGGATCTTCTGACCGGCTCTCTGAGCGACCGCCGCAAAGCCGAAGGTGAGACTGGAGGTCAGCAGCAGTGCGGTCTCTCCGGCTGTATGCCGGAGATCGAACAGCTCATTCGACGTCTGCCCGGAAGCGGAGTTTCTCGACAGCACCACATAGGTGGCAAAGAGCAGCGCGAAGATGACCGCATCGGTCATAAGATAGACCCAGAAACCGAATTCACGCGCCGCGAGGGATGTCTTTTCTTCTTGTTCCAGAAGCGTTTCTGTGTGGCCAACGTCGGTCATACCGCCCTCCCCGGCAAAGCCTGACCGGAGGCTTCGCCCACCGGCTCGAAGGCGCGCATGTCGTGCAGGTCTGCCGGCGTGATCTGCGCCAGCCAGGCGTTCTCGATTCTGGCGACCTCTCCGGCCGACATCACATAATCGGAGTTGTCATCACAAGCGCGAATGCCGACGCAAACGGCCGACAACACAAAGCAGAGTGCCACCAGCCACCAGATGTACCAGACAAAGGCAAATCCGAGCACGAAGGCGAGCGCCCCCAGAACCGGGCCGAGCGCCGAATTCTTCGGCATGACGATGTCCTCGTATTGAACCGGCGCGTGGTAGGCGGCGCCCTGGATCTTCATGTCGTGGAAGGCATCTATGTCCCGCACTTCGGGTATGACGGCGAAGTTATAAGGCGCGGGCGGCGATGACGTCGCCCAGTCGAGCGTGCGACCATTCCAGGGATCGCCGGTAATGTCCCGGGCAGATCCCCAGTTTTTCGCGGAAACATAAAGCTGAATGGCTATACAGGCGATGCCGATCAGAACGAAGACCGCGCCGAGCGCCGCCACGACCAGATAGGGCTGCCAGCTGGGATCGGCATAATGCTCCATCCGCCGGCTCATGCCCTTAAAGCCGAGCACATAAAGCGGCATGAAGGCCAGATAGAAACCGATGATCCAGAACCAGAAGGAGCGGATTCCCCACTTGGCATCGAGCTTGAAGCCGAAGGCCTTCGGGAACCAGTAGTTAAGCCCGGCAAAATAGCCGAACAGCGCGCCGGGGATCAGCATGTTGTGGAAATGCGCCACCAGAAAGGTGGAATTGTGCATCAGGTAATCCGCCGGCGGCAGCGCCAGCAGCACGCCGGTCACACCGCCGATGACGAAGGTCACCATAAAGCCGATGGTGAACACCATGGAGGGGTGAAACTCGATCCGGCCCCGGAACATGGTGAACAGCCAGTCGAAGATCTTCACCCCGGTCGGCACCGCGATGATCATGGTGGCGATACCGAAGACCGCGTTCACATTGGCCGACGAGCCCATGGTGAAGAAGTGATGCAGCCACACGGTGAAGGAAAGCAACGCGATGCAGGCAGTCGCGTAGACCAGTGAGGTATAGCCGAACAGCCGCTTGCGCGAGAAAGTCGCCACCACTTCGGAGAAAATGCCGAAGGCCGGCAGGATCAGGATATAGACCTCCGGATGCCCCCAGATCCAAAGCAAGTTGGCGTACATCATCATGTTGCCGCCATCGCCATTGGTGAAAAAGTGGAAGCCGAGTGTGCGATCCAGCGTCAGCTGAGCGGCAACCACCGTCAGCGCCGGAAAGGCAAAGGCGATCAGGATCGAGATGCACAGCGTCGTCCAGGTAAACATCGGCATGCGCATGAAGGTCATACCGGGACAGCGGTTCTTGACGATTGTGACGATGAAATTGATGCCTGACAGCGTGCTGCCCACCCCGCTGAGGATCAGCGCCCAGAGCCAGTAGTCGACGCCCACTCCCGGGCTGTAGTCTATCCCCGAAAAGGGCGGGTAGCCGGTCCAGCCGGCCTGGGAGAACTTGCCGACCACAAGGGAAATGAGCACCAGCCCTGCCCCGGCAGCGGTCAACCAGAGGCTGACGGAATTGAGGAACGGAAAGGCGACATCCCGCGCACCGATCTGCTGCGGCACGATGATGTTGATCAACCCGGTCAGAAACGGCATCGCCACGAAAAAGATCATGATCGTGCCATGGGAGGAAAAAATCTGCTCGAAATGCTCCGGTGGCAGATAGCCTTCACTGTTGAGAGAGACGGCCTGCTGGGCGCGCATCATGATCGCATCGACAAAGCCACGCACCAGCATCACCAGAGCCAGCACCACATACATGATGCCGATTTTCTTGTGATCGACACTGGTCAGCCAGTCGGTCCACAGCACCTTCCAGGCACGCAGATAGGTGATCAGCAGGAACACGAGGATGCCACCCCCGACGGTGACGGCGGCACCACCCATGGCGACCCAGGAATAAAACGGCAGTGCTTCGACAGTCAGACGTCCCAGCATCACGAAGCCCCCTCGCCGGTTTCGGCTGATGTCTTGTTGTTCGGCGCTTGCACCGGCGCGTATTTCTTCATGATCCGGGCGAACAGATCCGGCTCGAAGGCTGAATAATAGGTCACGGGATTGGCGACGCTTTTCTTGTGAAGCTCCAGATAGGCTTGCGCGGTCAGACTGTCAGAGGCTCCTGAGACCTTGTCCTTCCAGGCCTTGAAATCAGCCTCGTTCAAGGCATGTGCCTTGAAATGCTGGTCGGAAAAGCCGCCACCGGAATACATGGTGTTCCGGCCCACGAAGACCCCCGGCCCATCTGCGATCAGATTAATCTCGGAACGCATGCCCGCCATGGCGTAGATCTGCCCGCCAAGCGCCGGGATCATCAGCGAGTTCATCACCGTGTCCGAGGTGATCTCGATCGTAAGCGGCCTCTCCGCGGGAAAGGCCAGCTCATTGACGCTGGCAAGCCCGAGTTCGGGATAGATGAACAGCCATTTCCAGTCGAGCGCGACCGCCTGCACCTTGAAGGCAGGTTTGTCCGAGGCCAGCGGCTTGTATGGATCCAGCGTGTGCGTTCTGTCCCAAACCAGTGTCCCGAGCGCGATGATGATCGCCGCCGGCACCAGCCAGACAACCGCCTCGATCTTCCAGGAACCTTCCCAATTGGGGGTGTAGGCCCCCTCGTCGTTCGCGGCACGATACCGCCAGATGAAGAAGAACGTCAGCAGGATCGCCGGGATCGCGACGATCATCATCAGACCGAAAGCGGTAAAAAGCAGGTCGCGTTCCGCCAGGGCGATCGGCCCTTTGGGTGAAAGAACCGGTGCATCCGAAATGCTGCAGCCGGCAAGCAAAATGCCCGCCCCGATGAGCAACGGAACGGGCATTACCCGGCTGACAAGCCGGGAGGAGCCATGAAACTGCGGTCCGGAATTCACTTCGGTCATTGCTCCCCCTTGGGCGAAGACGAAGGTTTGAATTCAAATGCATGAGCCACAACAAGAGTCACCTTGTCAGAGCTCAATCAAATTCGAAGCGGCAGCCCCCGCCGTAGAAAGCCGAAAACTCAACTGAATCAGAGCGTAGCCGAGCTGCGGAGCGTTTGAAAGGGTGTGATTGAGGGAAATTCGAGTGCCTGCCGCTTTGAGTTGAACGGCCGGTTTAACTCAAAGCCAACTGTTCTGAACGTTGCGATTGTTCGGCAGGCGTTGGGTCTGAAGCTCAGCCGCTCACCGACGCTGGTACCAGTTCGGGTTCCTGCGGATCAATCGGCAGCAAATCGAAAGCTGGGTCGATACGCGCTTTTTCATTCCGAGCCGCAAATACTTTCCCGACGGCAATCAGCACCGGTCGTTCAAGGCCAAGCCCGGCAACACCTTCGCCAAGAGCACTCAAAACCCCGTCCCATCGCGTCTCGTCCGGTGTGGCAATGCCGGAAACTGCAACAGCCGGCGTTCCGGGTAGCACGCCTTCACTGATGAGACGCTCGCTGATCCGCCCCGCCATGCGTGCGCCCATGTAAAAAACCGTCGTCGTGGCGGGATCGGCCAGGCCTGCCCAGTCGACCGTTTCCGGCAAGGCGCCATGGCGGGAATGCCCGGTCACGAACCGGACGGACTGCGCATGGTCGCGATGCGTCAGGGAAATCCCCAGCCGCGCGGCCATGGCGGACGCAGCGGTGATGCCCGGAACGACTGTCGCCGGAATACCTTCTTCCGCAAGCTGGTCCAGTTCCTCTCCGCCTCGGCCGAATATCATCGGGTCACCGGATTTCAGCCGCACCACATGTTTGCCCTGCTTGGCAAGGTTTACCATCATGGCGTTGATGTCTTCCTGGCGGCAGCTTTCCCGGCCGCCACGCTTGCCGACAAGAAGCCGCTTGGCTTCTCGCCGGGCAAGTTCCAGCACCGCATCGTCGACCAGATCGTCAAACAGAATGACATCGGCCGCCTGCAGGGCGCGCACGGCCTTCAGCGTCAGATATTCCGCATCCCCCGGACCGGCGCCGACAAGGGTAACCCGGCCCGTTCCCGAGGAACTGGCATCATCTAGCAAAGCTTCCGCCAACGCGCCTGCATCGCCGGATGGTGCCGCCTTGCCCGAAAAGGCGAGATCGGAAAACCGCTCCCAGAAACGCCTCCGCTCCAGCCCGGCCTTGAGCAGGGAAAGCGTCCTGCCGCGCAGCTTACCCGCCAGCGCGGCCCAGCTCTGAAGACTTTCCGGCAGCAGCGTCTCGATGCGGCGGCGGATTGCCTGCCCCAGGACGGGAGCAACTCCATTGGTCGAGATCCCGATCACCACCGGCGACCGGTTGACGATGGAACCGAACTGAAAATCACAATATGGAGGATTGTCGATCACGTTGACTGGAATGCCCCTTGAACGGGCAACTGAAGCAAAGGCCTGCGCCTCGTCCTCTCCGTCCGCGTCGGCGATGGCGAGAAGCGCCCCTTCAAAACTGCCCGCGTCCCAGGAGCTTGCATGATGTACCAGGCGCCCGTTGACATCACCATCGCGCAGCAACGCCTGAAAGGCCGGGTCGAGCTCTCGCGCATAGAC
>JBNLAU010000113.1:0-20375 GCA_050302295.1 Roseibium sp. | reverse complement strand
CCGGCTCCCCGTCTCCACCGTCCAGCTCCAGAACGTAGTCCCGCGTCGCGGCCTTGGCATCCTTGGCACCGTCATCATAAAGCGGCCGGACCCCGGAATAGGTATGCACGACATCCCCGGGTGCAACCTGCGTTTCCAGATACTCGCTGGCTGCTTCGCACAAATATTCGATCTCGTCCCCGGAGATCCGGACGTCCGACAGATCGCCCTCGTAATCGACATCGGTCGTCCCGATCACGGTGAAGTCGTCTTCATAGGGAATGGCAAAGACGATACGCCCGTCACCGTTCTGGAAAATGAAACAGCGATCGTGCTCGAAACGGCGCGGGACAATGATATGGCTGCCTTTGACCAGACGGATCCTGGAACTGTTATGCACACCGGCCACGCTGCCGAGCATTTCGGCAACCCAGGGGCCGGCGGCATTGACAAGAACACTCGCCGTAACAGTCCGCTCCTCTCCGCTTCCCAGATCTTTCAGGTCCACTTTCCAGAGGCCGTCCTCGCGGCGTGCGCCGATGCATTTGGTGCGCGTCAGGATCTGCGCACCACGGTCCGCCGCATCGAGCGCGTTCAGAACCACAAGCCGGGCGTCGTCCACCCAGCAGTCGGAATATTCAAACCCTTTTTTGAAGAGCTTCTTGAGCCCTTGCGAATAGGGAGCTTCATCAAGACGCACCGTTTTGGTCGCCGGCAGCAACTCGCGGCCGCCAAGATGATCATAGAGGAAGAGCCCGAGGCGCAGCAGCCAGGCCGGACGCAAATCCTTGTGGTGCGGGAGAATGAATCGCAAGGGCTTGACGATATGAGGCGCGGCGCGCCACAGCACTTCCCGCTCCTTCAGCGCTTTGCGCACCAGGTCGAACTCGTAATATTCCAGGTAGCGCAAACCGCCATGGATGAGTTTGGTCGATGCGGACGAGGTCGCCCCCGCCAGATCCCCCATCTCGACAAGCATGACGGACGCGCCGCGGCCAACCGCATCTCTGGCGATCCCTGTCCCGTTGATACCACCGCCGATAACCAAAAGATCGTAGTCCGCCGCCATGAAAAAACTCCGGCTCATATGCCTGCACGTTTGCGATTAAAACGAAAGTAAAACGAAACTGAGTGAAATACAATCAACAATTTGCCAACAAGCCAAACCCGGCATTTTCCAATACGCCCCCGCGCAACGCGCCTTGCCAACAAACTGGAACGGTGCCACCGGAAAAGTTCCTGTTTCTTGTGGTTGGCTCCAGTTAACTGACTGATAATACGAACGTATTTGGACCGGAAACGCCTCGATTCCGCGGTGGCGGCCGGAACGGCATACGATGCGAAATCGCTATGGGCTGCGGCCTCTAACCCTCACCGCCTTCCGGTGGAGCGTCGTCAGCAGGTTGCGTTGAGACCTGTTCCGTTTTCGCATTCGTTTTTTTGTTCGCCTTCACATTCTCGACCGCATAGGGCGGCGTTGCCGCGTGATATGTGACCTGCGGGAACGGGATTTCGATATCGCGCTCGTCAAAGACCTGTTTGATGAATTCGTTATAGGCACGGCCAACAGCCCACTGGTCTCCAGGTGTCGTCTTGATCCTCGCCCGGATATCGATCGAACTGGCGCCGAAATTGGTGACACCATGCATTTCGAGATCATCAAAGATACTGGTGCCGTAGGAAGATGCCTTCAACCGGCGGAATGCCTCTTCCATGGCCTCTTTGGCGTCGGGAATGCTGGTGTCGTAGGACACGCCGATCAGCGCAACATGGTAAGAGAAGCCGCGCATGAAGTTCGACACCATGTCGACTGAGGAGAACGGGATGATATGGCTGGTGCCCTCCAGATCCCGCATCCGCACGGAGCGGACCGTGATCCCTTCCACGGTGCCGGAAATACCGGCAACCGTAACGAAATCGCCTTCGTTCATCGCATTTTCAATCTGGATGAAGGCCCCGGTGATAATGTCTTTCACAAGTGTTTGCGCACCAAAGGAAATCGCCAGACCAACCACACCGGCACCGGCAATCAGCGGCCCGATATTGACACCGATCTCGGAAAGGCTGAGCAGAACTGCCATCACGACGATCACCACCGTAGAGGCATTGCGGAACAGCTGGAACAAGGTGCGCTCTCGGGCGGTCACGATATAACCGGAACGCGACTGCAGCCTCAGATCCACCCAGGACATGACCGCAAGCCAGATGGCAAAGGCCACTATGATCACAAGAAAGGCAGACCCGTAGCTGCGCATGAGCGCAACGCCCGCCTGGCTGGAGAACCAGCGGCTGGAGCTAAGCAAGCCCCAGATTTCAAGCAGCAGCAGAACAGTTGCGAGAAAAACCGCAAAACGGATGATCTTTAAAAGACGCGGAACGAACGCATTCAGGCGATGTTGCAGCGCCGGCAATTTGCTGTTGATTTCCTCCGGCAGGCGAATACCGCCCCTGATCGCACGCGTCATGACAAGAGAAAGAGCCATACCGCCCATGATGGTCAGGATGGAAAGCCCCGTCGCACGCAGTATGATTGTGGTGGCATCGAACGGTCGTGTTACCCAGATGATGAACACCGCGGCGATATAACCGAACGCCGCAATATGCCAGAACCGGCCCACCGCCGACAGGGCCCTTTGAGCAATCGAGCTTTGCAAGGTCATGGCATAGTCGCGCGTACCTTCATGAACACGCGCCCGGTTCCTCTGAACCAGAATAACCAGGAAGAGCATGCCCAGGAGGACGGTCAGGAACCGCAAGGCATTGCCGAGGACGAATGAGACGGCGATATTGGAGAGCGGTACCACCAGAAACACGCCATATATCATCCAATACATGAACAGCCTCAGACGGCGGTACCAGTAAAAAGAACTTTCATCGGTAAAGGGCAACAAGCGAAGCTCCGGACGCCCCGGCGCGAAGATGAACCTGAGCGAGACATTCGCGATGCCCACCATGAAGAACGCGTTGAGCGCAAGGCTTTCGGAAAGTGAAACTCCGGTTTCGAAACCGCCGTAACTCAAGAGACCGGCACCGTTGCCGATGGCCCAGCCGATGCCGACGGTTACTGCGTCTACCAGGGACGTCAGAAGCAGCATGAAAGTGCGTGTCAAACCGCCGCCGTACCGCGCATTGACGGCCATCCGCGGATAGATCTTCTTTGCCACAACCTGACTGGAGACGAAACCCGCATAGGCGGCCAGGAGAACAAAGAATACCTGAATGAATATCTCTTTCGTCCGGCTCCACTTGATCGGGATTTCACCACGCGCGATCAGGACCAGTCCGTTCAGGGAGCGCTTCGCCTGCTCCAGCAAAACCCCGGCATCGTCGGCGAGCGAGCGGGTATATTCGCCAATCTGAACCGCAAAATTCTCATCCGTAGCCGCGTCGCCAACGCCGTCTTGGGACGCCGCTTCGCCGGCGGAAGCGTCTTCCGCGGATGGTTGCTCCGAAGCGGATGTGTCTCCCGCCTGTTCTCCCGACGCGCTTTGCTCCAGCAACCTGATCAAAGTGGTGCGGCTGTCCGGGTCGTTTAAAACCCTGATCAGCGCGTCGCTTGCCTTCTGCACATCGTCCGCCGAAGCGGTCTCGGTCCCGGACGTATACGGGCTCGCCACCTGGGCAGCGGCAGGGAGGACACAATAGGCGAAAATCAGTCCCGCAAGGACAAGCAGGCCGTGGTGCAAAATTCTCATTTAAAATCCAGTCCAACACTTTGTGCGGTAGCTGGGACAATATGGAAGAACGTGCGGAGAAGAAAAGGCCCAGTTGCTCCGCTCAACCGATTTTGCGGCACAACAACAAGCGAGCAGGCAAAAGTTGCAACCAGTATTATTTCGCAAGTCAATCTAGCAGCAACTCACTCCAGAAAGAGAATCACGCAAATTCTGCGTGGTAATACTGAGGCATCATCCCTTCGAGTAACGTAAAAATAACAATATAGGCGTCAATCTGCTATACTGAGGAGTTAGGATGCTGAAATCCCTGATCAAACTCGCCCAGGAAGGCACCGAAGAGGCACGCCAGCGCTTGTTTGCGCAGGTCAGCGAACTTGTTATTGCCGACCTCGATCAGCGGACAGATCGGGAACTGGCCATCTTTTCAGAAGTCATCATCAAACTCTACAGCGTCGGACCGGCAAAAGACCGGGCCCGTTTGGCTCACAAACTTTCCACGTGCACCGACACGCCGCTGGCTCTCGCCCGTAAACTCGCAGAAGACGACGTGAATATCGCCATGCCGATTCTGGCGAACTGCCCGGTCTTTTCGCAGGAAGACCTGATGGATTTCGTGGAACGGCTGAGCAACGCCCATCTGCAGGTCATTGCCCGCCGCACCGATCTGACGCCTCAGGTGTCCGATGTCATTGCGACCAAGGGAGATCGGCCCGTCCATCGCATTCTCGCAGGCAACCGCGAAATCAAACTGTCGCGCGAAACCATGCTCAAACTGGTCGGGGTTGCGGCGGAAGACGTGGTGCTTTTGGAAGACCTTTGCCTCCGCACCGATCTTTCACCGTCTGTCTGCCGCGCCCTGCTTCCGCTCGTCAACGAAGAGACGAAAAAGCGGCTGCGCAGTATTATTGAAGGGGCACTTTCCCAGAAGCAACTTGACCAGATCGCCCGGTTGAAAGTGCTGCGCAGGGAATTTGGCGAGGTCCTGGATGCAACCGACATGAGCCAGTTGTGGCAGCACGCCGAAAGCAACAATATAACGGTGGACGAACTCATGATCCTGCTCTTGCAGGACAACCGCTTCGAACACGCAATAGAATTGCTGAGCGCGCGCGGCCGAACGGCCCAGAAATCTCTCAGAGACTCGATTTACAGCGGCAAACTGGATCTTGTGCTACGCACCGCTGCGAAGGCCGGACTGGACATTGCGACATTTGCCCTGTTTGCGAAAGTGCGCGGTGACCATCTCAAGTCCCCCCCTGCGGAAGGGATCCAGTGGACCGGAGCGTACAGGAAGCACCTCGAAATCGCCGCAGCAGCAAAACAATCACGCTGCGGAGATTTTCAGGCCAACCGCAGAGAGAAGAAGCCGAGAGCTCCCGGCAGCCAGACAGTACACGCCGACCACTCAGAGCACGTCCAGAACTGACATCAATCCGCATCGCAGGCAGTGTCGAGAGGCTATCGGATCCATGTAATGCGTCATGGCCGGAAAACCTGCGCGCTGGCCTGCTCCCTGAAGAGCCGGGCCAGCGCTGCTGATCACACACCAATTGTCCCGGGCTTCATTATTGTGTCATTTCGCTGAGGCACGTCACCCGAAAGCGCCTGTCTTCCCTGATCAGGCAGCCCGGACATGACTTAGGAAATTGGAGACTTCCTCCCGGAGAGTGCTCGACTGCGCCGACAGCCCATCGGCCAGGCTCAACAATTCGACGCTCGCCTGCCCCGTCTCTGATGCAGCCTGCGATACGCCCGAAATGTTCTCGGTCACTTCACTCGTCCCGGCTGCTGCCTGCTGGATATTCCGGGCGATCTCTCCTGTGGCGGCTTCCTGTTCCTGAACGGCGGAGGCAATGGCACTTGAAACCTCCTCCAGTGTCATGATCGTTGTGCCGATGGCCTTGGTCGACGAAGCAGTGTCGTTGGAGGCCGTCTGAATTCCCTTGACCTGCGTTTCGATTTCTTCAGTGGCCTTGCTGGTCTGCGCGGCAAGTTCCTTCACTTCCGCGGCAACAACGGCGAACCCTTTGCCGGCCTCGCCGGCGCGAGCCGCTTCGATTGTCGCATTGAGCGCCAGAAGATTTGTCTGTTCAGCAATGTCACTGATAATCGACAGAACTGCGCCGATTTTTTCAGAGGCCTCGGACAATATGGCAACGCGCTTGCCCGTTTCGGCTACCGTTTCCACGGCGTTACGGGCGGCCTCAGCGGATTCGGCAACCTGACGGCTGATTTCGCCAACGGAACTCGAGAGTTCTTCAGCAGCGCCGGACACGGTCTGCACGTTCATGGATGTCTGCTCGGCTGCTGCCGCTACAGCGTTGGACTGCTGCGACGTTTCTTCCGAACTTGAAGACAGAGCCTTGGCCGCATTGTTGATCTGGTCCGACATAGCGGCAACATTTTCGACGACGGACCCGATCGCGGTTTCGAACTGAGTTGCCATTTGCTCGCGAATATCCCGCTCCCGCTGCTTGCTTTGCTCCTGCTCCACAGCCCGTTCTTCTTCGAGGCGTTCCTTTTCGATCGCCTGGTCCTTGAACACCTGGACTGCACGTGCCATCCGGCCGATCTCGTCGCTGCGATCGACAGCAGGAATTTCAACTCCGGTATCGTTTGAAGCCAGGCGCTGCATGGCGTCTTCCATGTCGAGCACGGGCCGGGTAATCGACCTGGCGACATTCAGGGATATGAGCGCCGTGGCAACCACCAACGCGGCCAGCAACACGACGAGGCCGTAGAAATGCTTCGAAGAGGACGCCTTTCCCTGCGATGCCCAGTCGAGATTCTGGCTGGCCAAAGCGTCTTCGATGGCCTTGAGAGCCTCAATTCTCGCGGTGCTGTCCTCAAACCATTGCGTGGCCGAAACCGACGATAGATCGCCACCGAAAGGAGAATTATAAGCAACGCTGCGAAGATCCCTGACGGTGGTTTCCACAGTACCGGCTTCCAGCTCTTTCAACATCTCGACGCTGTCACCGGACGCAAGGCGGCGGAACGTCTCGAGGTAAACCTTTTGCGCTTCTCCCAAGCTGAGAAACTTCTGGTAAGTGGCATCATCGAATTGCCCGCTCCCGAACCCGGCCGCTCCCATCGCACGTTCAATGCCGGATTTCTCCTTGGCCTGAACAAGCGCGGAATAGGCAAGCATGGGCCGCAGACTGGACCCGCGCTCGACCACGGTAACCGTGCTGTCGATCATTGCCGTAAGGTCTGAAATTGCAGTTGTATAATATGAGGCAGCCTCCGGCACGGTCAGCGACAATTGATCAACATCGCCCCGCACCTTGTCCAATTTCTTCAGGGTTGACGCCACTCTTTGAAACGGTTCCGTGAACGCGGGGATCGCAAGTTCGCCCGATGTTTGAGAAACACCTGACTGATAGGCCTCAAGCCGGCCATTGGAAGCCTCTCTGGCCTGCACCATCATTTTGGAAAAAGACTGTCCGTTGGAACCGATGAATCCCGCCGACATTCCCCGTTCGACCTGAAGCGCATGAACCAAATTGGAGACAATTGGTGTGAGCGATGCCACTTCCTGAATGAACTCGCGCTCTTCCACGTCTTTCCAGGTCGACCACAGATTATTTATGCCGATCCCAACAATGACAAAGAGAGGCAGAAGACAGAGAATGGCAATACGTTGGCCGATAGAAGTATTTTTCAAGAGGCGCATGTTTCCCCCAAAGCAATAGTAGATTGCCGATTTCACCCACGATGAAATATGCAATGATTGCCCAAACCATTTGCGCGCCCCCCTTTCAACATAGTTAACGCGGCTTATTCGCCCGAAATAACTTTCGTATAATGGATAGGTTTTCGCATTAGGGATAAGAGTTATAAATATTTCGCCCGCATTTTTTTGAGGGAGCAACTCGCCCTCGGAAGAACCGGCTCCGCTCCGGAAATAGTCGAAAGCAATCCGAACGCAAACAGCTGTCGCCGGAAACTGTCTCTGCAGACTGGAACCCAGGGTGCTAAACCCGGGAGCACAGGTTCGCGGTTGCGGCGGTTGTGAGCGTCGCCGCGGCGTAGAACCACAAGCCGGGCAGAATGGCCGCTGCAGCCAGCCCGCTGGTCTTTGCGGCAAACAACACCAGGGCAACCAGCATTACGTCCAGCATCGACCATTTGCTGACTGTTGACAGCAACGCGAGCGAACGGGACTTGCCGCCGGTAAGCACGGCAATATGGATGAGCAGGATTTTCAGAGCCGGAAAGCCAACTGAAAACAGCGCGACAATACCGGCAAGCGCGGCATCACCCTCGTCCCAGAGCTCAAGGATCATCCTGATCAAGCTGGGCCGGTCTTCCAGAAAATAGAGACGCTCGAACCGCATCAGGGGCTGGGTCAGGCCAAGGGCGAATGAAAAGGTCGAAACGGGGAGAAGCAGAGCAAGAAATAGTCTCATGAAAGATGCCGCGCTCCGGGCCTCGGGTAGGATTGAACAAATGGCTGACAGGTCCACACGTGGCATCGCAACCGCCTGCTGCCTGTACCACCATCACCTCAAAGCACAAAACCCGACCACCGGACAGGGCGATCAGGTATAAAATTTCGGATAGACCTGCCAGACCTGCGCGAACGCAAGTGTCCACGCGGCCCGAAATGCCTTGCCGGGCGCGCGTTTACCGCGCCCGGGCCCGGGCCGCGACTTCGTCGAGCTGATCCTGTTCCGCGATGTCCTGTGCGGTGCGTTCACGCTGCTGATTGCGTTCTTCCAGCTGCTCGAATTTTTTCAGCTCTTCAATCGCCTCGCTCAGATCGTCCTGGGCGCGCTGCAGCTGATCGTCCAGCTCATGGGCGGAATTGCGAAGATTGTCGCGTCGGTCGGCCGCCGCCTTGGCGAATGTCGGATAGGCAAAATGACTGACATCCGTAATACCCACTCGCTCCTGTTCGGACCGGATCTGGTCGTCGAGTTCATCCGCCATGCGATTGAACTCGGCGATCATGCTCTCGATCTGAGCAAGCTGCCGCCGCTTTTCATCAACCTGAAACCGCTTCAAACGGATCAAACTGTCTCGGGTTTTCATTACTCAATACTCCCCTAACACGGGCAGTCTATCCCGGAGTCATTTCCAAAAGGTTGGCGAGTTGATGATATCCGTCAGAAATCGACGTCGACTCGTCTTTTCCCTGATTCAGGAATTCATCTATCAGTGCAAACCGGTGGATCGCCTCATCCACAGTCGGGTCCGAGCCTTTCCGATATGCCCCCAAACGGATCAGCTCCTCCATATCCGTATAGGTCGACAGCAGCTGGCGCGCCTTGCGCAAAACCGGTTGCTGTTCGGCCGGGACGCACCGGGGCATGGTTCTGGAAACAGACTTTAGCACATTTATCGCCGGATAGCGCCCGCGTTCGGCAATGCCGCGTTCCATGACCACGTGGCCGTCCAGAATGCCGCGCACCGCATCGGCCACCGGCTCATTATGATTGTCGCCTTCAACAAGCACTGTGAACAGGCCGGTAATCGAACCGCTGCCTTCCTTGCCCGGACCGGCACGCTCCAGAAGGCGGGGCAGTTCGGTGAAGACGGTTGGCGTATAGCCTTTCGAGGTCGGCGGCTCGCCAACCGACAGGCCTATTTCCCGTTGCGCCATGGCGAATCGGGTGATCGAATCCATCATACAAAGGACATTCTGTCCTTCGTCCCGGAAGTGTTCGGCGACCGTCATGGTCAGATATGCCGCCTGCCGGCGCATCAGGACACTTTCATCAGATGTGGCGACCACCACCACCGAGCGGGCCAGGCCTTCCTCGCCCAGATCGTCCTCGATGAATTCCTGAACTTCCCTGCCGCGCTCACCGATCAGGCCGATCACGGCGATATCGCAATCGGTATTTCGGGCAAGCATGGACATGAGAATAGACTTGCCGACACCCGAGCCGGCGAAGATCCCCATGCGCTGACCTTCACAGCAGGTTACAAAGGTGTTCAGCGCCCGGACGCCGAGATCCAGCGGCGGGCCGACTCGTTTACGTTCCGAGGCCGGCGGCGGCGAACTTCGCAATTTGCGAGGCACTCCGCCATTGGAAAGCTCTCCTTTACCATCAATCGGTTCACCAAGTGCATTAACCACCCTGCCGAGCCACTGGTTGCCCGGATGCACAACGCTTTCCCGCGATTTTATGACTGCCTTGCAGCCCATGCGAACGCCCTCCAGCCCGGAAAACGGCATGCAAAGGGCGTGGCCCTCGCGGAAACCCACCACTTCGGCAGGAACTTTGGAGTTATCCTCACCTCCGTCGATCAAAAGACGCGAGCCGACACTCATCTCGTGAATCGGCCCTGCGACCTCCACAAGAAGGCCCTGAACCGCAGTAACCCGGCCATAAATCTCGGTCGGCATCTGCGAATCAATCTCGGCGAAAAGCGCCTTCACGAAAATTTCCTTCCCCTGTTAACGGTTTTGGTAACCAATCATTTACGACTCTGGTTAATCTTAACCTTTGGAAGGCTGACAAGCGAGAGCCATTTCGGAGTCAAATCGGGTTTGTCGAAAGGAATCTGAACGGAATCGGTTACAACCGTTTCTTAAAGTTCAACATTAAGATTTGCGAATCCGTATTTTTTCTGGGGATTCAACAAGTTGGCCGTTGTTCACAGTTTCCTCTCGTCAAAGCTTGCCGTTACGAATCATATTTTGTTAACCATAATCCGATAGCTTTGAGTCGGGGTTAATTCAGTCCTTCGTAGCAGGCACCGACAGAGCCGTTGCGACTTGCCCAGGAAAGGCAGAACAAGGGGATTGGCATGCGTGTATTGTTGATTGAGGATGACAGCGCCACGGCGCAGAGCATCGAACTGATGCTGAAGTCCGAGAACTTCAACGTCTACACGACAGATCTTGGCGAGGAAGGTATCGACCTCGGCAAGCTGTACGATTATGACATTATAATGTTGGATTTGAACCTGCCGGACATGTCCGGTTACGAGGTTCTCCGGACACTCCGCGTATCGAAGGTCAAGACACCGATCCTGATCCTTTCCGGTAACGCGGGTATCGAGGACAAGGTCCGCGGTCTGGGTTTCGGCGCCGACGATTACATGACCAAACCGTTCCACAAGGACGAATTGGTCGCGCGTATCCACGCAATCGTGCGCCGCTCCAAAGGACACGCCCAGTCGGTGATCGTCACCGGTGACCTGAAGGTCAACCTGGACACCAAGACCGTCGAAGTCGGCGGCCAGCGGGTTCACCTGACCGGCAAGGAATACCAGATGCTGGAGCTGCTTTCCCTGCGCAAGGGAACGACGCTCACCAAGGAGATGTTCCTCAACCATCTCTATGGCGGCATGGACGAGCCGGAGCTGAAGATTATCGACGTCTTCATCTGCAAGCTGCGCAAGAAACTGGCAGCAGCCACCGCCGGCAAGAACTACATCGAAACGGTGTGGGGCCGCGGGTACGTGCTGCGCGAACCAGAAGTCGAGGCAGCTGCCTGAACCGGCACGACCATCGTTTGAAAACACAGACGAACGAAAGTTCCCGCCCTTGTGGCGGGAATTTTTTTGTTTGCATCACGGCGATCTTCGCTACCGGCCAGCCTCGCGGCACCTCGGCAACGGGAGGCTTGTCATTTCCGGGTTGAGATTTTCATGGAAAGTCTCTGCATTCCTTCGGTCTGCCCACCAGCCTTTCCAATCCGGCCTCCCCCCGCCTGCTGCAGAAACATTTTGCAGAAAGGTCTACGGAGCCTGGCGATAAAATCCTCGATAAGTACCGGTCACAACAGACGGTAACTCATCTGATGCCAGTGTTCCAGTTCGCTGGTAAGCGCATTGCGCGGGACGGCTGGCTGGCCGTTCTCAAGCAACGTTACGCAGTCCCAGGGAGAGGGAACAGGCCACCGAATGCCTTGTCTGGAAGTTGGCTTCACTGCGCCCTTCTTAAGAAAAAGGCGGCCTCGCGGCCGCCTTTTGAACCTTGTGCCAGGACGTGGATTACCTTCGAAAACCGATCCCGCCGCCTGCGACCAGACGCGGACTTGAAACCGTTCCGGTTCCGGCCTGAACCGCCAGCTTCTTCTGAAACAGACCGCGCTTGCCAACCACCGGTTTGAACGCATCGGTCAGGCCAACAACCGTCTCGGCAGCCCCCAGCACCAGATAGCCGTCATCCGGAAGTGACTTTGCCAAGCGGCCGAGGATCTCTGTCTTGGTCGGCTGATCGAAATAGATCAGAACATTCCGGCAAAAGACGATGTCGAACTCGCCCAGATGAGTGAAGCTTTCCAGGAGGTTCAGATATTTCCACTCGATCATGGCCCGCATGCCGGCATTGATCTGCCACATGTCACCCTTTTGCTCGAAATATTTCAGAAGCAACTGGATCGGCAGGCCACGCTGCACTTCAAACTGGCTGTAAAGACCGGTTTTTGCCTTATCAAGCACTTCCTGTGACAGGTCCGTCCCCAGGATCCGGGTCCGCCAGCCGGGCATCTTGGCTGCCTCTTCCTTCAGGCAAATGGCCAGAGAATAAGGCTCCTGGCCGGTCGAGGCCGCCGCGCACCAGATTTTGAGCTGCCTGCGCGTTGCCCGGCTTTCCATAAGCGCCGGAAGCATGGTGTCCTTGAAATGCTCGAACGGCGTCTTGTCACGGAAGAAGAACGACTCGTTTGTCGTCATTGCCTCGACAACTTCGACCTCAAGCGCCCGGTTTCCACCGCGCTGAAGCTGCTTGATGAGCGCGCTCAGGTTTTCCAGCTTGGTGCTGCGCACGATCGGCAGCAGACGGCTTTCCACCAGGTACTGCTTGTCATTCGACAGAACCAGCCCGGAGCGCGTTTTCAGGAAGGTTTTCAGGAATTCGAACTCGCTTGGTGTCATCTCGTATTTCCCTTCAAGACACGCGAGATCTTCGGTCCGATCTCCTTGAGGGGCAGGATGTCACAGCACATCCCTGTATGTGCCGCCGCACCGGGCATGCCCCAGACCACGCTGCTTGCTTCATCCTGTGTGATCACGCTGCCGCCTCCTGCTGCAATGGTTTTGACACCCTCTGCTCCGTCATGCCCCATGCCCGTCAGGATGACCCCGAGGCTCGCCGAGCCGTAGACTTTGGCGACGCTGTCGAACAGAGGATCGACTGCGGGCTTGCAGAAATTGACTGGCGGGCCGTCCTGCAGGCGGATTTTGACCGCACCGCCATCCTTCTCCAGGATCATATGTTTGCCCCCCGGCGCCACGTAGATGTTTCCAGGCTTCAGGACTTCGCCGTCCTCGCCTTCCTTGGCCGGACGCAAGGCCGCCTTGCCCATATGCTCGGCCAGAATTGAGGTGAAGGTCGGCGGCATGTGCTGTGTGATCACCACCGGCACATCGTTCACTGAGGTCCCGATTTCACGCATCACTTCCTGCAGCGCCTGCGGACCGCCGGTAGAAGAACCGATCGCCAGAATACGCGGACGGGCCGACGAATAAGGCCGGGTCGTGAATTGTTTGGCCCCAGCTGCGGCTACCGCCGGCTGAGCGCTTTGGCGAAAGCTTGACCTTGTGTCGACCGCCGGACGGACCGCCGCCGGCCTCACCGGCTGAACCGTGCGCCCTGCCCTGGTTTCCGCGCGCATCGTCCGGGCGGGACCGCGCATGCGGATGGCGCGGGCGCCAAGTGCCTTGACCTTTTCGATCAGCTCACGGCGGAAATCGATGGAAGTGGTTACTTCGGAATTGGATTCCGGCTTGGGCACATAATCCGCAGCCCCTAAGGATAGCGCCTTAAGGCTGATTTCCGCATTCCGGCGTGTCAGCGTCGATGCCATGATGACAACGAGGTTGCGCTTTTTCGCCAGCATCAGCGGCAGCGCTGTCATGCCGTCCATTTCAGGCATTTCGATATCAAGGACAACGACGTCCGGGTCGCTTTTTTCCAAGTCTTCGAGGGCAAGTTTGCCATTCCGCTGGGAACTGACGACCTTGAGGTTCTTGTCTTCGCCGAGCCAGCGGGTCAACAGACCGCGGATAACCACCGCGTCGTCAACGACCATTACTTTTATCGCATCACTGTTCGGGCTGTTACCAGCCGAAATGCTTCTTTGCGCAAATGCCATTGGAGGCTATCCAACTCGAGACTAGATAAGACCGACTTCCTGAAACTTGGCTTCGACGATCTCCCGATCGAACGGTTTCATGATGTACTCGTTGGCACCCGCACGAATGGCCCGTGCAATATGCGCGACGTCGTTTTCGGTTGTGCAGAAAACAACGATAGGGCTCTCCCCGCCTTCTTCAGCCCGCAGGCTGGTCAGGAATTCCAGTCCATCCATGACCGGCATGTTCCAGTCCAGAAGGATGGCATCCGGCATGGTCTTCCTGCACTCGTCAAGCGCCTGCTGGCCGTCCTCGGCCTCGGTGATCTCGAAACTCATATCCTCGAGAATACGGCGGGCAACCTTACGGATGACGCTTGAGTCGTCGACTACAAGGCACTGTTTCATCAGACGTAACTCCACTTAGCGGCCAATTTGGCCTTTTACGCTGCAACCATGGGTTCGGTGAACATGGAACCAAGCAGGCGGTCTACGTCCAGGATGACCATCAGCTTGCCTTCCAGGCGATGCACGCCTCCGGAAATCTCGGCCCAACGGCGGTCAAGATTTGACGGATTGGCCTCAGCAGAGTTGGCGGGCAGCGTCAGAACTTCGCCGACGGTATCAATGACCAGGCCGTAGCTTTCATGCTTGTACTCAATGCCGACCGCCATCATCTGCTCATCTTCGAGCGGAGGCAAATGCAGGCGGCGGCGCATATTGATCGCCGTGACAATGCGTCCGCGCAGATTGAGCACACCGGCAACTTCCGGGGCCGACATGGGCACGCGGGTAACGCTTTCCGGCACAAAAACATCATGGACCTGGGAAATCGGAAGGCCGAAGAGCTGGCCACCGATCACCACCGTCACATACTGGATCATGTCATTTGCAGAACTCTGATCCCCATTGATTTTGTGTTCCAGCATACTCATGCTGCAGCTCCCATTTCACCGGAGAAGACATCTTTCAGAGCGGCGATCAAACCCGGGCGGTCGAATTTGGCGACATAGTCGTCAAAACCGGCCTGGCGGCCGCGTTCGATCGAGGCCGGTGTCACCATCGAGGACAGGGCCAGGATCGGAATGTTGCGGAAGCGCGGATCGCGGCGCAACGATTCACAGAACTCGAAACCGTTGATCTCCGGCATCTCGATGTCGCTGACGATCGCATGGAACTTGTCACCGTTCTCCAGAAGCTCGAAGGCCTGCTGCGGTGCGTTGCATGTGGTCACGTCATACCCGGCCGCCTTGAGAACCGGCGTCAGCATGTTCCGGAAGAAGGAGGAATCGTCGACCAGGAGCACTTTCTTGGTCAGCGCTTCAATGTCCATTTCCTTACGCATGAACCAGTCTTCAAAGGCCTGCGGCAGGTAGAAGCCGAGATCGATGATTTCGGTGGCACGTTCCTTGACGACGGCGGAGCCAAGAACACCCGGGCGTTCCGAACCGACTTCGATGTTCATGCGATCCTCGACAATGTCGACGATTTCGTCGACCACGAGGCCCATGGAGCGGCCAGAGTCGGAGAAGACCAGCATCGGCTGGGTGCCTTCCGTCTTGTGGCTATCGCCGTCATTGACATAGACCAGAGGCATGAGCGCACCGCGGTATTGAACCAGATCGCGGCCGTTGGAGCGCTCGATCTTCGACACCTCGAATTCTTCCAGGCGGGTAACGAGGGAAAGCGGCACGGCCTTCGGCTCCGGCGCACCGGCGCGGAACAGAAGCAGCGAAATCGCGCTCTGGCCGGAAATGGCCTTGCGCTGAAGGTCTTCCCGCTCGTCTTCCTCATGTTCGGCAACTGCGCTGGACGCATGACTTGCCATGGCGCTGGCGATCCCGTTCGGATCGATGATCATGATCACCGAACCGTCTCCCAGAATGGTGTTGCCGGAGAACATGTCCAGATTGCGGAGCATGGTAGACATCGGCTTGACCACGATTTCTTCCGTATGGAAGACACCGTCGACAACAACACCGAACGTCTGGCTGCCAACCTGCATGACGACGATAAACCCGTTGTCTTCGTCGATCGCCTTGTCAGCGTCGTCACCTTCATAGATGCCCAGCAACTGGGACAGATGAACCAGCGGCAGCAACTTGTTGCGCAAACGCAGGACAGGCGTGTCCTTGATGCGCTCGATCCGATGTTCGGAATTGGTCTGCACACGCACCAGCTCGACAACGGAAAGCTGCGGGATCGCAAACCGGTCACCGCTGGCCTCGACGATCAGCGTTGAGACGATGGCAAGCGTCAGCGGGATCTTGATGATAAAGCTGGAGCCCTTGCCGGTGGTCGACCTCAGGTCAACCGTACCGCCGATCAGCTCGATGTTGTTGCGCACCACATCCATGCCGACGCCGCGGCCGGAAACGCTGGTCACCTCGGCAGCCGTGGAGAACCCGGCCGCGAAGATGAACTTGTGGATCTGGGCGTCCGTCATCTTCTCGATTTCGGCTTCCGTGGCCAGGCCACGTTCCAGAACCTTTGCCTTCACCCGGTCGCCATCGATGCCCTTGCCGTCGTCACGGACCTCGATGATGATATGACCGCCTTCGTGATATGCGGCCAGGGTGATGACACCCTTTTCAGGCTTGCCCGCAGCACGGCGTTCCTCGGGACGTTCCAGGCCATGGTCGGCGGAGTTGCGCACCATGTGGGTGAGCGGATCCTTGATCATCTCAAGGACCTGGCGGTCCAGCTCGGTATCCGCGCCGATCATTTCCAGATCGATCGGTTTTTCAAGTTCCTGGCTGAGGTCACGGACGATGCGCGGCAGTTTCTGCCAGGCATTGCCGATCGGCTGCATGCGGGTCGCCATGACGCCTTCCTGCAGCTCGGCCGTCACGTTTGACAGGCGCTGAAGCGGAACCTTGAATTCGCTGTCTTCGTGTCGGCGCACGATTTCCAGAAGCTGGTTACGCGTAAGCACCAGTTCGGAGACCATGGTCATCAGGTGTTCAAGCGTATCGACCGCAACACGGATGCTCTGATTGGAAACGCTGCCACCGGAAGATTTCTTCTCCTTGCCGGCGGATGCCGCTTTCGCATCAGGAGCCTTGGCTGCCGCCTCGGGCTTGGCAACGGCAGGAGCCGGTTCTTCGGCCTCGTCGACCAGTTCGTCCGCTTCCGGAGCTTCCGGTTCTGCGATCTCGACCTCGATTTCCGTTTCCTGGAAGGCGCGCTCCAGTTCGTCCAGCGACACTTCGCCCGGACGCAATGGCCGTTCCAGCGCCTGTTCGAGCTGGTCGTCCTCTTCGGCTGCGGGCGCTTCTGCTTCCGCAGGCGCCTCTGCTGCCGCATCTTCCGCTCCGCCGCCAGCCATGGCTGCATCGGCTTTCGCGGACATGTTCTCAAGCTTGCCGATCAGCTCGCTGTCGTCGCCTTGCGGCTCTTGACCTTCAGCAGCTTCCAGATCGCTCAGGATGTCCTTGATCTGGTCAATGGATATCAGAATGAGCGAGACGGCGTCTTGCGTGACCGGTGCACCGTCGCGGAACTTACCCATGAGGGTTTCAGCCGCGTGTGCAATTCCTTCAAGCCGGGGAAGGCCCAAAAAACCACAGGTGCCTTTGATCGTGTGCACCAGACGGAAAATATTATCCAGAATAGTAGCGTTGTTCGGTTCCTGCTCAAATTTTACGAGCTCAACGTCAACAACATCGAGACTTTCATTCGTCTCGGTAATGAATTCCCTGAGGAGGTCGTCCATGGCCTGCTCTCACCCGACTTGTTACTGGTTCCGCACCCCGAGAAGGATACGTGGACCGGAAAGTCCATGAGAGCAGGTTGACCTCAAACAGTTAAGATACGCTGAAACAGACGGAGACTTTTGTCCGCGCTTTTTATTCTGCCGGACAGGCCGTAATTTTTACCAACTCTTCTTGTTTATCTATTGTTAATACCATGTTGGATTCACGGGCAAGCAGTAGAGTGTAGATGGGCTGAACCGAGTGGGCATCCACGCGTTCCGGCTCTTCTCCGCCGAGAGTTTCCTTCATTCCCAATGGGATACGCGGATTGAGCCCATTGGCATGAAGCGTGAAGGATGGCGACGCGGGCTCACCGGTCATCTCCACCTGGATTTCTCCACCGCGCGGAACGCACTGGTTGGCGATCAGAATGAGATTGAGAAGAAGCTTAACGTAGTTCTTCGGCATCAAGTGCCGGCTAAGTTGCCAATTCAGGTCGGATTTTTCGTTTTCCATAAACCCTGTGGCAACAACCTGAGCATCTCCAAGATCGATCTCGGCTCCGGCAGATCCCGCGGCACCGAAGGCCAGGCGGGCGAACTGCAGCTTTGCCGAGGCCTGGCGCGCGCTCTTTCGGATGAGGTCCATCGCAAAATCGCGCATGTCCTCAGAACCTTCCTCGTCCAGAACCTCCAGACCGTTGGTTATAGCGCCCACCGGACTGATAATGTCATGACAGACACGGCTGGCCACCAGGGCGGCTAGGTCAAGAGAAGTAAGCTCTTTGAGTGCGGACATGGTGTTGCAAGGCTCTTCTTGAGGGGCTTTTCAAAGTCTGATTCGCGAATGCGCCCAAGAGTTACACATACGAAACTCCCCTGCCAAGACGGCGCCGGGGCGCAATTCATGTCATCCAGATGAAAGTTGCACGTTCGGGAAGCTTCAACGAGCCCTCTCGAGAGAACTCCGAAGAAATACGAAGCTCGTTGACGGCGCCATAAATGAAGATGAAATGGCGCCGTCACCTAGTGCACGCAACCGACCTTCGGCGCGTTGTCCTTGGCTGCATTCATCAACTGCCCGCCGTTCACAACGAAAAGAAACCGGTTGACCACGGAATGAAAGAAAACCAGGCGCCCCTCGACCACGGCGAAGATAAACGGATTGCCGGCGGTGGCGAAGCCTTCTGACAGCGCATATCCGCCGCATCCGGCGAACATCGGCGCATAAGCCTCTGGATCGCGCTTGAAGGCGGCCATATTGCCCTCATTGACGAAAAGCCACTCTGTCCCGCCCCACCGGTACTCAAATTTGCGGAGCCCCTTGCGCGGATAGCCATCGACAAAATAGCTGACCGGATCGTGACCGGCGATCGCGTATCCCGTGATCGGATCGGGGACGAAAACCTGGGGACGCGCGGAGACTTTTCCCGCGAAAACGCACGCAAGCAGGATCAAAACCAGGGAAAGACACATCCTTGTCTTTTTTTCAGGCCAGCTTTCCATCGATTCGGCTTATGTAGGGTGCGTTATTTCATGCGAATCAGCATGATGTTGCGACAGTTTAGCATTGAGATCTGACCGGACCGCAACAATCGGCGAGACAGGATCACAATTGAGGAGTTGTTGAATGACACAAAAATCCCGGCGGGTGGCGTCCTTTGTCTCGGCTGCGTTCCTGAGTTTGTGTTTGCTGGCCGCCCCGGCTCCCTCATCGGCGCAATCTGGCAGCAATAGTCCGATCCCACCGGGCCAGACTTACGGGCAGGACGAGATCGTGACGGCCGGACATCAGTTTTTCGGCTCCGTGTCGGGTGGGCTTGCATCCGTTATCGAACGCGCCTTCTCGCAATATGGCGAACCCAACGGTTACATCCTCGGGGAAGAAGGGTCCGGCGCCATCATCGCAGGCGCGCGCTACGGCGAAGGACACCTTTACACCCGCAACGCAGGAAACCACAAAGTCTTCTGGCAGGGGCCGTCCATCGGCTGGGATTTCGGGGCCGACGGCGCACGTGTCATGATGCTTGTCTATAACCTGCCGACCGTCAATTCGGTCTACAAACGCTTTACCGGCGTTAACGGGTCGGCCTATCTGGTTGGCGGCGTCGGCATGACGGTTCTTTTGAACAACGAGATTGTACTCGTACCCGTCCGTGCCGGTGTCGGCGCACGCCTCGGGCTGAACTTGGGATATTTGAAATTTACCGATAAACCCACCTGGAATCCGTTTTAACCGCCGGAACAGGTACACTCGGGCACAGCAACGGGTTTTTTACGTTGTCTTAAGTACACTTGGCGGCGCGCCTTCTGTCGTCTAATGATGGTGGCAGTGGCGCCAAGGAAAGGGACCGGGAGCCTGACGTGATCGAAGCGGCGATGTATGTGGCATTGGGATTTTGCACGGCCGGCCTGATCGGCCTTGCGATTCTGCCTGCATTTTACCGCCGCGCCGCCCGCCTCACAGAAGAGGCGCTGCGCGCCGTGAACCCTTCCAGCTATGCCGAAGTCAGGGCCGCGCAGGACCAGGCCAGAGCCAGGCATGCCGTCGAACTGAGGCGCGTCGAGCGCCAGCTCGACAGCGAGCGCGAAAAATCCGCCGGATTTCACCTCGATGCATCCCGCATGAAAAGCGAAATCGAGGCTTTGAAAATAGAGCAACAGAAGCAGGTCAGCGAGCTGGAAGCAAAGATCGCCATGATCAACGACGAGCAGCACGCGGTCGATCTGCTTTCGAAGGAAGTCAAATCACTCAAGCAAAAGCTGTCTGACGCGGAAAAGGCTTTGGCGGAAAGCTGGGCCAAGTCTCCGGAAGACAAATCCGGTTCCCGAACGGACGCCACGCAGGAAGACGGCGACGACTGGCGGCCGGCCTCCGACACGATGGCTCTGGCAACGATCACCGGCCTTGAAGCGGAAGTCGCTATGCTGAAAGCCAAGCTGGCCAAATATGAGCCGACGGTGGCGGGCGAGGTCGCAGCCGCGCGC
>JBNLAU010000112.1:0-9755 GCA_050302295.1 Roseibium sp. | reverse complement strand
TTGTTCTGAGACTTTTCAGTTGCTTCGCCGGCCCTGCAATGCAGGGCCGGCTTTATTTTCGGAACGCGTTTAATCCAATCCGCATTTCTCACACTGTCTGCGTCCTGCACCCGTTCAAATGCACATTCTCACGACTTTTTAAGGTGGAATGGCTTGACCTGGCAATCCGCCGCATATAGCCATTCAAAGCGCTTTGAATTCAATTCACCCGCCACTGTGCATCCTGCCGGCCTTTATGTGCATTCGCATGTACGCGGCGCGATCGTCATGCGGAACGGAGACCGGCAATGTTCGAAGAAGCCGAAACGGGACAGGTGGTCCAAATGCCAGACAACATGACCAAAGACGCGGACTGGTGGCGCGGCGCGGTGATCTATCAGGTCTATCCGCGGTCCTTCAACGACACCAACGGTGATGGTGTCGGCGACCTGAACGGCGTGACCGAACGCATGGATTACATTGCCTCCCTCGGGGTGGATGCGGTGTGGCTGTCGCCCTTTTTCACCTCTCCGATGCAGGATTTCGGCTACGATATTTCCGACTATGAAGACGTCGATCCGATGTTCGGCACGCTGGCGGATTTTGACCGTTTGCTGTCCGCTGCCCACGCCCGCGGCCTGAAGATCATGATCGATCTGGTGATTTCCCACACGTCGGATCAGCATCCCTGGTTCGAGGAAAGCCGGTCCTCACGGAACAATGCCAAAGCCGATTGGTTCGTCTGGGCAGACGCAAAGGAGGACGGGTCCGTTCCAAACAACTGGCTGTCCATTTTCGGTGGCCCGGCCTGGGAATGGGACAGCCACCGGCGTCAGTATTACATGCATAACTTCCTCGCCAGCCAGCCGGACCTCAACTTCCACAACAGACAGGTTCAGGATGCGCTTCTTTCCGTTGCCAGGTTCTGGCTGGACCGGGGCGTCGACGGCTTCCGTCTCGACACCGTGAACTTCTATTTCCACGACAAGGAACTCAGGGACAATCCGCCTCTGAGCGACAGGGAATTGCCATCAACGGTGGACCCGTCCAACCCTTATGGGTACCAGGATCACATTTACGACAAGACCCGGCCGGAAAACCTGGTTTTTCTGGAAAGGCTCCGTGCTCTTCTCGACAAATACCCGGGCACGACCTCCGTCGGGGAGATCGGCGCGGATGGTCAGGCGGTGGAGCTGACGGCGTCCTACACCGAAGACGGCAAACGCATTCACATGGCCTACAGCTTCGATTTGCTGACACCGCAGCATTCGGCAGCCTATATCCGCCGGATCGTTGAAGAAATGAACGCGGGCATCGGCACGGGATGGGCCAGCTGGGCGCTCTCCAACCACGATGTGCCGCGGGTCGGCAGCCGCTGGGGCGAGGGTCTGGATGCCGGCAAATTCGCGCCGCTGGAAACCGCCCTCTGCGCGTCCTTGCGCGGCACCGCCTGCCTTTACCAGGGCGAGGAACTCGGCCTGCCCCAGGCCGACGTTCCTTACGAGAAACTGCAAGATCCCTACGGCATCCGTTTCTGGCCGGATTACAAGGGCCGCGACGGCTGCCGCACGCCGATCCCCTGGGAGAAGAACAACCAGCACGCCGGTTTTTCCGAGGTAGAACCCTGGCTGCCGGTCGCTCCGGAACACCTGGCCCTGGCAGCGTCCGAGCAGGACAAGGACGAAGCGTCGATCCTGAACCGAAATCGGGCCTTTTATACCTGGCGGCAGAAGCAAGCACCGCTCAGGAAGGGTGACATGACGTTCCTCGACAGCGAAGGGGAGACGCTTGTATTCGCGCGCGAATACAAAGGCGAAACGATCCTGTGCGCTTTCAACCTTGGCACGGAACCGGCTTCGCTCACGTTCACCGGATTGCTGCTGGAAGACCTGAAGGCACCGGGTTTCACCGGTACCATTGACGGCTCGACAATTGCCCTTGAAGGGCTGGACGCCGCATTCGCCCGGATGACGCCCTGATTTCTTTCCTTCAAATCATGCGCCGGCGCAGCTAATAAAGACGCGCCGGGGTTGTCCGGTGAACCGAAACGAGCCGGAAACTTTATGACCTCCCGCCTGCCCCTTTCCGTTTTCATTATCGCCAGAGACGAAGCCGACCGAATTGCCAGGCCGATCGAAAGCGTAATCGGCTGGGTGGACGAGGTCATCGTCATCGACAGCGGCTCCACCGACGACACGATAGCGGCCGCCGAAAGCCTGGGAGCCAGGGTCGTGTCCAACGACTGGCCGGGCTACGGTCCGCAGAAGCGTTTCGGCGAGGACCAGTGCCGTAACGACTGGCTTCTCAATCTGGATGCCGATGAAGAGATCACGCCGGAGCTTGAGGCGGAGATCAGGACAAAATTTGCGGACGGCAGCTACAAGGCTGCTGACGGCTGGCGCATCATGATCCGGGACATGTATGCCCATGAAACCGCGCCCGCGCCCTGGGCCTACGGGTATCACCAGATCCGCCTTTATGACCGGCGCAAGGGCCGCTTCTCGGCTTCAATCGTTCATGACACCGTGCGGCCGGATGACGGCGCGAAGATCGGCAACCTTTCGGGAATCATCGCACACCGCTCGATCCGCTCGCTGGATTTTCAGGTTGGCAAATACAACCGCTATTCCGGAATGCAGGTGGAGGATATGCGCGCACGAGGCCGGAAACTGCCGAAAATCCGGCTCCTGACCGAATTCCCCGTCAGCTTCTTCAAGGCCTATTTTGTCCGCAAGTACCGCAAGTACGGCTGGTGGGGCTTCATTCTGTCCATGAACTACGCCCATGCCCGCTTCCTGCGGGTGGCGAAGGCCCATGAAGCAGAACTTCTGGAGAAGCGGGCCAAGTAGGGCTCAGTTGAACTTAAGCCGTATCAACGAGCACTTCTTCCGTCACCATGTGCCGCTCCACGCGGATCGGCTGGCGGACCCCGGTGGTCTGGTGAAAATGCTCCAGGCGGCGAATGGTGGTCGGTGTCAGCATGTGGCCGCGCGAGAGGACCAATTCGTGGCTGCCTTCCGTCAGGGCGTCATCGACAAGAATATCACCGGGACGGAGCGAACGGATGTGGCACTGGGCAACGTGTTTCCTGCGCTCTTCGGGGACATCGTCCATCAGAACAACCCTGGCCAGCGCAAGAAGGTCGGGATCGTATTTGCGCCCATTGATTGTCAGGGCTTCCATGGCGGCGGCGTCCGGCCCGGCTTCGGGACTTGCATACCAGAGGTCAGTCAGCAGTTTGATGATGCGCGAGATCGTCGGAATGTCCGTGCCAATGGGCCCATCCTTCGGAAACCCCGAGCCGTCGAAACCGCGCGCCGACAGATAAAGATATTCCGAAACCCTTTCCAGCTGCGGAATGTTGCTCAAGAGTTCCCGGGTTTGCGCTGGAGACTTGTTCAGAACGTCGCGTTCCTGCTCGGTCAGGCTGCGGGCAGCGCGGTATCGGGCAAGGATTTCCTTCGGTAGAAGCGCTTCGCCGAGCGGTGACAGCATCACCGCCATTTCCAGCTCCCACGTCTTGCGCAAATCCAGCGCCCGGGCAAGCTTGAGCGCCTGTTTGCGGACGGTTCCTGTGCGCCGGAAAGCTTCGGGATGGAACAGGGCGAGCATGTCGATCAGCAATTTGACCGATCCGGCCAGGGTCCGTTCCAGCAGCGCCCGGTCCTTGGCGAGCTGCCGGTGATGGACCAGCGCGGTTTCCATGGCCGAGACAAGATCAATCGGCTGACAGGGCTTTTCCAGAAACATGAAGACATGGCCTTCGTTCAGCGCCTGTTTGATCGCTTCTGCCGACTTTTCGCGTGTCAGCATGACCCGCGCGGCCTGGGGCACGATGGTTTCAGCGGCTCGCAAAAACGCGGTGCCGCCCTGCCCGGGCAGATTGAAGCAGGAGAAGACGACGGCGGTGCTCTGGTTCTTCCGCAAGAATGCCAGAGCCTCGTCGGTTTCCGAAAAGCAGGCAACTTCCTGCTGGCCGCCAAACAGCTTTTGAAAGCCTGTCTGAACGTTCGCATCCGGATCCGCGACGACAACAATATCCCTGGTTTTCTCCATGGAATGCGCCCTTTGTTTTCGAACTCGCCCCGGTTTTTCCGACCGGTCAGCTCAACTTCAGGGAGATGATCTCATGAGACGGATAACAAATAATTTAGGGCATACCGCGGTTTCGCGGGGCTGGCGGTGCTACCCATGCGTTCAAAAGCGGAAATTTATCCCGCGCCGAAACGCTTTTGAGGCGCCGCTCAACACGCAGCAAAACGAACACTGGATGCGGAAAAAACAAACGCGCGATGTGGCGTTTTTCACCCGCCCGGCACTATAAGGCGCAATGAATGAAGTTTTGATCATAGGTGCAGGCCCTGCCGGACTGTTCGCGGCGGACCAACTGTCCGCTGCCGGTCACGCGGTGACCATCGCCGACAGGATGTCCTCCCCTGCCCGCAAGTTTCTGTTGGCCGGACGCGGCGGGCTCAATCTGACCCACAGCGAAGACCTGGAACTCTTTTTGAGCCGATACCGGGAGGCACGGGATTTTCTGGACCCCATCATCCGGGATTTTCCGCCCGATGCGCTGAGAGCCTGGAGCCACGATCTGGGTGAGGAGACCTTTGTCGGCAGCAGCGGACGGGTTTTTCCGCGGTCCATGAAGGCTTCGCCGCTGTTGCGCGCCTGGCTGCGCCGGCTGGAGCAAAACGGCGTCAAGCTGTTGAGGCGCCACACATTCAAAGGGTTTTCCGACGACGGATCCGTCCTTCTCCAACCGGATGGCGAAGCCGCTAAACCCTTCCCCGCCCGTGCCGTCCTGCTCGCCCTTGGCGGCGCAAGCTGGCCGAAGCTTGGTTCGGATGCCGCCTGGATGCCGGCACTGGAAGAAAGAGGCGTCAAGGTCGCACGTTTTCAGCCCGCCAATTGCGGGTTTCACATTGCCTGGAGCCCTTACCTGAAAGACCAGTTTGCCGGGTCGCCGCTAAAACGGATTGCCTTGCATCTTGGCGGCAAAAGCGCTGCCGGTGAAGCCGTGCTTTCTGAAAAGGGCCTTGAAGGAGGCGTGGTCTACGCCCTGTCGGCGGAAATCCGCGAGGCGATCAACCGGCATGGGTTTGCCGAAATCCGGATTGATCTGCGCCCGGCCGCAGACAGCGAAACCCTTTGCCGGAAACTGGAACGGCCGCGCGGCAAGCAATCCGTTGCGACTTTTTTGAAAAAGACGTTGAAGCTCAACCCCGCGGAACGGGCGCTGCTCCACGAAGCCGGGCCACTGCCGGACAGCCCAGCCGCTCTTGCGGAGCGGATCAAGTCTCTACCGCTGACATGCACCGCGCCTTATGACATTGACCGGGCTATCTCTTCGGCGGGCGGCATTTGCCTCGACGAGGTGGACAGCAACATGATGCTGCGGAAGCTGCCTGGCGTCTTTGCGGCCGGAGAAATGCTGGACTGGGAAGCGCCCACCGGCGGCTATCTGCTCCAGGCCTGTTTCGCCACGGGGCGGCGGGCGGCAGCCGGAATTGCCAGCATGCTGAAAGACGGGGAAGGAGGTCAGGCAGAATGACCGTGCTTTATGTGGATGCGGATGCCTGTCCAGTGAAGGACGAAGCCATTCGTGTGGGCGAACGGCACAAGGTGCAGATCAAGATCGTTTCCAACAGCTGGATGCGCCTGCCGGAAGGGGACCTGATCGAGCGCGTTGTCGTTCCCGAAGGCCCGGACGAGGCGGACAACTGGATTGCGGAGCGGGCCCGGACGGGCGACGTCGTGATCACGGCCGATGTGCCGCTGGCGGCGCGCTGCGTCAAGGAGGGTGCCCTGGTGATCGGCCCGACAGGCAAACCTTTCCGCGAAGACGGCATCGGCATGCGCCTCGCCATGCGCGACCTCAACACGCACTTGCGGGAAATCGGCGAGATCAGGGAAAGCGGGCCCGGCTTCACCAAGGCGGACCGGTCGCGGTTTCTCAATCAGCTGGAGACCACAATGCGCGCGGCCGTGCGGATTTCCAGTGACACCTGACGATATGTCATCAGCTTTCAAGCACGCCGCAAGCGCACAAATTTCTTCGCTTTGAGCAAGAGGGAAGATCTTCAGACAACAACATTCGCCCGGCAAACAAAAACTCCCTGCAAGGCGGGGGAGGAACGCCTTGCAGGGAGTGGCCGGACAACCCTTTGAGGGCTAACTGCTTACCGGCTCGAGCGCATTGTCTTTTAGCATTTGCCGAACGGATATCCGCTTACTGGCAGAAGCGGTACTGGCCGGAATAAGCCAGGAAGTAACCCGTGTTCGGATTGAACGACCGATATCTGTTGCTGCAGTAATTGTACCAGGCCGGCGTCCACGGTGCCGGACGATAGGTCACGACCGGAGTGGGTGCCGGATAGTAAACCGGTGGCGGTGCCACATAGCGCGGCTGCGACAGGGCAGAGCCGAGGATTGCACCGGCGGCGAGACCGCCTGCGATGCCGACGCCAACCTGCCAGCCTTCCGCAGCGTTTGCGGACTGGGTCTGGGTTGTGAGAGCGGCACCGGCAACAAGAGCCAGCGCAACGGTGGTATTGGCAACTTTCCTGAACATGACGGTGTCCCTTTTCCTGACTGAGAGGCCCCTGCGTGTTGCCTCAGCTCATGAAGGAACCATAGCCATGAGAACCGTTTTCCTCTGTGACCGGAGTCACAAGCTTTCGCTTTGCTTTTTCCGCCGGAGCGGACTTGTTTTTGCTACTTGCGCATCTTTCACTTGCCGGATGAGGATTTGACTCCTACATTACTGCCCATCGGCACGGATTGTGCCGTACGGGACATGACGAAAGACCCGGTAAGACTGACTTCGGCAACCGCTTCATCAAGCGCTGCTCTGAATTACCAAGCTTTCCGTTTCTTATTTGACTTCTCGTTTATCCGCGCCTTGCCGGAAACGGGTGGCGCATTCTACCAGCGGAAAGGCTTCTCCATGCGTGAGACAGGCACCATCAAATTCTTCAACCATGATCGTGGCTTCGGCTTCATCACCCCGGAAAACGGCGGCAAGGACGTATTCGTTCACGTGACCGCGTTTGAACAGGCCGGTATCGGAACGCCTGTCGAAGGCGCCAAGATTTCCTTCGTCGCTGAAGACGACCGTCGCGGCCGCGGCAAGCAGGCCGCACAGCTCGAGCTGGTCTGAGTTTACGAGCCGCCGCAGCAACAGCCGGCGCTCACTCGCGATATGAAACGGGGCCAAACGGCCCCGTTTTTTGTTGCATCCGCCCGAAGGCAAACCGCCCACCCTTTGAGACGTCACTTCGCCGCCTTTGAAAATGAGGGCACGAACGGCCTTCGCCCCGGCTGCGGCAATGCATTTAGAGCATGCACTCCAGCAGCTCGTTTTGGCCGATGACGCCGACGATCTTGCCGTCCTTTTGAACGACAACGGGCTCCGAGCTGGTTTTCTTCAGCTTGGCGACCTCCCGGATCGGCGTGTTGACCTCGCAGTTCAGGCCATTGGCAAGGGAGCCGGCCAGGCTCCCCGGCGGCACCATGATGTCGCGGGCCCTGAGCACGTTGAGCGGGTTCATGTGACCGACAAAGTCGGCGACATAGTCATTGGCCGGCTTCTTGACGATTTCCTGCGGCGTGCCGAGCTGGATCACCCGTCCGCCTTCCATGATCGCGATGCGCGAGCCGATCTTGGCCGCCTCATCCAGATCGTGGCTGACGAAGATAATGGTGCGGTTCAGCTCTTTCTGCAGATCCAGAAGCTCATCCTGCAGCTTGTCGCGGATCAGCGGATCGAGCGCCGAAAACGGTTCGTCCATCAAAAGCAGCGGCGCGTCGGTGGCGAAGGCACGGGCAAGCCCGACACGCTGCTGCATCCCGCCGGAAAGCTCGTGCACGTATTTCTCGCCCCATCCGGTCAGACCGACAAGCTTCAGCTGGGCCTCCACCTTGGCGGCACGTTCCTTCGCCGGTACACCGGCCAGCTCCAGACCGAAGCCGACATTTTCCGAAACGGTGCGCCAGGGCAGCAGCCCGAATTGTTGGAAGACCATGCCGATGCGACGGCGGCGCAATTGGCGCAAATCGTTTTCCGAACAGGTTTCAGGATTGACGTAATTGCTGCCGTCGTGGACCTGGACCTCGCCCCGAATAACAGGGTTGAGGCCGTTGACCGCCCGTAGAAGGGTCGACTTGCCGGATCCGGAAAGGCCCATCAGCACGATGACCTCGCCCTCGTGGATATCGAAAGTCGCTCCGGCCACACCGAGGATCTGGCCCGTTTCGGCCTGGATCTCCTGGCGGGTCTTGCCGGCATCTATCAGCGGCAGGGCGGTTTCCGGTTCCGGGCCGAAGACGATGTCGACGTCCTTGAAGGAAACAACGGGCATCTTGTCTGCGCCACTCATCACTTGCCTCCTTCAGACTTGCGGAAAAACCGGTCCAACACGATCGCGATCAAAACGATACACACGCCGGACTCAAATCCGAGTGCGATGTTTGCGGTGTTAAGCGCGCGCAACACAGGACCGCCGAGACCGTCCGCCGCGACCAGCGCAGCGATGACGACCATCGACAGCGACAACATGATGGTTTGTGTCAAGCCGGCCATGATCTGAGGCAGCGCGTAGGGCAACTCGATTTTCCAAAGGAGTTGGTTTTTGGTTGCGCCGAAGGCCCTACCGGCCTCCAGCAAGGCCGTCGGCGTTGATGAAACGCCAAGCTGTGTCAGGCGAATTGGCGCAGGCACTGCGAAAATCACCGTGGCGATGAGACCTGGAACCATGCCCAGTCCGAACAGGATCAATGCCGGGATCAGATAGACGAATGTCGGGAGCGTCTGCATGAGGTCGAGCACAGGCCGCAGAAACGCATAAAAACGCTGATTGTGCGCCGCAAGCACGCCCACCGGCACCCCAATCGCCATGCAGACAATTGTGGACGCAATCACGAGCGCCAGGGTTTCCGTCGTTTCTTCCCAATACCCCTGATTGATGATGAGCAAGAGTGAAACAGCCACCAGAGCCGCGAATGCGATCGTGCGATGAACCGCGTAGGCCAACGCGACAATGATGACGACCATCACCAGGGGATGCGGAGCTTGAAGAACCCAGAGAATTCCTTCGATAGCTGCCGAGAGAGAATCGGATATTGCGTCGAATAACCATTCAGCGTGTTCAGTCAGCCAGTTGACGACGTTTTCCGCCCATTTTCCGATCGGAAGTTTGTTGTCAGTGAGCCACTTTAATAGCCGGTCCAACCTGCTGCCCCTTCTTGTCTGTTCCGATAATGCGAAGACGCCGGCCAAGTGCCGGCGTCTTGCCTAGTCTTTCCGGTTTCAGAGGCCGAGTTTTTCTTTCACGGCCGCGAAGCTGTCTCCGCCATCAAGGGTCTTCACACCCACCAACCAGTTTTCAAAGGTCGCGGGATGCTCTTTCAGCCAGGCCGCAGCGGCCTTGTTCGGGTCCTCGCCATCGGTCAGGATCGCGCCCATGATCTCGTTTTCCATGGCCAGCGAGAATTCCAGGTTCTCCAGCAATTTGCCCACGTTCGGGCACTCCTGGATATAGCCTGCGCGCACGTTGGTATAGACCGTTGCATCACCGCCGAAGATATCGTCGCCGCCTTCGAGATAGGCCATCTCGAAATTGGCATTCATCGGGTGTGGTGCCCAGCCAAGGAACACGATGTCATTCTCGCGGCGGTTGGCGCGGGCCACCTGGGCCAGCATGCCCTGCTCGGAAGACTCGACAACCTCGAAGTCCTTCAGCCCGAAGGTGTCGTTGGCGATCATGTCGAGGATC
>JBNLAU010000111.1:0-13776 GCA_050302295.1 Roseibium sp. | reverse complement strand
GATTTGCCCGCCTGGGTCTCGATCACCGGAATGGAGTGCCGGGTTGCGAAGTCGCCGAGCGCTTCTTCCGCCTGCGAATAAACGACCCCGCCGCCGCAGACGATCACAGGGGCTTTCGCGGACCGGATCAGCGCTGCCACGTCGCTGACGTCCCGGCTGTCCGGTTCCGGGCGGCGGATGCGCCAGACCTTCGGTTCGAAAAAGCTTGCCGGATAGTCGAAAGCCTCGGCCTGGGTGTCCTGACAGAACGCCAGGGTCACCGGCCCGCAGTTGG
This sequence comes from Roseibium sp., assembly GCA_050302295.1. Classification (GTDB taxonomy): domain Bacteria; phylum Pseudomonadota; class Alphaproteobacteria; order Rhizobiales; family Stappiaceae; genus Roseibium. Next base: position 13,502 of record JBNLAU010000111.1, on the reverse strand, counting down.
CCGGATCGGTCATCACGCGGAAGGCGCGGGGCAGGGCGGTCAGAAGATGTTCCGGCCGGCTGATCCTGTCGAAATAACGCGAAACGGCGCGGAAACAGTCATTGGCGGAGACCGTACCGTCATCGAAGTCCTCGACCTGCTGCAGCACCGGGTCCGGCGCCCGGTTTGCGAAGACATCGCCTGGAATGAGCAGCACCGGCAGTCTGTTGACATGGGCAAGAGCCGCCGCGGTGACCATGTTGGTCGCCCCCGGCCCGATGGAAGAGGTCACGGCCATGGCGCGTGTGCGCTTTTTTGCTTTGGCATAGGCGATGGCAGTGTGGGCCATGGTCTGCTCGTTCTGGCCGCGCCAGGTGGGCAGGGCGTTGCCGGCCCTTTCCAGGGCTTCGCCGAGACCTGCCACATTGCCGTGGCCGAAGATCGCCCAGACGCCGTCGATGAACCGCTCGCCGTCCTCGGTCATCTGCGCTGCGAGATACCGGACCATCGCCTGGGCAGCGGTAAGTCTGATGGTGCTCATGCGGAAATTCCTTGAGATGCGGATGATTGTGCCTTGGTGCGCGCATCGTCCCAGACCCGGCACAGGCGCTCAAAGCGCTGTGTCATGTCCGCAACCGCGTCTTTGTTTGTCAAGTCTCCGGCGAGCCATTTGCGCGCCGCGTCGGCGAAGATCGTACGGCCGATCGCGAAGCCCTTGACGAGGTTGAAGCTGGCTGCCTCGGCAAAGCTCGCCGCCAGCTGATCTTCCGGGGCATCAAGGCCGAGCACGACGATGCCGCGTGTGTTTGGATCATTGTCCGTGATGGTGGCACAGGCCTTTGACCAAGCCTCGCGGGAAGTCATCGGTTCCAGCTTCCACCAGTCCGGATAAACGCCGATATCATAGATCCGACGGATGATATCCGCCGTCGTGTCATCGCCAACCAGGCCGACCTTGGACGGAATGACCTCAAGCAGCAATTCCAGCCGGTTGCGGCGGCAGGCGGCAAAGAGGCGTTTCAGGATGTCCTCCTGCTCGGCCTTCATCGCGTCGGTATCCTGCGGGTGGTAGAAGCACAGCACCTTCACCACATGTTCGACGGGCCATTCGGACAGACCGCCGAAATCCGGTCCGATTTCCGGTTCCAGGGTCAGTGGCCGGGAGGCAGGCCATTCGACCGGGTGACCGATCCAAAGGCCGGTTCCGGCGGCCCGATAAAGTGCCTCGCGGCCGTGCCGGCTATCACACAGGATGCCGTAGCCCGATTGACCGTCCGCGACATTCAGTGCAGCGTCGAGGCAGAGGTTCTTGAAAAAGCCGATGTGCTCGTGCGTCACGCCGGCATCGTCTGCCATCTCTTCCAGCTGGATGCGATGATCGAAGGCAAAGACACGCATGGTCGACCAGTCGCCGCCATGGACGCGGCCCCGGTTTGTCGACCAATGGACTTGTTCCAGCTCCGCGTCGTTGCGCAGATCCTTGCGTGCGATGCCGCGTTTCAGGAAAAACTGGAGCTCCTCCCAGCTTGGATATGCGGGCGTGCAGCCATGGCGGGAAACGGCAAAGGCACCGCAGGCATTGGCGTAGGTGAGCGTCCTGACCCAGTCCTCCCCCGTGATCCAGCCCTTGAGCAGGCCAGACATGAAGCCGTCGCCGGCCCCCAGAACGTTGAAGACCTCGATCGGAAATCCGGGACCGGAAATGCCATCGTCCAGGCTGTCCGGAATGGCGCCTTCGAAGGCGGAAGCACCCATGGGCCCCCGCTTGCAAACGAGCGTGGCCCCTGAGACCTTGCGGACATTCCTAAGCGCCTGAACCGTGTCGGTCGTGCCGCCGGCAATGTGGAATTCCTCTTCCGTGCCGACGATCAGATCGAACAGGTGCAATGTCGATTGCAGCTTCTCCGTCACCTTGTCGGAGGCTATGAAGCGGTTTTCGCCGTCACCGTGGCCGGACAGACCCCACAGGTTGGGCCGGTAATCAATGTCGAGCGCGGTTTTTGCGCCGCATTCGCGGGCAATCCACAGTGCCTTCAGCACCGCGGCTTCGGTCCGCGGGTGGCTGAGATGGGTGCCGGTGGCAACGACCGATCTGGCGGAGGCAATAAAGTCAGGATCGATATCTTCTTCGCACAGCGCCATGTCCGCGCAATTGTCGCGGTAGAAGATCAGCGGAAACTGTTCCTGGTCCCGGATGCCGAGCAGGACCAGTGCCGTCAGCCGCGCCTTGTCGGTTATGACGGCATCGGTTGCCACGCCGTGGCGTTCCAGCTCTTCACGGATGAACCGGCCCATGTGTTCGTCGCCCACACGGGTGATCAGGCCGGACTTCAATCCAAGACGTGCCGTGCCGCAGGCCATGTTGGTGGGCGAGCCGCCGATATACTTGTTGAAGGAGGCCATGTCCTCCAACCGGCCACCCACTTGCGCGCCATAGAGATCGACCGATGAGCGGCCGATAGTGATGACATCGAGTTTCTTCACGTGCACATTCCGTCCGTTATTCGCCCGCAGCTTAAATGGTGCCGCCGAGAGATCCTTCCAGTTCGGCCAGTTCCTGACCACCGGCCATCATTTCCTGAAGTTCCTCGGCCTTGATCTCACCGCGCATGGCCGTGCCGAGCGTCTTGCCCCGGTTCAGAACGGTGAACCGGTCGCCGACCGCCATGGCATGGCGCACGTTGTGGGTGATGAAGACGACGCCAATGCCTTTCTTGCGGACCTTGTCGATGGTCGCCAGGACATTGGAGGTCTGGCGGACACCGAGCGCGGAGGTCGGCTCGTCGAGGATCAGCACCTTGGCACCGAAATAGACCGCACGGGAGATGGCCACTGTCTGGCGTTCGCCGCCTGACAGGGTACCGACCGCCTGATCGGGTGAGCGCAGGCGGATCCCCATCTTGGCCATTTCGCTCATGGTGACTTCGTTGGCTTGCGAGAAATCGAAGAACTTGAACGGGCCGAACCGCTTCTGCGGCTCCCGCCCCATCCAGAAATTGCGGGTGACCGACATCAGCGGGATCATGGCAAGGTCCTGATAGACCGTTGCGATCCCGGCCGCCATGGCATCGCGCGGGTTGTCGAAATTGACTTCCTTGCCCTCCATCAGGATCTTGCCCTTGGTGGCCTTGTGCACACCGGACATGGTTTTGATGAAGGTCGACTTGCCCGCGCCGTTGTCGCCCAGAAGGCAGTGGCATTCTCCGGCTTTGACGGTGACCGAGACACCGGCGAGCGCGATCACCGGACCGAAATGCTTTTCGATATCGACGAGTTCGATGAGTGCGTCTGACATGTCAGCGTTCTCCCGTGATCATACGGCGGATATAGGTGTTGAGGATCACCGCGAGCAGCAGGATGACACCGAGGAAGACGCGGAACAGCGAGCTTTCGACACCGGCGAAGAAGAGCCCCTGCTGAACCACGCCGAAAATCAGCGCGCCGAGCGCGGCACCAATCACCGATCCGTAGCCGCCAGTCAGAAGCGCGCCGCCGATCACAACCGTGATGATGGCTTCGAATTCCTTCAGAAGGCCGCGGTCGGCGGCCGCGGAACCGAATTCCATCACCTGGCAGGTGGCGAAAATGGTGGCGCAGAAGGCGGTGAACATGAACATCAGGATTTTGACCCTGCTCACCGGCACGCCGACATAGCGCGCTGCCTGGGTGTCGCCGCCGGAGGCGAAGATCCAGTTGCCGAAGCGCGTGCGGGTCAAGAGGACATGCCCGAAAATGATCAGTGCGAGTGCCCAGATCATCAGCATCGGAATACCTTCGACCACCGGCAGGCCTGCTTTCGGACCGGCTACGAATTTGCCGACGATACCGAGATCGGCAAGCCAGACAAACACTCCGGAGAACACCTTGCCGCCGAAGAGCCAGGCGATCGGGTCGCCTTCAGCCACTTCCTTGACACCACCGATAATGGTTTTGCGCGTTGTTGCGATGGACAGGAAAATCGTCAGGCCGCGCAGGATATAGAGGAAGGCAAGCGTGACGATGAACGAAGGCAGGCCGGTTTTGATCACGAGGTAGCCGTTGAAGGCGCCAATGCAGATTGCCAGAGTGAAGGCGACCAGAATGGCGAACCAGACTGGATATCCCCATTGCACGGACACAAGTGCAATGACGATACCTGAGAAGCCGATCATGGAGCCGACCGAAAGGTCGAACTCTCCGGAGATCATCAGAAGGCAGGCACCCACTGCGATAATCGCGAATTGCGCGGAGACGGTGCCCCAGTTGATGATGCCTTCGGGAGCGAACATGCCGCTGTCGCCGGCAATGCCTGCAAAAAATACGAAGACGAGAATGGCGCCGCAGATCGCCCCGAGTTCAGGGCGGATCAGGGCCTTGCGCAGGGAGGACATCTCCCGTACGCGCTCGTCCTTTTCAGATGCGGCTGCCGTTTGGGTATCAGCCATTACTTTCCTCCTGCGCGCCGATCGGGCCGGCCGCTTGTTGGATCTCTTCCGTGCGGACCTGCCGCAGAGCTATATTCCGGATGGGAGCGCTCAACCTGCAAAAGGAGCGCCTGCAATTCTTTCAAACCGGAGAGGCGGTTGCCCGCCTCTCCGGTCGACCGCTGTCGGTCAAAGCCCTTAGCGGTATTCGCCCGCGTATTTTTCCACGAGGGAAATATTGTCCTTGGTCACGAAGCCCGGGCCGGAGTTGATGGAGTTGCCCGGAACCACGCCGTACCGGGCCAGGTTCGTCAGAATGACAACCGGCAGATAGCCCTGCAGGTAAGGCTGCTGGTCGATGGCGAAAGCGATCACGTCGGACTTGATGCCTTGCGCGATTTCACCGGACAGATCAAACGTGCCGAAGTGAATGGTGCCGGACTTGCCCATTTCTTCCAGCGCCGCGAGGGTCGGATGCGCCGAAGTCGGTCCAAGGGTCAGGATACCGTTGGTGTCCGGGTTGCTCTGCAGATAAGCCATGACCTTGGATTTGATTTCCGCCGGGTCCTGGCCGCTGTCGATCATCTGGCTGCCAAGTTCGACACCAAGGGCGTCGGCATAACCCTGGCAGCGCTCAACGGAAGCCGGGTTGGTGATGTAGTGGTTCACACAGAGGAATTTGCTTACGCCGGCGGCCTTGGCCTTTTCGCCCGCGCCTTTACCGGCAGCATATTCCGGCTGGCCGACATGCATCAGGGCGCCGATCTTCTTGGACTGCTCTTCCGTGCCCGAGTTGATGGTGATCACCGGAATGCCCTTGGCGACCGCGTTGGAGAGCGGGCCGGAGAGGACGTCATAGTCGGCGATGGTCGCGATGATGCCGTCCGGATTGGACGCGGAAGCCTGCTCGATGATGCGGGCCATGTCGGCAAGGTCGCCGGTCGGCGGATTGCGGTATTCCACTTCCACATCCATCTGCTCGCCGGCAACGGCGATGGCGTTCTTGATGGTGTTCCACCAGCTGTCGCTGTCCGGTGCGTGGCTGACCAGCACGAAGCGTTCGCCTTCGGCGGAAGCCGGCGCGCTCAAGCCGGTGAATGCAACGGCCGCGGCGGCCATTGCGATGAGGGTCTTCTTCATGTGTTCCTCCCAGAACATGAGATGCGGGTCATTGTGTTTCCCCCGCGTATTCAGAAGTCATCGAGTGGCCTTGAAGCTTCAAGACCAGCTTTGGAATTTAAATTCCATTTTTGATTTAATGCAATAGATTTTTTCCAAATTATTGTGCGCGGTTTCGCTGTGCGCCCACGGAAACGGCCAGGGCGATGGCAAGGGAAAGGCTGGCGGAGAGGGCGCGGAAGTCACCGACATCAAGTTCTGCGACCAGAAGCTGGATGGCTTTGAGGCGGGCAAGCGGGCTGGTGACAACATCTGTGATTGCCACAATGTCTGCTCCGGTGGCGCGAGCCCTGGTTGCCATTTCGATGGTCATATCCGTGTAGGGCGCGAAGGTCACGGCAATGACCGCGTCATTCGGACGGATCAGATGCTCCATGTTGATATTGGCGATGCCGGAATGAAGAACCGCGGGTACATCCATTTTTTCGAACGCATAGGCGAGATAGGAGGTCACGGGAAAAGCGCGGCGGAAGCCGACCATGTGAATGGTCTCGGCCCGGGCAAGCACGTCGACCGCCTGCTGCAGGGCGACGGGATCCACTGTCGTCAGCAGGTTTTCCAGGGAGGCCCGTCCAACCTCGACGAATTCTGCCAGAAGGGCGGATGGCGACTCCGTGCCGTGTTCGCGCAGTTTCGCAAGCCGTGTCGCATAGTCCGGCCATTTCTGGGAATAATCCGACCGGAACAGCTTCTGCATTTGCGAAAAGCCGGAAAAGCCCATTTCCTGACAGAAGCGCATGACCGCAGAGGGCTGGACGTCTGCCCCTTCCGCCAGTTCCGCAACTGTCGAAACCGCAACGCGGTCCGGATTGGCGGCAATGAATTCGGCAAACTGCTTCAGTCTTTTCGGCAACCGGTCCGCCGTGTTACCAAGGTGCTTGAAAAAGGCATCAATCGTCTCCGGTGCCGACACTGCGGGGATTGGCTCCGGTTCATTTTCGTTCGTCATTTTCGTTGTTTCCGGCTTGACACATTCCGTGGAAAGTGATTTTGGAATTTTTATTCTAAATTGGCAAGCCGCTTGTTACACACGCGCGCTGCCCGCCATCCGGGAGGAAGATCAATGGCAATCAATGTCGCTCTGCTGGGGGCTGGCCGTATCGGCAAGGTCCATGCGAAAGCCATCGGATCCACGCCCGGAGCCCGGCTTGCCGCCGTCGCCGACGCCTTTCCGGAAGCGGCCGAGGCAATTGCCGCGGCTTACGGAGCCCGTGTCAGCACCATTGACGATATTGCCCGGGCGGATGACATTGATGCGGTGATCATCTGCACACCGACGGACACCCATGCGGATCTGATAGAACGTTTCGCAAAGGCCGGTAAGGCGATTTTTTGCGAAAAGCCGATCGATCTCTCCGTGGAGCGGGTGAAAGCCTGTCTCAAAACGGTTGAGGAGGAGGGTGCGACGCTGATGCTCGGTTTCAACCGCCGCTTCGACCCGCACTTCAAGGCTGTGCGCGAGGCGATTGACGAGGGGCGTATCGGCAACGTGGAAATGGTTCAGATTACCTCCCGCGATCCGGGTGCGCCGCCGCCGTCCTACATTCAGTCGTCCGGCGGTATTTTCCTGGACATGACCATCCATGATTTCGATATGGCGCGCTTTCTGCTCGGCGAGGAAATCACGACCGTTTACGCAGCCGCGTCGGTGCTGGTGGATCCGGAAATCGGCAAGCTTGGAGACTATGACAGCGTGACGGTGGTTTTGACGACCGCGTCCGGAAAACAGTGCTCGATTTCCAATTCACGCCGGGCCACCTACGGCTATGACCAGCGCATCGAAGTGCATGGCTCCGAAGGCGTGGTCGCCGCTGAAAACCAACGCCCGGTATCCATCGAGGTCGCGACCGCGCAGGGCTATACCCGGCCGCCGCTGCACGATTTCTTCATGACCCGCTATACGGACGCCTATGCCGCTGAAATCACGGCCTTTGTGAAGGCGATCGAAACCGGACGGGCGCCGTCCCCGAGCGGTGAGGACGGATTGAAGGCTCTGGCGCTGGCGGAGGCTGCGCTGAAATCAGTCGCCGAACGCCGCGCGGTCGGCATGGACGAAGTCTGAGCGTCAGAACGACCATCATATCAAGATGAAGGGCGGACAATGCCAAGCACAACAAACAGGCCATCAGATGAGTTCCTATTTGTTGTGCTTGGTACAACGTTCCGCTTCGGCCCGGCTGCGGGAGGATAAGGGCAATGGACAGTCTGGGTATTGGTTTGATCGGCACCGGCTTTATGGGCAAGTGCCATGCGCTGGCCTATGGTGCGGTGAAGGCTGTCTTTGGCGACGTTCCCCGGGTCCGGCTGGAAGTTCTGTGCGATGTGCCGGCAGACAAGGCCGAGACGTTCGCCGATCAGTTCGGATTCAACCGCGCGACCGACGACTGGAAAGATCTGATTGCCGATCCGAATGTCGATATCGTCTGCATCACCACGCCGAACAAGGTGCACAAGGAGATGGCGCAGGCGGCCCTTCAGGCCGGCAAACATGTGCACTTGGAAAAACCGATGGCCGTGACGCTGGACGACGCCCGGGACATGCTGAGGGTGTCTGAGGAAACCGGCGCCAAGACCATTGTCGGTTACAATTATCTGCGCAATCCCGCCTTTGTCCATGCCCGCCAGCTGATCGAGGATGGTGCCATTGGCCATCTCCTGTATTTCCGGGGCACGGTGGACGAGGACTACCAGGCCGATCGCGATCTTGTCTGGACCTGGCGGGCAACGAAGGAAGAGGCGGGACTCGGCACTCTGGGCGATCTCGGTTGCCATCTGGTTTCGCTGGCGACTGTTCTGATCGGGCCGATTGACAGCCTGATCGCCGAAACCGGAATCGTGCATGCGACCCGGCCGGTGGAAGAAGGTTCCTACGAGCGCCGCGCTGTGGAAAACGAAGATGTCGCTTCGGCGCTTCTGACATTCGCGAACGGTGTGCACGGCGTCATCTCCACCTCGCGCTGCGCATGGGGCCGCAAGAACTACCTTGCCTTTGAAGTGCATGGCTCCAAAGGCATGATTACCTTCGATCAGGAGCGGATGAACGAGCTGCGCCTTTACCAGAACCGTGGTCCAAAGGCGGAGCAGGGCTTCAAGACATTGCTCAGCGGACCGGAACATCCGCCTTACGGTCACTTTGTGCCCGCTGCGGGACATCAGCTTGGCTTCAACGATCTCAAGGTCATCGAGGCGCATGAATTTCTGCGCGCGATCATGGAGGACCGGCCCGCCGTTCCATGCTTCGGCAGGGCAATGCACTTTGAGGTGGTCATCCACGCCATCGCGGAATCGGCGAAAACAGGGCGCCGGGTCAACCTTTCATAGGCCTGCCGAAACTGGTGCCGTCGGTGTGTGGAGGCTTTTTTCCCGCCGTCAGGGCCCCTATATGTTTGTCAGGAAAACACACCAGCAAAACTTCCCGCAGGCCATGACCGCCGGGGACAAGGATAATTGATGACTTCTCATGCTCAGCAGCCCCGCGCGGAAAACACACTGAAGATCGACATCGTCTCGGATGCGGTTTGCCCCTGGTGCCTGGTCGGGTTCAAGCAGTTGGAAAAGGCCATCGCGCAGACCGGCGTGAGCGCCGCCATCAATTGGCATCCCTTCGAACTCAATCCGGACATGCCGGCGGAAGGCGAAAATCTGCGCGAGCACCTCACGCGCAAATACGGTTCGACAGCCGAACAGTCCAGGGCCGTCCGTGACCATCTGACGGAAATCGGAGCCGGGCTCGATTTCGAATTCCGCTTCACTGACGACATGCGCATGGTGAACACCTTCAAGGCTCATCAACTTCTTCACTGGGCCGGAAAGCAAGGCAAGTCGCAGGATCTGAAGATGGTTCTGTTCACGGCCTATTTTCACGAACAAAAGGATCTGAATGATACCGAGATCCTTGCAGACGCCGTTGAAAGCGCGGGACTGGACCGCGAGGAAGCCATGAAGGTTCTGGAGGACGGGCGATTTGCCGAGGTCGTGCGCCAGGAGGAAGCCTTCTGGACCCAGAACGGCATTCACGGCGTGCCAGCCGTCATTTTCGAGGGCAAGCATCTGGTGACGGGTGCGCAAGGGGTGGAAAATTACACGTCCATCATCCAGCAACTGGTCAGCGGGGAAGTGGTCTGATACCACCCGCAACAAACAAGAACCGATCTGATGGCGCTGTTCCGGTTTGCCGGCAAATCCGTGGCCGCTGCTGTCAGAACCTTTCCAACAATACTCCGCACGCTTCAATCTGGCCGGCAGGCGTTTGTGCCGGCTCCGCGCCGTAGTTGGTCCAGATCCGCATGCCCTCGGTGTCGCGGCAGCGGACGCCGCCATCAAGCTGCAGGGTTTCGATCCCCGCTTTGAGGCAGAGTTCGGTGAAAATCCTGTTCCATGCGGTCTCGTCGCACCATCCGCCAACATAGTTGAGGTTGCCGCTGCGCATCACCGCGGGCTGGCCGTCGGTGAGTTCCAGAACCACGTCGGCGGCACCTTCCAGCTCTTCGCGGTAGCCGGTAAATGCACCACCGTCCTTGAGCGGCACCGGCACGTCCGGGCGCAGGCTTTCGACGCGTGAAACCGTGACGTCGAGACCTGGCATATCCGGCGGCAGAGGCACCGGAATGACCATGTCCGCATTGCGCGCGGCTGAACGCGGGCCCAGAACGATGTGCGCGCCGCATTCGCCAAGAGCTGCCTTCAGATCCCGCGGCATGTAGATCAGCCCTGGTGCGGCAACGATCCTGTAGCCGGAAAAGTCGCGGGTCTCGCCGCGCAGGATGTCGACGGACAGGCCGAGTTTGCGCAGGGCCTTATAGGCGTCGAAAACAAGCTGGAAATAGGACAGGCCTGCGCCGTGAGGCAAGCTTTTCCAGGCGAAATCCGCATCATAGTCGAAGATCAGGGCAACCGGAGCCTGAGGGGCGGAAACGTCCGGCGCATCGCGCAGTTCATCGGCGACCTGCCGTGCTTCGACAAGAGCCGGAGCGTCGGCGTTGTCCGGGCGCAGCATGCCGGCATGCATCTGTTCCTGGGCGAAGGGGGCCTGGCGCCAGCGGAAGTAACTTACAGTTTCAGCGCCATGGGCAAAGGCTTCCCAGGCCCATAGCCGCATCATGCCGGGCAGTGGGGCGGGATTATATGGGGCCCAGTTAACAGGGCCGGGCTGTTGTTCCATCACCCACCAGCGGCCCTTGCCGACCGCACGGTAAATGTCGTGATGGAACGCCTGGAAATCCGGGTCGCCCTGCCGGACGAACCGGCGCTGGTGCTCGGGAGTGGCACCGACGCGATCCTCCAGAAAACCGAGCGGGTAGCTGTCCCAGGTGGCGATGTCCAGATCGTCGCCAACCTTGAAATGATCGAAATCGGTTGATCGGCCCATGTAGTTATGACTGACCGGAGCGCTCGAATAGGTACGGATGATTTCCGTCTGGCGCTTGTTGAAGGCGGCAACCTGATCGGAGGAAAACCGCCTGAAGGCCAGCGTGTGCGACGGGTTCGGCTGGGTAACGGTTAGATTGGGCAGGTCGATCTCGTCAAAGGATCTGTATTCCATCGACCAGAAGACATTGCCCCAGGCCCTGTTGAGCGCCTCAATTGAGCCATAACGCTCCTTCAGCCAGATACGGAAGGCATCGCGTGCCGCGTTCGAATAGGAAAAGCTCGTGTTATGGCAGCCATATTCATTGTCGGTCTGCCAGGCGGCTACGTGGGGATTGTTGCCGTAACGCGCTGCGATCAGCGTGGCGATCCGGTCGCTTTCCCGCTGGTAGCCCTTGTTGGAAAAGCAGTAGTGCCGGCGGGAGCCGAACCCGCGCGGGCGGCCGTCGGCATCCAGCGCAAGCATGTCAGGATGCTTGTCGACCACCCAGCGCGGCGGCGTTGCCGTCGGCGTGCACATCACGACTTTGAGGCCGGCCTGGCCAAGCGTTTCGATGGCGCGGTCCAGCCAGTCCAGACGAAGGTCGTCAGGGGTGGGTTCTATCCGGGACCAGGCGAATTCTCCGATACGGACCCAGGTGAGACCTGCCTCGACCATGCGTCTGGCGTCCGCTTCCCACATCTCCTCCGGCCAGTGTTCCGGATAGTAGCAGGTGCCGAGCGTACGTTTCATGAGTGAACCTCACTGAGGCTTGTTCCAGGCGGAAGTTTGCAGGAAGAGAAGCCGTTCTCAAAAGATTGCCGGGTTCAGGTCTCGCAGGACTGATGGACAGGTTTTGCAGCACCGGCTGCCGGCTTTCGACTGTGCCGGCGTCGATGCTGACCGTTTCCCTATAAAATGACCTGATGTTCTCTCTGGCCAGGAACGGTTACCTGGGCGAAATACGTCTTGCCTTCGTCATCGCCCTTCAGTCCTATGGCGGCTGTGGTCGCAAACAGGGTTTGAAGATCCTCGCCGCCGAAAGCAGGGCAGGAAACCTGCTGGGCCGGGAAGATAATCTCTTCCACGAATTGGCCGTTCGGTGTGTAGCGGGCGACGCGGTTTGCCCCCCACTGGGCGTTCCACAGGTGACCTTCGCTGTCGACCACGGCACCGTCCGGATTGAGACCGTCGCTGGACAAATCTACAAAGAGGGTTGGCATGCCTTTAGGCCAGCCCGCTTCGTCCAGAGCTACCTGCTGAATGGTCTGCGTGTGCGTGTCGGCGAAATAGGCATTTTCGCCGTCCGGTGAAAAGCAGATCGCATTGGAGACGGTGATGCCGCCAAAGAGCTTGCGCAATTCGCCTTTGTAAAAGCGGTAGATCGCTCCAGCGCCCTGTTCCGCATTGACGCCCATGGTGCCGATCCAGAAGCCGCCCTTTGGGTCGGCGCGCCCGTCGTTGGACCGGGTGACCTGATTGTCCGCTTCCAAGTCGCAGAGCTTCGCCGATGTTTCCGTTTCCAGATTGAACAGGAACAGCTTGCTGGCACTTGCGATCAAAAGTTCGGCGCGGCTGACCCAGCCGGCCGCGGACACATACTCGTTGAAGGTCCAGGATTTGGGGGCGCCGTTGTCCCGGGTCATCAGCTTCTTGCCCAGAATATCGAACCAGAACAGCTGCTGGCGCTCCGGATGCCACAGCGGGCCCTCGCCGAGGGTGCACTGGCGTTCATCAAACACTTTCGTCATGAATTCACTCGCTGACCGTCGCCGCAGCATCATACGCGGCAACAATCTTCTCTGCTCGGGTTTTGATTTCCGCGACCGTGAAGCCGGGTTTGAAAAGGGCGGTGCCGATGCCGAAACCGGCCGCTCCGGCCTTGATCCAGTCACTGAAATTGTCCGGCCCCGCGCCGCCGACGGCATAGGTCGCGGTGCCCCGGGGCAGAACCGCAAGCATGGCCTTCAGTCCGTCCGGTCCGATGAGCGATGCGGGGAAGAACTTCAGGCCGTCCGCGCCGCTCCGCAAGGCGGTGAAACATTCGGTCGGCGTCATGACGCCCGGAAAGGAAGACATGCCTTCCGCCTTGGTGGTTCTGATCACTTCGGGGTTGCAGTCGGGCGACACGATCAGCGTACCTCCGGCAGCCTTGACGTCATGCACCTGGCAGGGTTCCAAAACGGTGCCTGCACCGATTTCCGCATGAGCGCCAAAGGTTTTTGCCATGGCCTCGATGCTTTTCAGCGGCTCTGGCGAATTGAGCGGCACCTCAATGCGGGTGATGCCCGCATTGATAAGACATTCGGTGACGGGCTGCGCCTCATCCGGGGTCAGGCCCCGCAAAATGGCGATCAGATTGCGGCTCATGAAGACACCTTTGTGTGGGAAGAATAGGCGAGTGCGAGGCCCCGCAGCGTGATGGTTTCCGCGTCCAGCATCCTGGCCTCGCAGCCAAGGCACTTCAGCGCGCTGTGATAGGATTTGGCAATTTTGTCGCTGCCCAGAAGCGCTACGCCGGAAAGGTCGAATTCATCCCTGACCGCGGCAAGTTCGGCGCCGATCAGCAGGCCAGACAATCGGCCGGTGGCCTC
>JBNLAU010000110.1:0-10825 GCA_050302295.1 Roseibium sp. | reverse complement strand
CCTTGTGCTTTGATCCGGTGAATGCCCGGAACAGGCCTTCCACCAGCTCTTCCGGCACGCCCGGTCCGTTGTCGGTGACGCGAAACTCCAGCCCATCGCCGACATGGCGTACCGAGAGGACAACCTTTTTGTCTGGTACCTCCGCGACCGCTTCACGCGCATTGCGCAGCAAATTGATGAGAATCTGGCGGATCTGCACCGGGTCAGCCTGTAGCGGCGGCAATCCGGGAGCAACGTCGGCACGCAAATTCGGCTTGCCGTCTCCGTTGCCCAGTTCCGCTATTTCCAGACAGGCGCTGACCAGTTCCTGCACATCGACTGCCTGGCGCGCGGGCGCTTTTTTCTCGACGAGTTGGCGCATGCGCTGAATGATTTCGCTTGCCCTTTCAGCTTCACGCACCGCCTTATCGATTACATCAAGGATCAGGGGGTCGAGTGAGTCGTCCGCCCTGGTCTTGCGGGACACGGATTGCAGATAGAGCAAAATAGCCGTCAATGGCTGATTGAGCTCATGGGCGATGGCGGCTCCCATTTCATCAAGAGCGCTGATCCGGGTCATGTGGAGAAGCTGAGCCTGGGTCTTGGCAAGACGGTCCTTGATCGCCTTGCGCGGACGCAAGTCCCGCATTATGCCGATGAACTGCCGCCCGCAGGGCGTTTCGGCCTCTCCGACGGAAAGTTCAATCGGGAAAACGGTGCCGTCCTTGTGCTGCGCCTGAACTTCCCGGCCGATTCCGATAATCTGCTTTTTTCCGGTTTCCAGGTAGTTCTGCACATACCGGTGATGGGCATTGGCATAATGCTCCGGCATGATGCGGCTGAGATCGCCTCCGAGCAGTTCCGACGCGTCATAACCGAACAACCGTTCGCTGGCCTTGTTGAACGCCAGAATCTGGCCGCGGTCGTTGATCACGACGATGCCGTCCGCAGCCGTGTCCAGGACGCTCGCAAGGCGAGCCTCCGAAACGGCTAGGTTTTCTTCGTCCTGCTCGATAATTCTGTCCTGCCCCATCCCGGCACTCAAATGGAAATCACGTCCATTTAAGGTTTAAGGGGTTTCACTTATGCGGACAACCCGTCGAAAGCCTAAATCTCTGGTAACCAAGTGCTAATTCGACGCACCGCTTCCTCAAGGTGATCCTTACGCCGGGCATAGCAGAGCCGCAGATGGTTTTCTCCACCTGGCCCGAAGGCCGTTCCGGGCGCAAGGCCCACGCCCGTTTCGCGGACAAGATCGAGGGCGAACCGGCGCGTATCCGTGACACCTTCAATGGAAAAGAAGAGGTAGAAGGCGCCATCGGGTGGCAGCACTTTCACGCGATTCAGCCTTTTCAATCCGTTCAAGACACAGTCCCGCCCAAGGCGCGCCCGTGCAACCTGCTCGGCCAGAAACGCCCCGCCCTCACGAAGAGCGGCGGTCGCAGCCCATTGAGAGAACGAAGGAACGCCGGAAGTCGAATACTGGATAAGGTTTTCAATGACCTGCCCCAGAACGGGCGGCGCGGAAATCCAGCCGATCCTCCAGCCGGTCATCGCCCAGTTCTTGGACATGGAGTTCACGAAAAGGATCTGCTCGTCGTCGTCGGCGACATCATAAAATGACGGAGCCCGACCGCCATCGCCGTAATAGAAGAGCGCGTAGATCTCGTCCGCGATGATCCAGAGATTGTGTTTGCGGGCAAGCGCCAGATACGCCTTCAACAGTTCCTCATCAGCGACCCAACCGGTTGGATTGCACGGGGAGTTCAGGAAAAGCGCCGACGTTTTCGGCGTGATCGCCGCCTCGATGTCTTCCAGATGCAGTTTCCAGGAGCCTTCATGCTCGCGCATGGGCACGCAAATGGCACGCGCGCCGCGCAGTCCGACCGCTGCCGTGATGTTCGGCCAGGTCGGGGTGGGCACAATCACTTCGCTGCCGGCGCCCGAAACCGCCTGCACGGCGAGCTGAATGGACTGCATTCCCGATCCGGTGACGAAGAACCGCTCCGGTGAAAACTCCCGTCCATACAGGCCCTGATGATACTCCGCGAGAGCCATTCGCAGGGGCGGAATGCCGCGCTGATAGGTGTAAAAGGTTTCGCCCCGGTCAAGAGAGGCCTTGGCCGCATCGCAAATGAATGCGGGTGTCGGCAGATCGCCTTCCCCGGCCCATAACGGGATCAGGTCCTGCCGTCCCCATCCGGCATTGAACACTTCGACAATGCCGCTTTCCGGAGCATTGCGCGCCTCCGGGCTCAGGCGGTCGATCAGGTCTGTCACGCGGCGCGTCCTCTCATACCAAGCACAACAAATAGGAACTTATCTGGATTTGACCTGCGGATCCTACTTGCTTTGGTCCCGATTGTTTTATGAAAGGATGTGAAGAAGACTTCACCAACTCTTATCAATGCGCGGACGGTCTTGTTCGCATGACGAATAGACAGAACGCCCCGGCTATGATCCGATCTGCAAAAAACAGGCGGACAGAGTTTCTGCTATGAATGTTCCGGGCTTGCCTTCAAGTCCGGTACCCGGAACAAATATCGCTCGGGAGGACGGTAAACCAGACAATGTTGCACGGATGGCTCGTGATATTGGCCGCAACGGCCTACATCCTGTGTCTGTTTGCCATTGCAAGCTATGGTGACCGCACAACGCGCCGCTTTTCGTCGCGCAAAGGCGGCCGTCCTTTCATTTATGCCCTTTCGCTCTCCGTCTACTGCACGTCCTGGACGTTCTACGGGTCGGTCGGCAATGCCAGCCGGAACGGTGTTGAATTTCTGACGATCTATATCGGGCCCCTTCTGGTCTTCGCACTCGGCTATCCCTTGCTGCAGCGGATGATCCGGATTTCCAAGACCGAAAGCATCACCTCAATCGCCGATTTCATCGGCGCCCGGTATGGAAAAAGCCAGTCGGTAGCAGCTCTTGCCACCCTTATCGCGGTGATCGGCGTGATCCCCTATATCGCCCTTCAGCTGAAAGCCGTGTCCCTGTCGATCACCACGCTGGTCGGGCCGCGGATTACGCCGGGCGATCTTTTCACGCCGGTGTTCGATGATATCACCCTGCTGATTGCCCTTGTCATGGCTATCTTCAGCTGGGCTTTCGGCACCAGACATATTGATGCGACGGAACACCAGGAAGGCTTGATGCTGGCAATCGCTTCGGAAGCGATTGTCAAACTGCTCGCCTTTCTGGCGGTGGGCGTGTGGGTTACCTATTTCCTGTTCGACGGGCCGTTCGACCTGGTCAGGGCCATAACCGAGGCGCCGGAAGTGGCGGAGGTTTTCGAAAAACCTCTCAACGCCGGCAACTGGCTGGTCATGTCCATATTGTCCGCCTTTGCCGTGCTGCTGCTGCCGCGCCAGTTTCACGTCACGGTGACGGAAAACAACTCTGACGCGGAGCTGCGCCGGGCAACCTGGATGTTTCCGGTCTATCTGGTGCTGATCAACCTGTTCGTAATCCCGATCGCGGCCGCCGGCCTGCTGCGGTTCGGCCAGGACCTTAATCCGGACACCTATGTTTTAGCCCTGCCGATCGATGCCGGTCAGGGCTGGCTCGCGCTGTTTGTCTTCATCGGCGGTTTGTCCGCAGCAACCGCCATGGTGATTGTGGCGACGGTCGCCCTGTCGATCATGATCTCCAACGATATCGTCGTTCCCCTGCTGCTACGGCGGCACAGCGAAGACGAACTTGTCAGCTCCGCCGGACGCGATATGAGCAGTCAGCTGCTCAGCATCCGGCGGCTGGCGATCTTCGGAATCCTGCTGCTCGCCTATGCCTATTACAAGGCAGCTGGCAACACAGCGGCTCTAGTATCCATCGGCTTGCTTTCTTTTGCCGCGATTGCGCAATTCGCCCCCGCCTTTGTGGGTGCGCTTTTCTGGCGCCGGGCGACCTCTCTCGGCGCGATTGCCGGTCTCAGCGGCGGCTTCCTGTTCTGGGCCTATACGCTGCTCTTGCCGACATTCGCAAAGTCGGGCCTGATTTCCGACGGATTTCTGGAGACGGGCCCCTTCGGCCTCAGCCTGTTAAAACCACAGGCCCTTCTCGGTCTTGAAATCGACCCGTTCATGCACGGCACCCTTTGGAGCCTTTTTGTCAACATCCTGCTTTTCACCGGTGGCTCCTTCCTGAGAAAGCCCCTGCCCGGCGAAACCCTGCAGGCCAATGTTTTTGTTCCCGCGGAACTCACACCGTCTCCCAACCTTCGCTACTGGCGTACCTCCGTGACAGCGGGCGACCTGCAGGCTACCGTCGCACGCTACCTCGGCGAAGAACGCACCGAACGCTCCTTCAGGGGGTTTGCCAGCGAACGCGGTATCCAGTTGGACCCGAACACGACGGCGGACGCCAATCTTTTGAGGTTCTCCGAACAGCTTCTGGCCAGCGCCATCGGCGCCGCGTCATCCCGTCTTGTGCTCACCTTGATGCTGAAACGGCACGACCCCTCAACCAAAGGGGCGGTCAAGCTGCTGGACGACGCCTCGATTGCAATTCAATACAACCGGGATCTTCTGCAAACCGCGCTCAACCAGGTCCGTCAGGGTATCGGCGTCTTCGACCGGGACCTCAGACTGATCTGCTGGAACCGGCAGTTCCGCGACCTGCTTGGCCTGCCGGCGGAATACGGCCAGGTCGGCACCACGCTGGATTCCATCCTGCGCTTCAATGCCGAACGCGGCGAACACGGTCCGGGGCCTGTGGAAACCATTGTCGCCGACCGGCTGGAAAAGCTTGTGCTTATTCAGGAAACCTTTCAGGAGCGCCTGGAATCGAGCGGCACCGTGTTCGAAGTCCGCATCAGTCCGATGCCCGACGGCGGCATCGTGACCACCTACACGGATATTACCGAGCGGGTGATGGCGGAAGAAGCACTGGCGCGGGCAAACGAAACCCTGGAACGGCGGGTGCGGGAGCGGACCGAGGAACTCACGCTTGTGAACGAACGCCTTGTCGAGGCGACCCGCGCCGCCGAGGAAGCCAATATCGGCAAGACCCGTTTCCTGGCCGCGGCCGGGCACGACATTCTGCAGCCCCTGAACGCCGCCCGGCTTTACTCCTCCGTCCTGGTGGACAAGCTCAAGGACGGCGATGACGGCTCCCTGGTGCGCAATGTCGAGACCGCGCTGGAATCGGTTGAGGATATCATCGGCGCCGTGCTCGACATATCGCGGCTCGACACCGGCGCGCTGAAACCTGAACCGACCGTCTTCCGCCTGGACGAACTGCTGCGCGGGCTGGAGCTGGATTTCCGGCCTGTGGCGGAAGAAAAGGATCTGGAACTTCGAATCGTTCCGACATCCCTTTCCGTGCGCACCGACCGTCGGCTGCTGCGCCGGCTGCTGCAAAACCTTGTTTCCAACGCTCTGAAATATACCCAGAAAGGCCGTGTTCTCGTGGGCTGCCGCCGGCGTGGGAACCGCGTTCTGGTGGAAATCCATGACACCGGCATGGGCATCCCGAAAAGCAAGCAGAAGGCCATTTTCCAGGAGTTTCACCGGCTGGATGACGGGATGCGCGTCGCCAAGGGCCTCGGCCTCGGTCTTTCGATCGTCGAACGGATTTCCCATGTTCTGCAGCACCCGGTCGAACTGAGATCTGAAGCAAACAAGGGCGCCTGTTTCTCGGTCGAATTGCCGCGTTCCGCTGCCATGCCGGACCTTGCCCCGGTTCAGCAGACCCCGGCATCCGCCGGACAATTGGACGGGCTCTGCGTCATGGCGATCGACAACGAACCCGATATCCTGAGCGGCATGCGGCACCTGCTGTCCAACTGGAATTGCAGGGTCTTCACTGCGACCGACGATGCCGAGGCCGCAGAGATGCTGAACAAGGCGGGCATGAAACCGGATGTCATCATTGCCGATTACCATCTGGACAGTGGCACGGGTATCGAAGCGATCATCAAGTTGAGATGGAAGTTCGGAAACGAGATCCCGGCGATCCTGATCACTGCGGACCGGAGCCGGGCGGTGCGTACGGAGGCTGGAGAAAAGGACATCGGCTTCTTCAACAAACCGATCAAACCCGCTGCGCTCAGAGCTCATCTGGCACGTTTCCGGGCCGGACAGGCCGCGGAATAATATCGGCTGAAACTGGCGCAGGCCCGAGCGCCGGAATCGTCAGCTTCCGGATTTCAGGGCCGCAGGATCATTGGGTGCGGTGCTGGGCGAGCGGTCATCCCAACTTTGCTTCCGAACCCGTGTGATGTTCATCGGATTGGCATCGGGCCTGCCAAAAAAGTAGCCCTGCATCGTGTCGCAGCCGAGCGTCCGCAAGGCATCGACCTGGAACTGTCGCTCGACCCCTTCCGCCGTCACTTCAAGACCCAGATTGTGCGCAAGCGCGATGACGGCGGAAATAATGGCGAGACCGTCGCTGCGTACGCCGATTTCGTCGACAAAGGACTTGTCGATCTTGATCTTGTCGAATTTGTAATGCCGCAGATAGGACAGGGACGAATAGCCGGTGCCGAAGTCGTCCAATGCGATGCGGATACCGAGATCACGCAGCTTTTCCAGCTTCACCGAGGCGGTGCCGAAGTCGCGCAGGAAAACTGATTCCGTAATCTCCAGAACCAGCCGCTCCGGTGGAAATC
This sequence comes from Roseibium sp., assembly GCA_050302295.1. Lineage (GTDB taxonomy): Bacteria > Pseudomonadota > Alphaproteobacteria > Rhizobiales > Stappiaceae > Roseibium. Next base: position 4,239 of record JBNLAU010000110.1, on the reverse strand, counting down.
CGGTTTCCTCCAGAACCGACAGCACGTGCTCAACCAGGTTCGGGTCCATGAACTGGACCGGAGACAGGTTGACCGCGATGCTTTGCAGTTCCGGACACTGCGCGGCGGCGGCGCAGGCGCGCCTGAGCACCCAGTTGCCCAAGGGCAGGATCAACCCGGCATGTTCTGCGATCGGAATGAAAGTGTCGGGCGTGACTTCTCCCCGCTCGGGATGCATCCAGCGCACCAGAACCTCACTGGAAACCACCTTGCCGGTGCGGGCATGCACGATCGGCTGAAATTCAACATTGAGCTTGCCGTATTCAAACGCTTCACGCAGGTCGGATTCCAACTCGCGGCGTTCGCGGACTTCACGTTCCATGTCCTGTTCGAAGGCAAGCGCCCTGCCCCGGCCGCTTTCCTTGGCCTTGTACAGTGCGATATCCGCCTTGCGCATCAGATCATCGACGGTATCCGCCTTTTCCCTGAAGCGGGCGAAACCGACCGTGGCGCCGATAGCAAAATCACGGCCGCCGATCCGGAACGGTTTGCGGGTCACATTGACGAGTTCTTCGGCAAAGGCGCCGGCCGCTTCATCGCTGACAAACTGACCAAGCGCAGCAAACTCATCGCCGCCAAAACGGGCTAGCACGGTTTTGCCCTCGCTCATCGCGGAGAACCGGCTGGCAACCTGCCGCAGCAACTCATCGCCCGCCGGGTGGCCGCTGGTATCATTCACGACCTTGAAATTATCCAGATCGATGAGGAACAGAGTGAGCGTGTTTTGTCCCTTTCGCGACTGCGCTTCCAGCAGTTGCCCGGCCTGTTTCAGGAACCAGCTTCTGTTGCCGATGCCGGTCAGCGAGTCGTGCTCTGCCAGATGGGACACCAGAGCATTCGCTCTGCGCGTTTCGGTAATATCCGATGCCACGCCCTGATACCCGGTAAAAGAACCACGTTCGTCATAGACCGGACGTGCGGCCAGGGACCACCAGCGTTCTTCGCCCTTGACGTCCACCCCAATCACAATGTCGCGGAACGACTTCCGCTGTGCGAGCGCATTCTCCAATCGGCGGACAACCGCCCGCGCATCGCTTTCGTCAAGAGAACTGGCCAGGTCGACCATACGCATGGTCTCAAGCTCCCGGCGCGTTCTGGCGCTGGCATGCACGAACCGGTCCGAGACATTACACAGATTGCCCTGGCTGTCGGCCTCCCAGATCCAGTCGCTGGCTTTTTCTTCAAACTCATTCAGAAGCAGCGCAATCAGCTCACCGCGCTGTTCCAGCTCGGCTCCCGCCAGAAAATGAGACGCGAACAGCCAGCCTGCCGATGCCACGCTGCCGATTACGACAACCGTGTAGCTGGTCAGAAGAAAGAACAGCGGCCACATCGCCGCACTCTGATCGAGCGTCAAGGATATCACGGATGCGATATAGAGAATTGCGACCCAGCGGAATGCAGCCTGGGGCACGGTGGCCAGCGCAAAACCGCCACCGCAGATCATGCCTGTCGTCACGCAGGAGGCGATCCAGATACCGTCCAGGTTACCACTTGCAAATGCAGTGACAGGTATCACTGCCCACAAAGAACTGAAGATCGTGGCGTGTCGAACCGCTTTTTTCAGTACCCGGCGGGAAGCAACCTCGACCGGTGACCGGCTGGCTCTGATCCATTTCAGCGAGGTCACGATCAAAACGGTCATGACAGCCGCCAGCCAGACTCCGACAGCGGCGGCCGGCAGAAACCGGAGAAAGATCGGCGTGATGACGATCGCATTGACGACATTCGCGAGAATGGTGAATGGCGTCAGCCGCGCAATACTGGAGATCTGGGCCGCACGCACCTTGCGCGCCACAACTTCGTCAACGACGCGATGGCCGAATGCCAACAGAAACGCCCTGTTCGGATCGGATTCCAGCCGGCCGTTCGGCCGAGCCACAGCTTCCCCGTTCTCTTCGCTGGCTGGACCGCCAGGGGCAAGAAAAGCGAGGCCAATCGTCCGCAGGATCAGTTTCCAGTTGGCACCGGGCCGCATTTCGTCTCCGCGTTTGATACTCATTACACACGCGGGCAAAACCGCAGGTTACAGAAATAGCTGCATACCCTGAAATTCCGGTAAAGATGGTGGAGTGGAATCGAAGCAGAGGAAAGGTCGAGCCGGCTGGCCGCAGACGCGATGAGACGGCAAGCCGGCACAAACAGCGGGCGTACGCGGCTTGGTCGGAATTACGCTATGTATGAAGGCTGCCCTAGGGGAGTTCGGCGGTTTCCGTTGTTTCGCCGCCGAGTTGCCACTGGCCGGCTTCGATCTTCGAGGCTTCGATAACGGCCTGCGTCCGGCTCTCGACACCGAGTTTCTGAAGGATTGCAGACACATGAGCTTTCACGGTCGCTTCGGAGACCGACAGTTCATAGGCAATCTGCTTGTTCAGCAGGCCTTCCGACAACATCATCAGGACGCGCACTTGCTGCGGCGTGAGTGTAGCAAGACGCTGGACCAGATCACTGCTGCCGTCATCCGCTGTCAGATCGACATCCGGCGGCGTCCACATGTTTCCGGACATGACCTGGGATATCGCCTCCCGGATCACGTCGATGCCATGCGATTTCGGGATGAAGCCGGACGCGCCGAACTCAATCGCCCTGCGGATCGCCTGAGGATCCTCATTCGCCGACACAACCACAACCGGCACGCCCGAAAACTGGGCCCGTAGATACATGAGACCGGAGAAGCCGCGCATGCCTGGCATGGACAGATCCAAAAGGATCAGATCGGCATCGCCATCCTGCTCCAGACGTGTCGTGACATCTTCCAGGGTTCCGGCTTCTTCAATCGATGCATCCGGATATTGCGTCTCCAGCGTTTGACGCAAAGCGCCGCGAAACAGGGGATGGTCGTCTGCGATGATGAACCTGTACGTAGTCGCCGACACGTTGTTTTTCCTCCCTCAATGGCCGTTTCCAGACTGCACGAACCTACTCTGCTGCAAATAGCAGCCTCCCTGTGCAGTTCCAGACCATTTGGCTACCTGGCACCCAGCCTTGTGTAGCGGCCTCGCGATCTGGACTCAACACTCAGATTGCAACGCGGAAGCCGGGTAGCCGGCTGTTTTTCCGGAACGATGCATATTCGCCCGCCCTGTTGCGCCCATTCAGCCGGATCGCTGAGTCCAGACCTTGTTCAAGTATGTTTGCAACAGGGATTACTGGCAAGTCAAACGATGCTTTTGACTTATGATGAAGTCGTGAGGGAATTCCGGAAACCGAACAGTTTTCCAGCCGGCGAGAATAATTTAAGTAAAAAAAGAAGAACAGCGGCGCAACAGCAGGAGCGGCTACAAGTTTAACAATCTATCTCCGCAGCGAATGGGGCAACTCGTAACATAACTGTGATTCAATCCGACTTAATTGCACAATATCTACATTTTCGGTTGATAATTCAGGCGAATACAGCAACAAATGATCTTGTGAGAAATTTCAGAAATAGACCACTCCATTGGGCATACGAAATTATCAGATGACGATTCAAGCGACTCTGTTTTCATTTGTTAATCGCTGGGAATGCGATGAGAATGATCATTTAAACGTTCAATATTACTTCAGCCGGTTTGAAGAAGCTGACCGTCAGTTCCGTCTTCTGTCCGGATTGAGTGAAACCCTGGTGGGTGCGCGCCGTGTCAGGCACGTGCGATACCACAAGGAATTGCGGACCGGCGACCTGATCACGGTCCAGTCGAGCGTTGCCTTTGACGGGCCGCATATGATGACCGTTGTGCACGAGATGCGGGAAAGCGGAACGGGTGAGCTGGCCGCCACCGCCCTGGACGGATACGAGCCGAGCGCAAACTCAGCCAAGACCTTGCGTCAGAGGTTCAACGATTTTCAATCGCCCATGATCGCAGAAGCGGCTCCCAGGGGCATACAGACGGGCCCGGCCAGCCTGCGCACCACGCTTTCAGGCGTGCTGGCGAAAGGCGCCCGGATTTGCTATCGCGGCACCGTTCTGCCGCGGCATATCGGCGTGGATGGCAAGGCCGACGATCAGCATGCCCTGTCATGCGTCACCGATGGAGTTCCTCATGTCTGGGAGCGCACGCCGATGAACCATGCCTACCTGAGCGAACACGGCTACGGACGCGTCGCGGCGGAAATGAAGCTGACCTGGGCGACGCCGCTGAAAACCGACGACACGGTGCTTGTTGCATCGGGCTTTACCGGCGTCGGAGCCAAAACCTTCTCCTTCCGCCATCATCTGTT
>JBNLAU010000109.1:0-6621 GCA_050302295.1 Roseibium sp. | reverse complement strand
CAGATCGTGCTGTTCGGTCGTCTTGTACTCCCGAATTTCGACGGTGTCGGAGAAGTATTTTTTAACAAAATCGAGATTGGTCGTCGCGGCCTGGACGCCGACAACCTTGCCCTTAAGCAGCGGTTTCAGCTTTTCTATTGCGGCAAGAGCGGATGCTTCGTCAGCTAGCGTGAACTTTTCTGCCGACATGCCGAGCTCTCCGAGCTCGCTGTCCTTGGCGAAGGCAAAACCCGACGGGTCAACCGAATAGGGCTGCGTGAAATCGATCGTCTCGAGGCGCTTCGGCGTGATGAACATACTGGCCATAATGACGTCGAACTTGCCGACCGTCAGAGACGGAATGAGACCGTCCCAGTCTTGGGCAATGATGGTGCATTTGATCTTCATGCGGGAGCAGAGGTCGTTGGCTAGCTCGACTTCGAGGCCGTCCAGTTCGCCCTCGGCAGTGGTGAAATTCCACGGCGCGTAAGCGCCTTCGGTAGCGATCGTGATCTCGGTCGGACCGTCCTGCGCAAGGGCAACCGCGCCAAAAGTCAATGTCGTGAAGGCAGCCGCCAGCGCGGCCATGCGAATAATCGTCATGACTAGTCCTCTATCTCTGCGTCGCAAGCGACTGCTGTTCCCTGTCCGTGCCGATTATCGTCTTTCTGGCTTCGGACAAATTGACCGGCCGGCGCTCAGCGCCGGTCGGGACTCGCGTATTCGGAAAGCATGGAAGCCGTCTCGATAATGTGATCCCGCATGACAGACTCCGCATGGCAGGCGTCGCCGGTCTTAATCGCCTCGATCAGTTTTGCGTGCTCCTGGCGCGCCGACAGTGGTTTGTCCGCATAATCGAACCAGATCCGCATGTAGGGTTCGATCACGACATGCAACGCGGAAATCTGACGAATTAGTTTCGGCCGACCGCTGTGACCGTAGATAAGTGCATGAAATTCCTGGTGCCTCAGAACCCAGTCGCTGCTGCCACTCTGTCCAGCGCGTTCCATCCTGTCGAGCAAGCGTTCCAGCTCGTCGATTGTCTCTTCCGTCATCTGCGGCGTTGCGAGGCGAACGGCGAGCCCTTCCAGAACGGAGCGAATTTCAAAGGTTTCGTAGATTTCGTCGAGAGTCAGTCCCGCCACAATGCATCCGCGGTTCGGACGAAGCGTAACGAGACCGTCTGATGCAAGCCGTCGGAATGCTTCCCGAACCGGCATACGGCTCATGCCGATTTCGTTGGCTATCTCCTCGGGGATAAGCCGGTCACCAGGCTTGTATCGCCCGCGTCGAAGAGCTGACTGCAAATGAAAATAAGCCTCCTCCTCAGCCGTGGATGACACCGTCCGGTCGGTAGAAGCAGGAATAGCCATTTCAGCTCCAGTGGATTTTTGTATCCACTCATACAATCATCCATGTATTTTTCCGTCAAGAGCTTTGGACCGGAGAGTTCCCAAGCGCTTCCGGTTACCTGCAACGCAGTTCCAAACATCGAGCCAATCTAGGCCGTGTGGACGAATTGGTTGAAATGGGTTCCCCGAGTGAGCTGGTCAGAACGACAAGTTCGGCACCCTCAGGTGATCGAGTTGCAATCTCCAACAGTTCAACAATGCCTGCCTGTTGGATTTGAAATGTCCACGACCTGAAGGTCTATCCGGTGAGCCAACCGGACAATCTGGTGCCTACCTTCCAGACAAATTCAGATACTCCTGATCAGACGGGTCGAGATTTCTATGACATCGCGGGAAACCAGCGAATCCGGTGTGTGCTGACGGGTCAAGGCACCAAGCTTCATCGCAGGAGGCAAGTCGGGGACCTTTATTCGAAACAAACCGCTGCCCCAAAATGAATCCTCCAGAATTTGTATTGGGCAGAGCGCGATCAGGTCTGTCGACCGATTCAATGCGGCGAGCAGAAACGGTGAACGGCACAGTGTTGGAGGGTGAGCCAGCGTTATGCTTTTTTCCGCCAGCCAATCAAGAGCCGTCTGGTCGGCACTACCAGGTGCTGGATTAAGTAACCAGCGCTCACCTGACAACTCCTGCCAGGAGACCACGCGGTTGGCGAACCGTCTCGAGCGACTGACCGGCGCCATCGTTACTTCCGTAAATGGCAGAAAGGCAAGATCTGCCGGTAACGCTTCGGGAGTGGCAATACCCAGGGCAAGGTCCAATTGCCCGTCCAGCAGGCGCGGCACGATGTTCGCCAGAGTACCGGTTTCAACGTCCAGCTGACCATTCGGGTGCCGGCGCTGAAATTCGTGAATGATCCCACTGAGCTTCGTCACCGCAACCACTGGCGTTACAGCGATGCGCGCAGTTGCGATAGCTTGCCCTGAAAGTCGGCGCACATCCTCTTCGGCCCGGCGCATGGTGGCGAGGATGAGGCGCGCATGCGCCACCAGCGCCTTTCCGGCCGGCGTGAAGCGCGTGCCACGAGATGCCCTGACGAGCAGAGCGGCCCCTGCTTGCGTTTCGAGCCCGCGCAGCGTCTTGGTCAATGCGCTCTGGGAAAGGCCCATGTCTCGCGCCGCCCCGCGGATGGAACCTCTTTCGGCAAGCGCTACCAGGGCCTTGAGTTGTTGCGTTTTCACTTCTGGCGAACACCTTTGGTTGTCAGTCGACAACATTATGTGTCTGTACAGATCTTGCCAACCCGTTCTGAATGGATCGCCGAAACGCCGCAGGTTCCACCTCTAATGGATCCGGAACCATATAGCTTTCGAAATCAGTAACCAGGAGGAGGACACTTGTGGTTCAAAATCGTATCCGGAAATTCTCTGCTGTGCTGACCATGGCATTGCTGAGCCCGACGGTAGCTGCTTCGGCTGCCGAGGACGCAAAGTGGTTGTCACCGACGATGGTCAACAGCCGCGCCAGCATGTTTGACCCTTCGCTGAATTATCTCACGTTCCAGCACATGGACCAGATGTTCGCCACGCGCACGGTCGCGGCTGCCGAAGGTACCAAGGCGCTGCCCTCGAAGCCCGTCTCCTTGGAGGGCGAGTATGAAATCGACGGCAAGAAACTGGACCTGGAGGAGGCCCTGGAGAGCACGACTACAAACGCTCTCGTTGTCGTAAAAGACGGGAACATCGTCTACGAGACCTACCGTAACGGGAGCGATGAAAACACCCGTTTCCTCACGTTTTCCGTGGCAAAATCCTATGTTTCCACTCTCATTGGTCTTGCCCTTGCGGATGGTGCCATCAAGAGCCTCGACGACAAGGTGACCGACTACCTTCCAGAGATGAAAGGGAGCGGCTACGACGGACCGACAATTCGCGATCTTTTGCGCATGCGCTCCGGTGTGGAATGGCTCGAGGTCTATAAGTTCGGCAGCGACACGCAGCTGACAACGGTCCATGACAATTCGCTCGTCGCCTACAAGTATCGCTGGTGCGACTACGCGGCGAAGGAGTCCAAACCGGGACCCAACACTCCAGGGTCGACGTTCAACTACGCCACGCTCGACACGAGCGTTCTTGGATGCGTGCTGGAGAAAGCGGTTGGCATGACCGGGGCGCAGTATATGTCCGAGAAGCTGTGGAAACCGGCCGGAATGGAAAGCGACGCCTACTGGATCATGGACGGCCCGCCTTCGGTCGGCAGGGAATTCTTCGGTGCCGGCCTCGCCGCGACGGCCCGCGATCATGCCCGCTTCGGGCTGATGTTCTTGAACAATGGCCTTTCGGGAGACACGCAGGTTGTACCTGAGGCCTGGGTGAAGGAAGCAACCGTGCCGGACGAAGGCTCGGAACCTGCTGGACCGGAAGAGAATCTCGGCTACCAGTATCAGTGGTGGACAATGCCCGGTTCCGATGCTTATTCGGCTATGGGACTGTTTCACCAGTATATTTATGTCGACCCGGCCAACAACCTTGTCATCGCGAAGGCCAGCCATACGGCCGAGCCGGTCGGACATGACGAGGAGAACCTGGAACTGTTCCGGCAAATAACGGCACGGCTTGCGAACTGAACCGTCAGCCGCAAACCTGAGTGCAGCAGTGTCTTTCCCTGCTTAGCCGCTGAACCGCATCGCGTTCCGCGATGCGGTTCAATTGTATGGACCGGCTTCGAGATTTAGTTGCTTTATGAGCCGGCTGACCAGTGGACCACAGCACCATCAACAGATGGGCTCCGGCGTATGGGCCACTGACCAACAAGCGCTTGCTCCGGATCCGGTGCATTATGTGACCAAGCACCGGCGACAAGACATCGAGAGTGACCATTTCAGGCTGAAAAAGAACATGCCGAAGGTAGGCTGTGGACAGTCTCCCCGGAGTGACCCCGTCGGAATGTGAAAATTCAATAACTTGCGATGCCTATCGGCGTCGAGACCCCACGCTGGTTCACACTCAAAGGCGCTGTCAGGCGCCATAGGCGGCGAGAAACACTCTTAGCGCGGCGTCAATATTGGCGCGGATCTCGTCATCGTCCGGCAGTGGGCCGGCATTCAGCAGAACCCGGCGCAGCATGCCGGCGACGCACAAATCGAAGAACTGCCCTGCGGCAGTCTCGGGATCGCAGTCCTTCAGGTCGCCCTGATCGATCCGGTCTTTCAGGAAGCTTGCCAGTTGCTTCCGGCCCTGGCAGGGGCCGGCCTCGTAAAGCAACTGCCCGAACTGCGGAAATTTCTCAGCCGCGCCGATGACCATGCGCAAGGTCGACAGTTTTCCCGGACGAACCATCTTTTGCATGTAGACGCGGCCTATCCGGCGCAGGTCCGTTTCAATGTCGGACTGGCTGGTCAGGACCTCTTCTATGACTTCCGCCTGATTGAGGCGCTCCTTGAGAATCAGCGCCTCGAAAAGGGTTTCCTTGCTGTTGAAATAGACATAGAGGGTTCCCTTGGAGACACCGGCCTCACGCGCGATCATCTCCATGCTCGCCCCGTCGAACCCTTTGGCGCGAAAAACGGTTCGTGCACCTTCAAGAATTTGTTTCCGCTTGGCACTGTCGGCAGGCGGCTCAGTGTCTTCGGTGCTGGTTGGCCGGTCGATGGTCACTGCCGTCATGGCTCCGCATATTTCTCCACATTATTCATAATGTCAGTAGGCGGCGCATTGCGCCCTGTCAAATTGCAGACCTTTCGCAAGATACGGGCGCAAAGGGCCGGTCGATGCGGGGCGATATTTTTCCCGTGCCCTCTTGCATCACCGGTTTCGGGAAGCATATAACACGTATTGACCGAACCGTTCAGTCAATTTTCCGTCTCTGCATATGACGTGGGCAAAGGATTTCACCGTGGCACTGAGAGAAGGCCGCATGGATGGCGGCATAGATCGTGGGGATCGGCAGGCAACCGCCGCCACAGGATTGCCGGCAGCCGAAACACCTGCATCCCCCGGGTCGGGCGGCGAGAGCGGTGCGCCGGAAACCGGGAACAGCACGTCCCCCGCACGTGTTCAGCCGGCTCCGGTCGGCGCGCCGCCGCGCAAGGGCGGCAAGGCAAAGCGTGTCTTTGCGATCGTCCTCATCGCCGGGCTCGGCATTGGCGGCTATGAGGGCTATCACTGGTGGATCGAAGGTCGCTTCATTGAAAGCACGGACGACGCCTATGTGAAGACGGACATCACCACCATTCTGTCAAAAGTCTCCGGCTACGTTTCCTCCGTGGAGGTGAGCGATAACCAAAAGGTTCATGCCGGCGACGTGCTGCTGCGGATTGACGATGGCGACTACAAGCTTGCCGTCCAGTCCGCCCGCGATGCCATCGCCAGTGCCAAGGTCACGGTGGAGCGTATCGGCACCCAGATCGAGGCGGGGAAGGCGTCGGTCCTCCAGGCCGAGGCCTCCGTCGCTGCGGCCAAGGCACAAAGGGACGAGGCCAGGGCGAATTTCGGCCGGCAGAAAAAACTGGCTGAAAACAGCTTTGCGAGCCAGGCAACGCTCGACACGGCCGAGGCGGCCCGCAAGCGCGCCGAAGCCGATCTTGCCAGCGCCGAGGCGGCCGTCAAACTCGCGAGGGCGAATATCGACGTGCTGACCGGCCAGCGCCGCGAAGCCGAGCAGGCAGTGATCTCGGCACGGACAGCGCTGGAAAAGGCCGCGCGGGACCTTGCCTTCACCGTGATCCGTGCCCCGGTCGATGGCATTGTCGGCAATCGGGCCGCCCAGGTCGGCTCACTGCTGCAGCCGGGAAGCCGGGTCGCCGCCATCGTGCCGCTGGCCGACACCCATATCGACGCCAATTTCAAGGAAACCCAGCTTGAGGGCATCCGCCCGGGCGCGGATGTCAAGATTTCCATCGACGCCTATCCGGACGAGCCGATCCACGGAACCGTGGAAAGCATCGCGCCGGCCACCGGGTCGATGTTCAGTCTTCTTCCGCCGGAAAACGCGACCGGCAACTTCACCAAGGTGGTTCAGCGCGTCCCGGTGAAGATCAAGGTTCCGGAAGAGGAAATCACAAGCGGCCATCTGCGGGCAGGCATGTCCGTGGTGGTCGCTGTCGACACCAGAACTGGCGGCCAGAAGGCCAACGTCACCGTGTCGGCGCTTCACTAGATTTGCGGTGCGTGAGCCTGATCCGCACCCCGTGTTCAAGTCTTCCCCGCGGCCTCCAACCGCACACGCCCGGTATCCGCCTCTGGCGGATACCGCCCCTTTGAAGAGCTCCCCTGATCGGCAGTGTGCCGCA